>JBDTMB010000008.1:0-35520 GCA_039934485.1 Vicinamibacterales bacterium
GACTGGTGTGCCCATTTGACAGAGTCATTCCATATCAACGAGGTGCGATTTCCCGCGTCCCTCTGAGGATGGCGGCAACGCGTCCGGGCGTTGCCCGGCATCCGCGGAGGCGGCGACCGGCAACTCAAGTGGGCTTCGGGATTAGGCGTGAATACCGGGTGCTTCGTGTCCGGTGCGCGCCACGTACTCAACGTAGCTGCCCAGGTAAGCGTGCGGTTGGGCGTCGGTGCCCGTCTCACCGCCCAGTTCGAGCACGCGATTGCTCAACCCGCGCAGGAACGAGCGATCGTGCGAGACGAAGATCATCGTGCCGTCAAACGCCGCGAGCGACTTGACCAGCATTTCCTTGGTCGCCAGGTCCAGGTGGTTCGTCGGCTCGTCCAGGACGAGGAAGTTCGGCGGGTCGAGCAGCATGCGCGCCATGACCAGGCGCGACTTCTCGCCGCCCGACAGCGCGCGGACCTTCTTGTCCACGTCGTCGCCGGAAAACTGGAACGCGCCGGCCAGCGAGCGCAACGCGCCAACGCCTTCGCGCGGAAAATCGTTCTGCAGCTGCTCGAAGACGGTCAGCTCCGGATCGAGCAGGTCGAGCGACTGCTGCGCGAAGTAGCCCATCTTGAGGCTGGCGCCGAGGCGCACCTCGCCGGAGTCGGGCTTCAGGGCGCCCGCGAGCATCTTGAGGAGCGTGGTCTTGCCGGCGCCGTTCCTGCCCATCACCGCCCATCGCTCGCCGCGGCGAATCGTCAGGTTGAAGCCGTCGTAAATCACCCGCTTGCCGTAGGACTTGTGGAGGTCCTCGATGACCGCCACCTGGTCGCCGGATCGGGGCGGCGCGCGGAAGTCGAAGTTCACCACCACGCGCTGCTTGGGCAGCTCGATCTTTTCGATCTTGTCGAGCGCCTTGATGCGGCTCTGCACCTGCGCCGCCTTGGCGGCGTGCGTCTTGAACCGGTCGATGAACCGTTGCTCCTTGGCCAGCATCGCCTGCTGGCGCGCGTAGGCGGCTTCCTTGTTGGCCTCGCGCAGCGCCCGCTCGCGCTCGTAGAAATCGTAGTTGCCCGAATACGAGGTGATCTCGCCGCCGTCGATTTCCGCGATCTTCGAGACGATGCGGTTCATGAAGTCGCGGTCGTGCGAGGTCATCAACAACGCGCCGGCGTAGGACTTGAGGAACGATTCGAGCCAGATGATCGATTCGAGGTCGAGGTGGTTGGTCGGCTCGTCCATCAGCAGGACGTCGGGCCGGCCGAGCAGCACGCGCGCCATCGCGACGCGCATCTTCCAGCCGCCCGACAACGCGCCGACGTCGCCGTCGATGCGGTCGTCGTCGAAGCCGAGGCCGTGCAGCACTTCACGGGCCTGGCTTTCGAGCGCGTAGCCGCCGAGGTGGTCGTATTCTTCCTGCACTTCGCCGAAGCGCGCGAGGATCTTGTCCATCTCGCCGGCGCGCGCCGGATCGGCCATCGCGTGCTGGAGTTCCTCGAGTTGGTGGTGGAGCAGGCCGGCGCGGCCGCTGCCGGCGATCGCTTCATCGAGCACCGATCGCCCCGACATCTCCTCGACGTCCTGGCGGAAGTAGCCGATGGTGAGCTTCTTCGGCACGGTGACGTCGCCGTCGTCCGGGGCCTCGTCGCCCATGATCATGCGGAAGATGGTGGTCTTGCCGGCCCCGTTCGGTCCGACGAGGCCTACCTTTTCGCCGGGATTCAGCTGGAAGGACGCGTCAACGAAGAGCAGCTGGCGGCCGTACTGTTTGTTGACGTTGGCGAAGGATATCAAGGTGGAGATTCCGGTCAGCACCGGAACAACCATTGTAGCGCACGCCGGGGGCCGTGCCCCCGGCATGCGCGAAGCGAATCACCGCACGACCTTGACCCAGCCGTACATCTTGCCGTTGAAGTGCGGCAGGAAGGCGCAGACCACCAGGTAGGTGCCGCGCACGGGGAAGTGAACGACCTCGACGCGGTCCTGACTGGCGCCAAACGGGTTCAGGCCCCGGTAGACGCGATTGACCGGATCGTCCACCGCGGGCGGGAACGCTGCCGGCGCGCCCGGCAGTGGACTCGTCATGGCGGCATTGATGTCTTCGTACTTCGTGCCGGGGCCATACACCACAAGCAGGTGGAAGCCCGCCACGATGAAGTTCACGGAGCTCCCCGCCTTGATCGTGGTCATCTTCGGAAACAGCTCGTGGACGTTGGGGGCGGCTGGAGCGGTGGGCAGCGCGAACCGGTCCAACGGCGTGACGCCGCCAGACGGCCACGCCCCAAAGCTGACGGTGGCGCTGGTCGCCGTCCCGTCGTGATTGGATTCGTGTTCGTGTTCTTGATGCTCATCCTGCTTTCCAGTTGCGGCCGCGGCACCCGAAACCGACATCAGTGCGGCGGATCCGACGCCGAGCCGTCCGACGAATTCTCTTCTCTTCATGGCTTCCTCCAGGGTGGTAGTTGTCGAGACGAGCGGAAGCGTTGCCACAGTCGTCGGCGCAGCGGCCAGGAAGCGCTCCGGGTCAACCCATTGGGGCTGACCGGCCGGAGATGTTATCCCAGGGCCGCATCGCCTTTGCGCAGCTTCGGTGCGGGAATGATAGGCTCGTGCCGCAGATGACGCCGATTCTGGAGACCCGCTCCTAGCGCCGCATGCCGCCGCCCAGCCCCACCACCACCCAGCCACTCGACTCGCGCACCACCGAGTCGTACCGGCCCGACATCGACGGCTTGCGGGCGATCGCCGTCCTGGCCGTCGTCGGCTACCACGCCTTTCCCCAATGGGTGCCCGGCGGTTTTGTCGGCGTCGACATCTTCTTCGTGGTCTCCGGGTTCCTGATCTCCGGCCAGCTGTTCGCGGCCTGCGAGCGCGGCACCTTCAGCTTTGCGGATTTCTATGCGCGGCGGGTGCGCCGGCTGGTGCCGGCGTTGCTGGTGGTGCTCGTCGCGACGATGGTGTTCGGCTGGCTGGCGCTGCTGCCGGATGAATTCAAGTCGCTCCAGCGGCACCTGGCCGCCTCTGCGTTCTTTGCCAACAACCTGGTGCTGTGGCGGGAGGCCGGCTACTTCGATGCGCCGTCGGAACTGAAGCCGCTCCTGCACCTGTGGTCGCTCGGCATCGAGGAACAGTTCTATCTGGTGTGGCCGCTGCTGGTGTGGTGGTGTTGGCGGCGGGGCATGAACCGCCTGTTCATCATCGGGGCAGTGGTCGGGGCTTCGTTTGCGCTCAACGTGATGCTCGTCACTGATGGTGCGGCCGCCTCGGCGTTCTACCTGCCGCAGACGCGGCTGTGGCAACTGGGTGCCGGCGCCTGGCTGGCCGCGCTGGCCGCGCGGCTCGGTGAGCCGCTGTCGTTTCCGATCAGCCGGATCGTCTTCGTGAAGCCGGAGCGCCGCGACGCGGAGACCACGAGCCACGCGCTCGCGGCGATCGGCATGGCGCTGATCGGATTGTCGATCGTCTCGATCAGCCGCGGCCTCGAACATCCGAACTGGTGGGCGGATGGCGCGATGGCCTCGGTTGGCGTCGCGGTTCGCTTCGCGGCCCGCGCACTGTGGCTGGCCACGGATGCGCTGTCGTACCCGGGGTGGTCGGCGTTGGCCCCCACCGTCGGCGCCTTGCTGGTCATCGCGGCGGGTCCGTCGGCCTGGTGCAATCGCGTGGTGTTGGCGCGGCCCGGGCCCGTGTTGATTGGCCTGATCAGTTATCCCTTGTACCTGTGGCACTGGCCGATGCTGTCGTTTCTTCAATTGACGGAACAGGGACACGTCTCGCGGCCGATGAAAGCCGCCGCGATTGGCGTGTCCATGATCCTGGCGTGGCTCACCTACACCTTGCTCGAACGGCCCATCCGCCGATCGGTCAGCGTGCGGACGCCCTGGAAACTGGCCGGGCTTTACGTGCCGCTCGTGATCGTGGGGATCGTCATGCTGGCGGGCCTCGCCACGGGCACGCTGGCGCCGCCGGCCCGCACCGCGCTGCAGCCCGATGCCGCGGTGCCGATCTCGCTCAACGAATCAAGATGCCGCGACCGGTTCCCGGGCCTCGGTGAATACTGCCAGCAATTCCTGGATTCCGATGTGCCGATTACCACGGCCATCCTTGGCGATAGTCACGCGGCGCATTTCTTTCCGGGCCTCGGGATCCGCCTCGCGGCCGCGGGCGAGAACCTCGTCCATCTCGGACAGACCGGCTGTCCGCCGCTGCTCGGGATCGAGCGGTCGGACGTGCGCGGCGATAACGCGTGCGTGCGCGTGAACACGGCGGCGCTCGATGCGGTGGCGCGCGATCCGGTGATGACGCGTGTGGTGATCGCGTTCAGGGGCGCCCTCGCCGTGACCGGCGAAGGTTTCGGCGACAACGAACGGAGCCGCGAGCGCTTCCGCCTCGCCGCCACCGGCGTGACCAACGCCGACGCGATCCGCGCCGGTCTCGAGCAAACGGTGGCGTTCCTGCTGCAGCATCGCAAGCAGGTGCTGCTCGTCTCCCAGGTGCCGGAGCTGGGGTTTCGCGTGGACGACTGCACGGGCCGTCCACTCAGCTGGTCGCGGCGGCCCCAGCGGGCGCCGTGCGGTGTGCCCAAGGATGTGGTGCTGGCGCGCCAGGCGCCGTTCCGCGCCCTCTTGTCCGACCTCGCCGGCAAGTTCCCCGTGACCGTGGTCGACCCGTTGCCGATCTTGTGTGATGCCGAGTGGTGCATGGCGATCGCCGACGGGCGCATGCTGTATCACGACGACAATCACCTGGGTGTGGTGGGCTCGTCGATCGTGGCGGCGGCGTTCGCCGGGCTGCCGCCCGCGAATCGGCGATGAGGATGGCTACCGCGTCTTCAGGGTGAGCAGTCCCGCGCCCGATTGCCGCGGGCGCCGAGGACGAAGACGGATTGACACGATCGTCGACGACGCCAGTGGCCGTTCGGTGATATCGGCTGGCCCCCTCGCAGACACCTCGCGCAGGGCCGCCTCGACGCCGGCGCGCACTTCGTCGCCCAGGCGCTCCTTCAGCGCGCTCTCCACCGCTTCGCGGGCGGCGTGACGGATGGCGGCCGTCAGGTCTCCGTCGAGCAACGTGGCACGCACCTGGGCCAGGACCTGAGCGGCCAATTGCTCGACGGCAGGGGCGTGGTTGTTTTCGCCGGCCGCCGAGGCAGCGTCCTCGAGGCCAAAGCCCACCCAGGAACCAGCCGGAGGCGGCGCCGATTCCCTGGAAGCCTGGTGCCCGTCAGCAGGAGGCGAGGTCGCGGCGCGACGCTCGATAATGCGCGAGTCGACCACCTGGAAGAGCGATTCGAGGTCGTCCTGCCAGGGCGGCTGCGGCCTCTCGGCCAATTCGAGTTCGTCTGGCTCTGGCGGATCGGGGAACGGTGCAAGCTCTTGGGCCAAGCCGAGGAGACGCCGGGTGCGATTCAGCAACGCGGCGTTCCTGGACTCGCGGCCGTGCGGTGGAGACGCATGCCCTCCCTATCGGTAGTTCCCGATCACCTGATAGGGTGCGCCAACGCCCGGTTGTGCATGGCCGCGCAGCCCCGTGGTATAACAGGAAGGCTTCGGGTGCCCATCAGGGCCTAACAGGGAAGTCCGGTGTGAAGCCGGCGCGGTCCCGCCACTGTAAGCGAGGAAGGTTGCTTCGAACGCCACTCGGCCAATCGGCCGGGGAAGGTAAAGCAACCGGCAAGAGCGTCTTGCATCCTCCGAGCCAGGAGACCTGCCCAAGCGTCCTGCGGTCGACTTTCTGCGCCGAACAGAAAGCATGCACTGGAACTTCGCTCACACCGAAGCCACGCGCGCGCTTCCGTTTTTCCGCTGGTGGTCGTCCGCCTTCGCTCGAGGAGGCTGCGTGATGGTCCGTGTGATGGTCCGTGTGATGTTGTTGGTCCTCAGTTTCTCCGTCCTTCCGGCGACGGCTTCCACCTTCGCGCCACGCGCTTCGGCGGACAAGCAAGCCGTCGCCCTCCAGACTCCCGAAGCTCGCGTGACCGGTGTTGTGAAAGATGCGTCCGGCGCTTCGGTGTCCGGCGTCGTGATCGAGGCGATCGTGGCGGGCCGATCGATTGCCGGCACCACCACTGCGGCCGACGGTCGGTTTGTGCTGCCAGTGCCCTCTGGGGTCCCCTTCGATCTGAAAGCGTCGAGCCCCGGATTCTCGGATCAAGTGGTCTCGATACCGGGCCAGCGCGGATCGCTCACGCGCGACCTCACGCTGGCGGTGGGCGGCGTCGCCGACGCCCTGATCGTCACCGCCTCCCGCGGGCTCGAGAGCCGCGCCACGCTTACGCAATCGGTGAGCGTCGCCACGCGGGCCGATCTCGATGCGCTCGGCAGCGCGTCGCTGGCCGAGGTGCTCCGCTACGTGCCCGGCGTCAACATCGAAGCCAACGGCCGCGAAGGCCAGATCGCGTCGATGTTCTCGCGCGGCGGCGAGTCGGATTACAACCTCGTCCTGATCGACGGAGTGCGGGTCAACCAGAGCGGCGGCGCGTTTGATTTCAGCCGTATCGATGCGGCCGAGATCGAGCGCGTCGAAGTGGTGCGGGGCGCACAGTCGTCGCTGTGGGGTTCGGATGCGATGGGCGCGGTGGTCCAGATCTTCACCAACGGCGCCGGCCCCACCGATCGGCCGCAGGTCTCCGGCAGCGCCGAAGGCGGCAGCTTCAACACCTTTCGCGGTGATGCGCGCGTCAACGGCGGCGCGAAGCAGGCAGTGGATTATCAAGCCGGGGTGGCGCGGCGCTCGACCGATGGCGCCTTCAAGGACCTGCTCACCGAGGCCGACGCGTTTCAGCAGACCACCTACGACGCGGGACTTGGCGCCACGATGGGGAACCGCGCCAGCGTGCGCGGCGGCGTGCGTTACAGCGGCGGCAGCGGCCGCTCGGTGGGGCAAATTGCCTTCGGCGCCCGCGACACCGGCGGTGTCTACCGCACGCGAGACCTGTCCGGCCACGCCGACCTCACGCATGCGTTCGGCGACGGCTTTGTCGGCACGGCGTCGCTCAACTACTTCAACTACCAGAGCGCGTCGAACGACACGATTGGCGATCCGGCCTTTGGCACCTACGCGATCCTCGAGGGCACGCCCAATGCGCTCTATCCCAACGGCACCCGCCTGGTACGCCTGATTGGGGTCGACGAATTCAACGCGCTGGTCGCCGGCGGCGCGATGCCGGCGCCCGGACAGTTCCTGGCCTCGCGCCAGTCGTCCGATTTCCCGTTCACCAGCGCGACGGAGTTGCGCCGTCCCGCGTTCCGCTACCAGGGCGACTACGCCTGGGGCGGCGGCCAGCGGTTGAGCGCCGGTTACGAGTGGGAGCGCGAGACCAATCCGCTCGCGGCAGGTTTCTCCCTGGTCAACCACGCCGCGTTCATCCAGCAACAGTTCAACCTCGGTGACCGGTTCTTTGCCACCGCCGGCGGGCGAGTGGACAGCAAGGAGGGCTATGACACGTTCTTCAGCCCGAAGCTGTCGGCGGGCGGCTACCTGGTGCCGTTGCGCCATGGCGCCCTCTCGTCGGTCAAGGTGTTCGGCAACCTCGGCAAGGGCATCAAGTCGCCGACGTTCGCCGAGCGCTTCGGCGGATCGTTTGCCGATCCATCGCCCGACCTGCGGGTGGAGCACGCGCGCACGGGCGACCTTGGCGTCGAGACCACGCTCGGTGACCAGCGGGTCCGCGCCCAGGTCACCTATTTCAACAATACCTACGCCGATCAGATCGCCTTCCGCAGCGGATCGGTGGGCGACGGCATTCCGGAGTTCATCAACATCGACGGCTCGAAGGCGGCCGGGGTGGAATTCGAGCTGGGCCTGCAGCGCCCGATCGGCGGCTTCACGGCGGTCGTCACCTACGCGCACATCGACCACCAGGTCGTGACCAACCTGAGCACGAACCAGCAGTTTCAGCCTGGCCAGCCGTTGCTGCGCCGTCCGAAGAATTCCGGCGCGGTGCGCGCGTCGTACGTGATCGGCCGCGCGTCAGTGTATGCCAACGTTCGCGTGGTGGGCGATCGCCACGACAACAGCTTCCTGTCACTGCGCACGGTGCCGAATGCGGCGCGGCCAACGGCGATCACCACCGACATCACGGTCAACCCTGGCTACGCCGTGACCGGCGTGGGTTTCGACGTCCGCGCCCACGACACGCTGACGCTTTTTGTGAAGAGCGACAATGTCGGCGACACCGAATACCAGGGCGCGCTCGGGTATCCCGGCCTGCCGCGCTCCTTCGTCGCCGGCGCCCGGTTCAATGTTGGTAGAAGGTAGAGGTAGGGTCCGGCTTTAGCCGGACCTTCTCATGCGACGGGCACTCTTTCAAGTCCATCTCTGGGTAGGCGTCCTCACGGGCGCCTACATCTTCGTGGTCTCGCTGACGGGGGCGGCCCTCGTGTTCCGCATCGATCTGCAGCGCGCACTGTATCCGCCTCTCTTCACCCCGAAGGCGCAGGGCGCGCTGGCGGATCCGGTGATGGTGATGGAGAGCGTGAGCCGCGCGTATCCCGGTGACGCACTGTCAGGCGTGGAGGCGCCCACCGGCGCGCGGCCCACCTACCTCGCGTATGTGACGCGAGGGCCGGAGTTCCTGACGATCCTGATCGATCCGGTCAGCGCCGAAGTGCTGGGCGGGTTACCCGTCCGCACCCTCCTGCGCACGGTCCAGGAGCTGCATTTCAATTTACTGCTCGGCCGGAATGGCCGCATCGTCAACGGCCTGGGCGCGAGCTGCGCGCTGCTGATGTGCCTCACCGGGGCCGTCCTCTGGTGGCAGAGCCGGCGCAACTGGCGCCGCGTCGTGTGGGAGGCCCACCGGACGATCGGCGCGTGGAGCGTCGTCTTCATCGCGATGTGGGCGGTCACCGGTCTATCGTTGGCCTTTCCCCGCGAATTTCGTTCGGCCGTCGGCTGGCTGTCGCCGATTACGGCGAGCCCGACGCCACAATCATCGGCGAGGGCTAAAGCCCTCGCCCTCCAGGGGTCGAGTGGTTGGCGGGCGCAAATCGAAGCCGCTCGCCGGGCCAAGCCGGGCCTGCCGGTAGCGCGAGTCGTCTTGCCGTTCAACGATCGCGCGGCCTTTGTGGTGATGTTTGCCACGGCGAGTCCTACACCGGCCGGCGAAACCCTGGCGCCGGTGTATCTCGATCAATTCACCGGCCAGGTCATCGACGAGGCCCGCGCGCCGCACACGATGGGCGACCGGCTCATGTCGTGGATGGTGCCGCTGCACGTCGGCGATTTCAGCAGTCGCGCGCTCAAGACGCTGTGGTTCCTCATGGGCCTCACCCCCGCCATCCTCTTCGTTAGCGGATTCGTCATCTGGTTGAAGCAGGTTCGGGCTTGACCGGGCAGTCGATCCAGCTAAAGATGGCGGCGTTCACTTCCTAGACAACGACGCATGCAAATTGTGATCGTCGGTGCCGGCGGCGTCGGCAGCGTCTACGGCTCGAAGCTCTCGGCCCGGCATGAGGTCACGCTCGTGGCCAGGGCCGACTTCGCGCGCGCGGTCCAGGAGCGCGGCCTCCAGATCGAGGGCCAGCACGCCGGCATCTTCCCGGTGAAGGCGACCGCCAGGCTCGAGGCCCTCCAGCCCGGCGCCCTGATTCTCGTCACCACCAAGGTCAACGACTCGGCGGCGGCGATGGCGCCGATTGTGCCGCTGCTCGACCCAAGCGTGACGATCCTCTGCGTCCAGAACGGCATCTACTCCGAACGGATCGTGCGCGGCCTCGTCGGCGATCGCGCCACCACCCTTCGCGCCATCACGCAGTTCGGCGGCACCATTCGCGCCCCCGGCGTCGTCGTCGACACGGTCGGCGGCTACACGCTGATCGAAGATCACGGCCGGGCGCAGGCCCTGGCCGAGGTCCTCACCGAGTGCGGGCTGGACGGACGCGTCACGCCGGAGATCAAGCGCGAGATGTGGCGCAAGGCGATCTTCAACTGCGTGATCAATCCCATCACCGCGATCGTCGGCGCGCCGGTGGGCGGCATTGCCGCGCCGGGCCTGGTGCCGCTCAAGCGCCTCGTCATCGACGAGTGCGTGGCCGTGGCCCGCGCCGACGGCATCGAGTTCGATGTCGATTTCCTGGCGGTGATCGACGAGATCTACGGCGCGTTGACCAACATCGCGTCAATGCGGCAGGACCTGATGCGGGGGCGGCGGACCGAGATCGACTACCTGAACGGCGCGGTGGCGTCGCTCGGCGAGCAATACGGGATTGATTGTCCGGTGAACAGGGCCCTGACCGCGATCGTCAAGGGCCTGGAGGCGCAGGGTTAGGAGCAGCCGCGGAGATACTTCGACGACTTGAGCCAATCCTGGTCGGGATAGTAGGCGAACACCAGGCCGCCGTCCTTGACGCGGTCGATCATCTCGCGCGCCACGTCGGCGCGGATTGCCGGGCAGCCCCAGCTCCGGCCAAGCCGGCCGTTGGCCTTGACGAACGCTTCGCTCACGTACGGCGCGCCGTGCATCACGATCGCCCGCTCGCGCGCCAAGTCGTTCACGCCGCGCTCGAGCCCGTCGAGCCGCAGCGAATAGCCGTTCTTGCCGATGTAGGTGTCGTCGGTCTTGAACAGGCCGAGACTGGTGCGATGCGTTTCAGGCCGGTTGGAAAACGCAGTGGCGACGTCGCCGCCGCTGCCCTGGCCATGGGCCACCAGCTCGTTGTAGAGGAGCGAATGGGTCTTCAGGTCGAACACCCACAGCCGCTTCTGGCTCGAAGGCCTGGAGTAATCGATCACCGTCAGCGTCCGCGGCGCGTCCACCGCTCCCGATCGCACCGCACACGTCGTGGCGCTCAGCGCCATGTCGAGGATGTTCGACGGAATCGAGCCCGTGACCTCCTCCGTCCAGTCGGCGCGAGTGAACGTCGTCGACGCCGAAGCTGAGCCGTTCGAGGCGGCCGTGACGACCAGTGGCGAAGCCACGGACAGGAACGAAACGATCAGGACGGTTCTGAAGAAGGGCAAAGGAGTGCCCATCTTACCCCTACCGGGGCCTATTGTTATCCCGGCTGTAAGCGGGATTTCTGCCCGGTTTTTCCTGCTTTAGCTCTTCTGTAGACGCTGTTTCTTGTCGTAGCCGTAGATGTCCGGCTGAAAGTGCACGCCCCCGCCCTCGTCCACCCACGCGGTGAAATAGACGATATGCACCGGAATCTTCGATTTCAGCGTGACGTATTTCTCTTCGCCGGAACGCATGGCCGCGTTCATCTGCTCGACGTTCCAGTCCTTGTCATCGCGCAGCACATAGTGGGCCAGTTTTTCCGGCTCCTCCACGCGCACGCAGCCATGGCTGAACGCCCGGCTCTGGCGGGAGAACAACGCATCGGCCGGGGTGTCGTGCAAGTAGACGTCAAAAGCGTTGGGGAACAGGAACTTCACCTGCCCCAGCGCGTTGTTCGATCCCGGGCGCTGGCGGAACGCCAGGCCTCGCAGCTCCTTGGGATCGTCCCAGTTCACGTGTGAGGGATCGACGAGTTCCACCTGCTTGTTCGACACCCGCAGGACTTCGATGTTGTTCTTCGCCAGGTAGTTGGGGTCGCGGCCCACGGCCGGTGCGGTCTCGCCTTCGGCGATGGCGTCGGGGATGTTCCAGTAGGGGCTGAACACGACCGATTCCATCTCGTCGCTGAAGATCGGCGTCTCGTGCCCGGCCTTGCCGACCACGACCCTGATGTCCATCACGGGCTTGCGGTTTTCGAAGGCGATGAGGTGAAAGAACGGGATGTTGACCAGGAAGTAGTCCGTGCCGAAGTCGTCCGGCGCCCAGCGCCAGCGCTCGAGGTTGACGCGAATCTGCGAGAGGCGCTCCTCGATCGGCACGTTCATCGCCGCCCGCGTCGCGGCGTCGAGGGAGCCGGTGGCCTTGATCGCGTGCAGCTCCTGGAACGATCGCACGCCGGCCGCGAGGTCGTCACCTTTCAACTCGCCGCTCGCGGCGAGGCGCTGGCGAAGCGTCGCCTGATTGGACACCTGGACCCAGCCGCCCTTTTTTTCCTGGCCCTCGACGTCGGCTAACGCCTTCTGCAAGGCGATGTATTCGGGGTGCTGGGGCCGAATGGAATCCAACCAGTCGTCGAGGTCGCCGTTGACGGCGGTATTCAGGGTGCCGGCGAAGTCGGGCGTGGCGCGCTGCGACTTCCAGCGCGGGTCAATGGCCTCGGGCCTGGAGTGGCCGAGGGCCACGTCGCGGCCGAACGCGAGCAGGGCCGTCGTGATCCGCACGTCGAGTTCCGCCAGCTGCTGCAAGCGCTCGGGAGATTTCTTGTCGAGTTTCTTGATGAGCGCGGGCAGCTCGGCGATGCGGGCGTCGCCGTAATCGCCCTCGAGGCCGTGCGCCGGAGCGGTGTGGAGCAACTCCACGGCCTTGGTCGCGCGCGCCGTGGAGTTCTCTTTCGGTTCGTCGATCCACGCCGGAGTCGCGGCGCGCTTCTCGTAAAAGGCGGCGACGTCCGCCCAAACCGCCGGCTCGACCGGAACAATTGGCTTCGCCGCCAGGATTTCCTGGAGCGCGGGAGTGACCTCGTGCCGGTCTTTTGCGGAGCCGCAAGCGGCGGCCGCCGTCGCAATTACGGCGCTAAACACGAGGATCGAGGCGATTCGCATGCCCAATCCATAGCAATCGACGTGCCGGGCCAGTTCGAAGGGGGGTGACTTTTCAGCGCCACCTTATGCAGGCCGTGCGCTGCTAGGCATGAAGGAAGAGGCCAGGACGAACTAGCGAAGCAACGCGACCACGCCGGCGATCGCCGCAGTCTGCGTGACGCCGAACACGAGTCCCCACTTCAGCAAGTCGGCGTTGCGGTCGATCATTTCCGCCCGTAGCGTGCCGAAGCCCCTGGCCATCTCGGCGCGCACCTGGCCAAAGCCTTCAGCCATCTCCGTGCGAAGCCGGCCAGATTCGGTGGCCATCTCGACCCGCAGCTTGCCGCTCTCTTCGGACAGCCGCCGCTCGAAGCGTTCGGTCACGATCACGATCACGTCGTTGTCGTTGTCCATCATGTCCGCCAGCGCCCAAGGGGCGTTCCTCCCATGCATGGCCGCCATCCTTTCTGACGACGACGGTCTCATCGTCGGAGCAGGCCGTCAAGAGGAAAAGCGAGTTGGCGGACGAGATTTTGCAGATCGCAAATTCTGCGATCTCCGGATCGTGTCCTACTTCTTCAACCGTTCCAGCTGCTGCTTCGCCTGCGCGTTCTGCGGATCGATCTCGAGCGCCTTCTCGGCGCTCTTGATCGCGTTGGGCATGTCCTTCTTGGCGGCGTAGACGTTACTCATCAGCAGGTAGCTGCGCACCGACTGCGGGTAGAACTCCAGGTTCAGCTGCAGCCACGCCAGCGCATCGTCGGGCTTGCCGGCCTGGTTGGCGCGCTGGGCGAGCGTGGTCAGCGAGGCCTCGCTGAAGTCGTAGCTCTGGCCGCCGAAGTACTGCTTGCGCAGGTCGCGGAACTGCGTCGTGGCGGCGGGCATGCCGCTGGCGGTCATCGTGTCGGAGAGGATCTCGGTGAGCTGCCTGGGAATGGCCACCCCGCGGTGGCAGGTCGCGCACTGGACGCGTGTGGCGTCGGCGGCCGGCTTCGACACCGCCGCCGGGATTTTCGCATTGAGGTCGGCGGTGAGCCGCATCATCTCGCGCGCCACTTTCTTCACGCGCTTGTCGTCGGCCGCGAAGTCCTGGTGGCCCGGTTCGTCGACGTGGCAGAACTCGCAGCGCACGCCCAGTCCCTGGGTGAACGTCTGCATGGTTTGGATCACCTGCTGCCGCGGCGTATCGGCCGGGATGACTTGCAGGTTCTTCATCGGCGGCGGCGCCTGGGCGCCTCCCGCGGGGGGTTGGGCACCGGCAACGGCGCTCGAGGCCACGACAAATCCGAAGACGATGACGGCTGGTGAGATGCGCATGATGCGCTGAGTATACAACCAGGGCCGGCTCCCGGAAGGGAGGCCGGCCCTCTCACCCCACGACCCGGTTAGAAGCGGTAGGTCATGCTCGTGTAGCCGACCGTGACGTTGTAGCTGCCGTTGTTGGGCGACAGCGTGAACAACCCCACCATCGGGTAGTTCGATTGCGGGAACGGCAGCGTGGCGGTGCTGCTGGCGTCGTCATACGTGTAGTCGCGATAGAAAGCGCCAAGGGTCCAGTTCCAACTCTTCGCCAGCGCGTAGGCCACTTCGCCGCGGATCGTTGTGTAGGTCGTGTCGTCGTGATTCGGGATGTCCTTGATGCCGCCGTTGCCAGCGCGCGTGTTCTGGATGGCGGGGCTGCCGGCAAACGCCATCAGGCCATTTACCTTCTGGTAGTTGCCGTCGACGAGCAACGTCCACTTGTCCGGCACGAGATGGAAAGTGGCCGAGCCGCCAACCGAGTTGGTCTTGTCGTCGGCCATCGACGTATACCATTCCTTCACACTGGAAATGGTCTGGTAGCCCTTGTGGCCGTCCTGGTTGACCTCGTAGGTGTAGTAGAAGTTGCACGAGGCACGGCTGGTCGCCGCGAGGTCGACCTCGCCGCTGAACATGTTGTACTTCGCGGACTGGTACCCGAAGGTCGGGTTCTTGTAGTTGTCCTTCCGGTAGTAGTACGACGCCACCACGGTCAGCCCGTCGGTAGGCGACAACTCGAGGTCAAACCCCGCCTTGTCGGAATCGCGGTTGGCCTGGTCGAAGTAAAGGTCGGTCACGCCCGCTTCGATGCCCTTCGCGGTGCGGCTGGAGTTGTCGTAGGTCGCGCGCACCAGCGCCCAGTCGGAGCCGTGCAGGATGGCGGTCAGCGCCACACCGTTTTCGGTGGTCGTCTCAGCCTCGCGGAACGTGCGGTCGTCGATGACGTTGCGATAGGCGAACTCGA
Organism: Vicinamibacterales bacterium; assembly: GCA_039934485.1. GTDB lineage: Bacteria > Acidobacteriota > Vicinamibacteria > Vicinamibacterales > UBA2999 > 12-FULL-67-14b. The sequence goes on from JBDTMB010000008.1 coordinate 14,828, forward strand.
TCGCCAGCGACTCGCCGACCTCGTAGCCGGCGATGCCGTCGAAACGCTTGGTCTGGTATCCGTACGGTGTCGAGGTGATGTTGCCGGCCGTCCACGCGCGGTCCCACGCGACGTAACCCGGCTGCGTCAGCCGCGGCGTCTTGTTGTTGAAGTCGTAGTCGCGGTACTTGAGGCTGACATACAGCGGATCCATCGGCCGGCTGTTGAACCCGAGGTTCACGGTCGTGGTGTCGATTTGCCCGTTCAGCGACTGGAAGGGCAGCGACGAGGTGGCAGAGGCCGGGGCGCCCGACGGCAGCAGGACGGCCGTGTTCAGGGTGTAAGGCTGGAACTGCGCGTTTTGCTTCCACTGGCTGAGCGCCACGTCGGCGAGCAGGCGCGTCTGCCTGGCGAACTTCAGCATCGTGCCGCCGGAGAAGGTCGACGCCGAGTTGTCGGGCGGCAGCACGTTGTGCCCCAGGGCCGGGCCGCCGATCGAGTTCACGTACGGCGCATCGGAGTCGCGCAGCGGGTTGTCGACGGTGAGGATGGTCAGGTGGTCGTTGAACCAGTTATAGCCGTAGGCCGCGTGCACGTTGCCCCACTTCCTGTCGAGGGCGCCGTTCAGCGTGAAGTCCTGGGTCAGGAAGTCGGTCGGCGTTGGCAGCTCGATGGTCTGGCTCGACACGTAGATCGGCGTCGTGTCCTTGGCGCCGACGCGCGTTTCACGTATGTAGGTCATGGTCAGGCCGACCGGGTGCCCCTTGCCGATGTCGAAGGCGTAGGTGCCCCGGTTGCGCTGCAGGCTCACGTCCACGAAGTTCTGCGACTGCAGCGTCGGCAGGTAGAGATCCAGCAGCCACGGGTAGATGCGCGTCGCCGAGGGCGTGGTGTCGTAGGTGTTCTGCAGCGAGGTGCGAAGGGTCTTGCTCATGCTGTAGACACCCGGGGCGGTCTCGCTGACGAGGGTCTGGCCCTTGAACCCGATGTTGTGCATGATCTCGTTGTAGTCAACCGACGCCCGCACCCATCCCATGTCCAGGAAGCCGCGGTAGCGCTGGTCGCGCTGCGAGATCCCCTCGCTGAAGAGCGCATACGATTTTCCGTTGTAACCGCCGGCGACGTCGAAGATCGGCATCGAGACGCCCTTGGGGTATTCGCGGTACTCCTCGAACTTCGAGGAGGCCACGTCATCACGGCCGAGCAGCAGCAGCGAGGCCCGGCCCGAGAACCAGTTCGACGCCGGGTTGGTGGGGTCGTCCTGGGCGAAGAGCGGAGTGCTTGCGGTGAAGAACCCACACGCAACAAGCACGAGGCTGATGGTTAGGCGCTTCATGGCTATCTCCCGAAGACCGTGCCCGACAACGCGTTCGAGCCGTGCAATTGACTGTGGCAGTTCTTGCAGTCGCGGTCGACCGACCGCGCGCTGATGACGGTGCCGCCGGGCACGGGTACCGGCGAGCCCTTGAGCGTGTTGCTCAGGTCGTACAAGTTGCCCGGGTGTCCGCCGGAGAAGTGGCAGCGTTGGCAGAGATAGGGCATCGAGGCGTTGAGCAGCTTGTCGTGGTTCGATCCGTGCGGCTCGTGGCAGGTCACGCAATTGGTGCGCACCGGCGCGTGCTCATGCAGGAACGGTCCGCGCTTCTCGGTGTGGCACTGGTAGCACTTCTCGTTGACCGAGTTGGCCGACAGCATCTTGGGTGTCGTGCCCTCGTGCGGATTGTGGCAGGACGAGCAGCTCATCTTGCCCTCGCGCACCGGGTGGTGCGAGGTCCGCTGCATCTTGACGCGGTACGCCTTGTGGCAGGAGTAGCAGGTCTCGGCGTCGTTGGCCGTCTTGAGGAGCGCCCGCTTCGACTTGCTGTCGTGGACGCTGTGGCAGGAGATGCACGCCACGCCGCGGCGCGCGTGCATGCTGCTCAAGAAGCTCGCCTGCTTGGCCTTCTCATGGCAGGTGAGGCACGTGCGATTGACCTCCGACGCCTTGGCCTTCTTCAGCGAGGGGCTCGGACCATCGACCCCATCGACCTTCGCCTTGTAGTGTTCGCTGACGTTGGAGTGGCAGGTTGCGCAACTGGATTCGAGCGCGGCATGCTTGGTGTGGATGAAGCTCGGCCCTGTGGCGGCCTGTTCGTGGCACACCTGGCAGTCCTTGGCGGTCCACGTGGCGGCTGCGGGCTGCGCGGAAGCGACGCTGCTTCCGGCCAGCACCCATCCCACGGCGAACGTCAGAACCAACAATGATCGACGCATGAAGCGCTCCTTTCGAACGACATCAAAGGAGCCGGACGGTCGGGAGTCGCAAGGCCGTCCGGCCCAATGCCGCCACTTGGTGCAAGTTAGGGGCCGCGGCGATGACGCGGATTCAGGCGGGATTTCGTTGAACGATCCGTGGAAATACGGAGACCGCGCGATTCTTGCCGGCTGGGGAGTTTCCCGCAGGTGAAGCGGAATATCTCCAGCTGGACCGGTTACCTGGCCCGGGCCAGGTCCATGACGAGGTCGTAGGTGAAACGAACGAAGCGGTGCAGTTCGCTCTCAAGAATCCGTTCCTGGTCGCTGTGCGCGCCGAAGCCCTTCGGGCCGTCTTCGGTGTCGAGCGCCGGGCCAATGCCGTAGCACTGGATGCCCTTGGCGCGGAGGTTCGACATGTCCGTCGCGCCGGTGCCCATCGTCGGCAGCGCCACCGTGTTGTAGTGCTTCTTGATCTCCGCTTCGAGCACCGTGTAGGCCTCGGTGTCGAGGCGCGACTTGCCGGACGGGCGATACGGATCGCGGAACCAGCGCACTTCGACATTGGGATCGTTGATGACGCGGCGGACCGTGTCGAGGAACACCGATTGATCTTCGTCGGGGTGGAGCCGCACGTCGAAGGTGGCCTTCATCTCCGAGGGGATGACGTTGTAGCGGTAGCCGCCCTCGATGATCGTCGGCACCAGCGAGGTGTGCAGCATCGACCAGTGTTGTGGCTGGTTGTCGAGCATCCACGCCGCGGCGGGCCCGTTCACTTTCGGATCCGGGCTGAGCACGTCGCGGTAGCGCTGCGCCAGGTCGGGCGGCGCCATGGTCGCGAGTTTGCGGAAGTAGGCGCCGGTGGTCTCGTTGATGCGCAGGGGCGGCACCCAGTTGGCGATCTTGTTGACCGCGCCGGACAGGTGCGTCACCGCGTTGCCGCGCGACGGCACCGAACCGTGACCGGCCGGGCCGCGGGCGATGATTTCAATCGGCCGCGGTTCCTTCTCGGTGGTCCCGACGTTGGCCTGGCGGACGACGCCGCCGGTGCGCACGACGCCGCCGCCTTCGGCAAAGCAGAATTCCGCGTTGATGGCATCCAGATGCTCGACGGCCATGAACTGCGCGCCGACGTCGGGCGCGCCTTCCTCGCCAGACTCCGCCAACAGGATCACGTCGCGATCGAGCGCGGTGCCTTCGCGTTTCAGCCTGAGGATCATCATCAGCCCGGCGACGAGGTTGTCCTTGTCGTCGACCGTGCCACGGCCATAGACATAGCCGCCGTCGCGGGTGGCGCCAAACGGCGGGAACGTCCACTTCTTGGCGTCCACGGTGACGACATCGGTGTGGCCCATGACGAGGATCGGGCGCTTCTGGCCGTTGCCCTTGATGCGGACCACGAGATTCGGGCGCTGTGGGTCCTTCGCAAACACCTCGTAGGGGATGCCCTCTTTATCCAGGACCTGCTTGAGGTATTCGACCGCCCGGATCTCGTTTCCCGGAGGGCTGCTGGTGTCGAGGCGCAGCAGCGCCTGGAAATGCTGCAAGGTCTCGGCCTCGAGGGCGGCGTTGGTCGCGGGGGCTTGTGCCATCGACAGCGACGTGGTGCCCGCGATCGCGAGCGCGGTGAGCAGGAGCGAGCTTCTCGTGGCCATGGTCCCTGCAGGATACCGCAGCCGATCCATAATCCGCAGGTTCATGGACATCCTCTCCAAATCGCGCATCGTCGCCGCCCCCGGGTTCAACCGGTGGCTCGTGCCGCCGGCGGCCCTGGCCATTCACCTGTCGATCGGCATGGCGTACGGGTTCAGCGTCTTCTGGCTGCCTCTGAGCCGCAGCATCGGCATCACCCAGTCGGCCCCCGAAGACTGGCGCGTGAGCACGCTCGGGTGGATGTACACGTTGTTCTTTGTCTTCCTCGGTTCGTCGGCCGCGCTGTTCGGTCCGTGGGTCGAGCGCGAGGGGCCGCGCAAGGCCGGCGTGGTGGCGGCGTGCTGCTGGGGCGGTGGCTTCTTCCTGTCCGCCTTCGGCGTCTACACGCACCAGATCTGGCTCCTGCTGATCGGGTCCGGCGTGATCGGGGGCTGCGGTCTTGGCCTCGGCTATATCTCGCCGGTCTCGACGCTGATCAAGTGGTTTCCGGATCGGCGGGGCATGGCCACCGGCCTGGCGATCATGGGCTTTGGCGGCGGGGCGATGATCGGCACGCCGCTGGCCGATCGCCTGATGCGGCTGTTTGCGACGCCCGGCTCGGTGGGCGTGTGGCAGACCTTCTGCGTGATGGGCGGGCTGTACTTCACGGCGATGATGGCCGGCGCCTTTGGTTATCGCTTACCGCCGGCGGATTGGGCGCCTGGCGGCGTGAAGCGCGCGGCGTCCGGCGCCGGCCGCTACGTGCCGGTGGCGGTGGCGTGGAAGACGCGGCAGTTCTGGTTGCTGTGGAGCGTGCTGTGCCTGAATGTGAGCGCCGGGATCGGCATTCTCGGGATGGCGTCGCCGATGATCCAGGAGATGTTCAAGGATCGCGTGACGGTGTCGGCGGCCGCGGGCTTTGCCGGCCTGCTCAGCTTGTTCAACATCGTCGGACGCATTTTCTGGGCGTCGTTATCCGATCATCTTGGGCGGCGTGAAACCTACATGGTGTTCTTCGTGCTCGGCATCGCGTTGTATGCCAGCGTGCCGATTGTGGGCGCCGCCGGCGCCCTGGGCCTCTTTGTCGCGATCTTTTGCGTGGCCCTGACGATGTACGGGGGAGGGTTTGCGGCGATTCCGGCCTACCTGGCGGACCTCTTCGGGACGCAGCAAGTGGGCGCCATTCACGGACGGCTGCTGACGGCCTGGTCGACCGCGGGGGTGCTGGGCCCGGTGCTCGTCAACTACATCCGCGAGTTCCAGATCGCGCGAGGCGTGCCCGCGGCGCAGGCCTACACGGTGACGATGTACGTGCTGGCGTCGCTCCTGGTGGTGGGGTTCTTCTGCAACCTCGCCGTCCGCGGAGTGGACGATGCGCTCTTCGTCGAGTCCGTGGCGTCGGGATCATCAACGGGCGGTGGCCCGGCGGTCACGGCACCGGCCACGTCCGGATGGTCACTTGTGGCGATTGCGTGGTTACTCGTCGCGCTGCCGCTCTCCTGGGGCGTGTACAACACCGTTGCCCTCGCGCTGCAGATGGCGAAGTAGGGCGAGGGCACTACTTGCACACCTACGAACGAAAACCACAGAGAACACGGAGGGCACGGAGTAAAGAACTATTCTCCGTGTCCTTCGTGATCTCCGTGGTTAACGGTCGTGAAGTCAGTAGCGGTCGTCGTCGCCCTTCGGGATGAAATCGAGCGCCTTCGATGGCGTGCCGTTGATCGTCGTGCCGCCCTGCGCGAAGGCCGGGGCCGCGTGGATGAAGTTCACGGGGAAGGGCAGCGTCGGCACCGACACCTGGTCCAGCGCGGCGATGTGGTCGGCGGTCAAGGCGACATCGAGCGCGGCCAGGTTCTGATCGAGTTGATCCATCCGCCGCGCGCCGATGATCGTCGAGGCCACGCCCGGCCGCGATTGCACCCACGCCAGGGCCACGGCCGCCGGCGTCGCCGTCAACTCGCCGGCGATCCGGATCAGTTCATCGATGATGGTGTAGGTGCGCTCGTTGAGGAAGTTGGTGACGCGCTCGCCGCGGTCGGCCTTTTGGGTGGCGGCATTCTCTCGACGATACTTGCCCGATAGCACGCCGCCGCGAAGCGGCGACCACGGCGTGACGCCAAGGCCCAGCTCGAGCGCCATCGGGATCAGTTCGCCCTCCACGGTGCGCTCGATCAGCGAGTACTCGATCTGCAGCGCGACGAGCGGCGCCCAGCCGCGAAACATCGCCTGCGTCTGCGCCTGCGCGACCTTCCACGCCGGGGTATCGGAGAAGCCGACGTAGCGCACCTTGCCGGCGCGCACCAGGTCGTCGAGCGCGCGCATCGTCTCTTCGATCGGCGTGTGGCGATCCCAGAAGTGCATCCAGTAGAGATCGATGTAGTCGGTCTTCAGCCGGCGCAGCGACTGCTCGCAGGCCGCCATGATGCCCTTGCGGCCCGCGCCGCCGCCATTCGGATCGCCGCGATACAGGTTGGTGAGGAACTTGGTGGCGATCACCACGCGGTCGCGCCGGCCCGGCGTGCGCGCGAAGTAGTCGCCGAGAATCACCTCCGAATGGCCCTTGGTGTAGCCGTTCGCGGTGTCGATGAAGTTGCCGCCGCGGTCGAGAAACTGCGACAGGATCGCTTCGGATTCCTGGACCGTGGAGCCCCAGCCCCACTCTTCGCCGAAGGTCATGGTGCCAAGGCAGAGGGGGCTGACGCGCAGCCCGGAGTGACCGATCGTAATGTAGTGGTTAAGCGGCATCGTCTCACCACTATAGCCGGAACCACTTCGACCTTTACGTGTTAGCGTTCGTCGCGACTTAGTAGTTCGACGGGCGGTGCTGCGCGGAGCGTGATCTCGATCGCGGTCAGCGGGTGCGCGAAGCGCAGCGACTCGGAGTGGAGCAGGAAGCCGCCCTCGCCCGGCAGCCCGGGTGACGCTTTCGGCACGCCGCCGACCCCGTACACCGTGTCGCCCACCAGCGGGTGACCCGCGGCGCCAAGGTGAATGCGGATTTGGTGGGGGCGTCCCGTCGTAATCCCCACCGCGAACAGCGTGCTGTCGTCACGCCGCTCGAGCACGGTCACCGTGGAGTGCGACGGCCGGCCGTCGACCGCCGCGGCATGGATCGTTCCGAGCTGCGGATGCGGCACCAGGCCGATCGGCACGGTGATTTCGAAGTGGTCGCGCGCCGCCAGGCCGCTGCCGAGCGCGCGGTACTGCTTTTTCACCTCGTGGTGCCGCCACGCCCGAAGCATCAAGGACGACGCCTCGTGCGTGCGCGCGAACAGCACGACACCGGAGGTGAAGCGGCCCAGCCGATGCATTGGGTTGGCCGCCGGATACCGCCGGCGCACCAGCGCCAGCAACGTGTGCTCGAGAAATCCTCCGGCGGGCATCGTCGGCAGCCCGCTCGGTTTGTTCACCCCGACGATGGCTTCATCGTCGTGGAGCACCTCGTAGTGGAGAGGCACGTCCGGCTCATCCCAGGGCGGGCGATGCCACACCAGCGTTTGCCCGGAGCGAAGGATCGCGCCGGGCACGGCGCGGACCCCATTCAGTTCGACTTCGCCGCGAGTAAAGCGGGCGTCCCATTCCTCGACCGACGAATGCAGGCGGCTGGCGGCCAGGTGCGCGAGCGCGGTCTGGCCGGCGCTCGCGGTTCCCACTTGTTCGGTGTAAGCCCAGCCGGAGTTGAGGGCCATGGTGGTACGATAACAAGTTCACATGCCGCTTGTCGTCCTCGACCGTGTCTCCATGGCCTACGGCCACCTGCCCCTGCTCGACGAAGCGGCGTTGCAGGTCGATCCCGGCGAGCGCATCGCCGTGATTGGCCGCAACGGCACCGGCAAGTCGACGTTGCTCCAGATCATCAGCGGCGACCTGGCGCCGGACTCGGGCACGGTGTGGCGACAGCCGGGGGCGCGGCTTGCACGGTTAGTGCAGGATGTCCCGCTCTCCGCCAACCGCGCGGTCTCGCTGGTGGTCGGCGAAGGCCTGGGCCCGCTCGAGCACCACGACGAGTGGCAGCGCGAGCACCGCACCGACATGGTGATGACGCGCCTCAGCCTGCCGCCGGACGCGATCGTCGACACGCTCTCGGGCGGCTGGAAGCGGCGCGTGCTGCTGGCCCGCGCCCTCGTCGGCCAGCCGGACGTGCTGCTGCTCGACGAACCGACCAACCACCTCGACATCGAAGCCATCATGTGGCTCGAAGAGTTTTTGTCCTCCTACGAAGGCGCCGTCATCTTCGTCACCCACGATCGCGCCTTCCTCGAACGCGTCGCCAACCGCATCGTCGAGATCGATCGCGGCCAGCTGACCTCGTGGCCCGGCAACTACGCCACCTTCATGCGCAAGAAAGAGGAGTGGCTGGCCAACGAGGACCTGGCGCAGGCCAAGTTCGACAAGAAGATGGCCACCGAGGAAGTGTGGCTGCGGCGGGGCGTGAAGGCGAGGCGCACCCGCGACGAAGGCCGCGTCAAGGCGTTGATGGCGATGCGCGCCGAGCGCGCCGCGCGGCGCGATCAGATCGGCAACGTCCGGATGCAGGTGTCGCAGGCCGACGCGTCCGGCAAGATGGTGTTCGAGGCGGAAGAGATCAGCAAGTCATTTCCTGCAGGTGGGGACCAACCCTCAGGTTTGTCCAAGCCGGTGATTCGCGACTTCTCGGTCCGCGTGATGCGCGGCGATCGCATCGGCCTGATCGGCCCCAACGGCGCCGGCAAGACCACGTTGCTGCGGATGCTGCTGGAGGAGCTGCCGCCAGACACCGGCACCGTGCGTCACGGCGCCAACGTGCAGATTGCCTACTACGATCAACAGCGCGAGCAACTCGATCCCGAGCGGACGGTCGTCGACACGGTGGGCGACGGCAGCGACACGGTGACGGTGAACGGGATCCAGAAGCACGTCCACGGCTACCTGCAGGACTTCCTGTTTTCACCCGAGCGCGCCCGCTCGCCGGTGAAGGCGTTGTCGGGCGGCGAACGCAACCGCCTGCTGCTCGCCCGGCTGTTCACGCGTCCCGTCAACGTCTTGATCCTCGATGAGCCAACCAACGACCTCGATCTCGAGACGCTCGAGTTGCTGGAAGCGCAACTGGTGGACTGGCCGGGTACGCTGCTCCTGGTGAGCCACGACCGGCGCTTCCTCGACAACGTGGTGACGAGCACGATCGTTTTTGAGGGCGATGGCCGGGTGCAGGAATTCGTCGGGGGGTATGAGGACTGGGTGAGACAGTCGAACGCACCCTCGGGAAGAGCCAAGGACTCGTCGGGAAGAGGCAAGGACCCGTCGGGACGCGGAAAAGACGGGTCGGGAGGGGCCAAGGACGCGTCGGGAAAGGCCAAGACGACGCCGGGAAAGAAGCACAAGCGGTCCTTCAAGGAAGAACGGGAGTATCTCGAGTTGCCGGCGACGATTGCTTCGCTCGAGGAAGAGCAGCAGCAACTCCACGCCGCCGTGGCCGGCCCCGACTTTTACAAGGAGTCCGCCGGGATCATCAAGACCACGCTGGCCCGGGTCGAGGCCATCGACCGGGAACTGCTGGCGGCGCTGGCGCGCTGGGATCAGCTCGACTCAATTGGCAAGTAGGGCACCCCTTTAGGGTGCCTCGGCATGCAGTCCGCTATCATTAGCCCGACCATGGCGTCGGGCAACAACGGACACTGGACCTGGCGGCGCGGCCCCGGACTGGCGATCATCCTCTTTCTCCTCGTCACCACCGGCGGCACGCTGGGCTACATGGTGATCGAAGGGTGGAGCGCATGGGACGCGCTCTACATGACGATCATCTCGGTGACCACGGCCGGCTACAAGGAAGTGCACGAGATGTCCTGGGCGGGCCAGGCGTGGACGATGTTCGTGCTCGTCGGCGGAGTCTCCACCCTCTTCTACACGGCGTTTGTCGTGATGGCCGAAGTGGTCGAGGGCGGTTTTCAACATCGTTTCGAGTCCCGCCGGTTCAATCGCATGCTGGAACAACTGACCAATCACTTCATCATCTGCGGCTATGGGCGCATCGGCGGCGTGATCGCCGACGAATTCCGGCGGCAGGGTATTCCGTATGTCGTCATCGATCGCGATCCCGAACGCGTGCACGAGGTGATCGAGCGCGGCGGCATGGCGGTGGAGGCCGACGCGAGCCGCGAGGACGTGCTGAAGAAGGTGGGCATCGACCGGGCGCGCGGGTTGATTGCCGCGGTCGGCACCGACGCCGAGAACGTCTACACGGTGCTCACCGCCCGCGTGCTGCAGCCGGAGCTGTTCATCATCGCCCGCATCGAATCCGAGGATGCCGAACCGAAGCTGCGGCGGGCTGGCGCCGACCGCGTGCTCTCGCCCTATCATCTCGGCGGCGTGCAGATGGCCGCCACCGCGCTGAGGCCGGCGGTCGTGGACTTCATGCGCCTTGCCACCAGCTCGGAGAGCCTGGACCTGGCTGCCGAGCAGGTCGAGATTGGATCGAACAACCGGTTCGTCGGCCAGAACATTCGCGACGCCAACCTGCGGCAGGACTTCGGGGTGATCGTCGTGGCGATCAAGCGGAAGGCCGGCCACATGGAGTTCAATCCCGAGCCGGAATCGATCATCGGCGCGGGCGATCAACTGGTGGTGCTGGGTCACCCCGACCAGTTGAAGGCGCTCGAGGCGGCCGCGACGGGGTGACCCGGACCGGTGGCGGCGCCGCCGGGTTTATGTGGATGAATATTCCTATATAGCAGGATATGATCGCGGCGAGCAGCGACGAACCGATGACCGCGACTCCGCTCCAGACGTTCAAGGCCCGCTTCTTCCGGGCCCTTGGCCATCCGTCCCGGATCAGGATCCTCGAGACCCTGGTCCGCGGCGACCGCTCCGTGCAGGAGCTGCAGGTGTCGCTGGGGCTTGGGCAGCCGGTGGTGTCCCAGCAGCTGGCGGTGCTTCGCAACCAGGGCATCGTGACGTCCCGGAAGCAGGGACTCTCGGTCCGGTATGCACTCCGCGATCCCGCGATCGGCGAGTTGCTCAGCTTGGCGAGGCGGATCTTCAACCGCCACCTGGTCGACACCGGCGGGATGCTGCGCGAACTGAAAAAGGAATCCCGGCGGCGGTAGCAGATGACCTTCGACCCGGTACCCGGCCTGCCGCTCGCGCTAGCCTTCCGTCTCGCCGTGACCGTCGCCACGCTCGCGCTGTGGCGCCACCGGCGCGCGGCGTGCCGGGTGGCGTTCATCGGCTCGGCGATAGCCTCCCTCGGTACCGGCCTGGTCGCCGCCGCCGTCCTGCGCGGTGGGCCCGGCATCACGGGCGCGTTGTTCCGGCACCAGGCCTCCGGCCTCTCCCTGGGGTACAGCATCGACGGGCTCTCCGCGTGGTTCCTGATCGTCCTCTGCGTGGTGGTGATTCCGATTTCGATCTACAGCCTCGGCTACGTCGCCGGGGCGCATCTCGAACATCGAGCCGTCTTCCTGGGCGCGGCCTTCAACCTGCTCGTCGGCGCGGTCGAGATCGTCTTCGCCGCCGGCGATGCCATCACCTTTGTGGCGGCGTGGGAACTGATGACGCTGCTGACCGCGGCCCTCGTCGCCACCGAGCACGGAGAACGGGACCACCGGCGCGCGGCGTATCTCTACCTCGCCATGTCACACCTCGCCACCGGTTGTGTGATCGCCGGCTTCATGACCCTGGCGTCGATCTCCGGGTCGCTGTCGTTCGGGCCGATGTTGTCGACCGGCATGGCCGACTCGCCGGCGCGCCACGCCCTGTTCGGGCTCTTCTTCGTCGGCTTCGGCGTCAAGGCGGGCATCGTGCCCCTGCATGTGTGGCTGCCCGAGGCCCATCCGGCGGCGCCCACCCCGATCTCCGCGTTCATGTCCGGCGTGCTCATCAAGACCGGGATCTACGGCATCATCCGCGTGTGCGCGTTCGGCCTCGGCGTGCCCTCCCTCTCGTGGGGCGTCATCGTGGTCGCCCTGGGCGGCATCTCGTCCGTCCTTGGCGTGCTCTACGCCTTGATGCAGCACGACCTCAAGCGTCTGCTCGCGTATCACAGCATCGAGAACATCGGGATCATCCTCCTTGGCCTCGGCGCCGGGATGATGGGCCTGGCCTACGGAAGAGCGGACGTCGCGGTGCTCGGCGTGGCGGCCTGCCTGTACCACGTCCTGAATCACGCGGTGTTCAAGAGCCTGCTGTTCCTGGGCGCCGGCAGCGTCGTGGTGGCCACCGCCACGCGGCAAATCGAGTCCCTGGGCGGCCTCATTCGCCGAATGCCCTGGACCGGTTTCTGTTTCCTCTTGGGGGCGATGGCGATTTCCGGCCTGCCGCCGCTCAATGGCTTTGCCAGCGAGTGGCTGACGTTCCAGGCGTTCCTGTTCGGCTTCCGGGGATCCCAGGAGCCGCTGGTGTACCTGCTGTTCCCGATCGGCGGCGCGCTGCTGGCGCTCACGACCGCGCTGGCAGCCGCTTGTTTTGTCAAGGCGTTCGGCATCACCTTCCTGGCGCTGCCGAGGAGCCGGGCCGCGGCAGAGGCGCGCGAGTCGCCGGCCGTGATGATTTGGCCGCAGGTGGCGCTCGCGGCCATCTGTGCCTGGTTGGGGCTCTTCCCGGGCGCGGTGCTGGCGGTACTGCGTCCGGTGGTGGCGTCGTTGCCGGGCTTCCCTCCGCTGGAGGCCGCCGCCAACGAGGTCCTCACGATGACGGCCGGAGATGTGTCCTTCGACCACGTCGTCCCCGCGATGTTGTTCGTCGCGCTCGTGGCTGGGGCCGGCGTGACGTTGCTGCTCGGCGCGTTCCGCCGCTCGCCGGTACGTCGCGCCGCCACGTGGGGATGCGGCGGGATCCTGACGCCAGGCACTGAGTACACCGCGACCGCATTCTCGAAGCCGCTCATGTTGATCTTCTCGGCCATCTACCGGCCAACCCGCAAGGTCGAAGCGCTGGCGGTCGTGTCGCCGTACTTCCCGCAGGAGGTCCATTACCACGCGGAGATCGAGCCGACCTTCGAACGCTACCTGTATGGACCGCTGCTGCGCACGATCCTGCGATTGGCCGACGGCATGAAGGTGCTGCAAGCCGGCAGCCTGCACGCCTATCTGTCCTATGTGATCGCCCTGGTGGTGACGTTGGTCCTGATGATCTGGTGGCGCAGTTGAACATGACAGGATGGGTGGCGATCGGCGTGCCGGCGGCGCTGACGATTCGGCTGATCACGGTCGCGGCGACGGCCCTGTTGGCCGGGCGCCCGCGGCCGTGCCGGTGGATTGCGTCAGGCGGGTCGGCCCTCGCCTCGGCCCTGTCGGCGATGGTCGCCCTCCAGGTGATCGCGGCGGGACGCTCGATCGAGGGGTTCCTGTTTCTTCACGGCGCCTCCGGCATCGCGTTCGGCTACACCGTCACGCCGTTGTCGGCGTGGTTCCTGATCGTGCTGGGCATCGTGGCCGTGCCCGTGGCGCTCTACAGCGTGCCGTACCTCGCCCACGCGGTGGCACCGTCGCGGACGGCCCTCGCCGGCGCCGGGTTCAACGTGTTGCTCGGATCGGTCGAGGCGGTGTTTGTCGCCAACGAAGCCGTCGCCTTCCTCTGCGCGTGGGAAGTGATGACGCTGTCGACGGCGGCGCTCGTGGCCCTTGAACACGAGCAACGATCGAGCCGCCAGGCCGCGTATCTGTACCTCGTGATGTCGCACGTGGGGGCAGGGTGCCTGCTGGCGGCGTTCCTGATCCTGGGCAGCCACGCCGGCTCGCTGTCATTCCCGGTGATGTTCGCCGTCACGGGACTTTCGGGATCGCTGAGGGACACGCTCTTCGTGTTGTTCCTCGTCGGCTTCGGCGTCAAGGCCGGGCTGATTCCCTTTCATATCTGGCTGCCGGAAGCCCATCCCGCGGCCCCGACCAATGTCTCGACGCTGATGTCGGCGGTGCTGATCACGACGGGGATCTATGGGCTGTACCGGTTCTGCGCGTTTGGCCTTGGTGTGCCAGATCAGGCGTGGGCCCTCGGGCTGATGGGCCTCGGCATGCTGTCGGCCTTGCTTGGGGTCTTGTACGCGCTGGCGCAAACCGATCTGAAGCGGCTGCTGGCCTACAGCACGATCGAAAATTCGGGCATTATCGTCCTCGGACTTGGCGCCGGGATGATGGCGCGGGCCCACGGCCATTCCACGCTGGCATCGGTCGCCGTCGCGGCGAGCCTGCTGCACGTCCTGAATCACGCCGTCTTCAAGGGGTTGCTGTTTCTCGGGGCCGGCAGTGTCGTGATGGCGAACGGCACGCGGAACATCGAGCACTACGGCGGGCTCTTGCGGCGGATGCCCTGGACCGGGCTCTTCTTCATCGCCGGCGCGATGGCGATTTCCGGGCTCCCCCTGCTCAACGGCTTCCCGAGCGAGTGGCTCACGTTCCAGGCGCTGTTGATGGGCTTCACCTCCACCGCCGGTGTCGTGCGGCTGAACTTCCCGCTTGCCGGCGCCGCGTTGGCGCTGACAACGGCGCTCTCCGCCGTGTGTTTCGTGCGGGCGTTCGGCATTACCTTCCTGGCCTTGCCGCGGAGCCCGCAGGCGGCCCGCGCGCACGAGTCCCCGCTGTTGATGCTGCTGCCGCAGGCGTGGCTGGCGCTGCTGTGCGTCGGGCTTGGCCTGTTTCCGGGTGTCGCGCTTGGCGCGCTCGAGGGGGTGATCGCCTCGTTGCCGGGATTGCAGTCCGCACCGATGACGGCAGGGCCCGGCGGCATGTCGTCAGGGATCGGCTCGTTCGATGCCGTCATACCAGGCCTGCTCGGCGTTGCCGCGCTCACCGCATTCCTGGCGACGTTCCTCGCCACGCGCCGCGGCGTGGTGCGGCGGGTGTCGACGTGGGCGTGCGGCGGGACGCTGACGCCGCAAACGGAATACACCGCGACGGCGTTCTCGAAGCCCCTGCTGATGATCTTCACGTCGATCTATCGTCCCCGGCGCGAGGTCGACGCACTGGCCGGCGCGTCCCCCTACTTTCCGCAGGAGGTCCGCTATCGCGCGGAGATCGAGCCGACATTCGAGCGCTATGTCTACGCGCCGTTGGTCCGGTTGGTCCTGCGGGCGGCGAGCGGGATGCGGGTCCTGCAAGCCGGCAGCCTCCACACCTATCTCGCATACGTGCTGGTGCTCGCGGTGATCCTGTTGATGTGGCTGGGAGGAACGCCATGATCCCCGATCCGCTGTTCACGACCGCCTGGGCGCTGCTGCATGCCGGGGGCATGCTCGCCGCGGCGCCCTTGTTGAAGACCGTGATCAAGAAGATGAAGGCGCGCCTGCAGAATCGCCAGGGCCCGCCGCTCCTGCAGGGCTACTACGACCTGGCCAAGCTCCTCCAGAAGGAGCCCGTCCGATCCGAGACGGCGTCGTGGGTCTTCGTGGCCGGTCCGCGCGTCTACTTCGCCGCCGCCGTCGCCGCGACCACGCTGGTTCCCGTGCTGTTCGCCTCCGCGCCGCTCGAAGCCGCCGGCGGAATTCTGCTGCTGGTCGGCACACTGGCGCTCGGGCGCTTCGCACTGGCCACCGCCGCGCTCGACACCGGCAGCCCGTTCGGGGGCATGGGTGCCAGCCGCGACATGACGATCGCCGCCCTCGCCGAGCCGGCGCTGATGCTCGGGCTCTTCGCGTCGGCGCTGGCCGCCGGGACGATGAACCTTGGCGTGCTGGTCAGGGGCCTCGTCGAACGTGGACCGGCGTGGCACCCGAGCGACCTGCTCGCGTTCGCCGGCCTCTTCGTCATCGTCATCGCCGAAACCGGACGCATCCCGGTGGACAATCCGGCCACGCATCTCGAGTTGACGATGATCCACGAAGCGATGGTGCTGGAGTACTCCGGTCCGGATCTCGCGCTCGTGGAGTGGGCGTCGGCAGTGAAGGAACTGTTGTACCTGACGCTGCTCGTCAACCTCTTCATGCCCATCGGCATCGCCACCAGCGTCGAGGCCGGGGCCGTGCTCACGTCGCTGCTGGCGTGGGGCGGCAAGATCTTCGTGCTGGCAGTGGCCGTGACCGTGGCCGAGAGCACGAACGCCAAGCTCCGTTTGTTCCGGGTGCCCGAGCTGCTGTCGGTGTCCCTGGGCCTCGCCTTCCTGGCGCTGGCGATTCGCTTCCTGTGAGGGTCCGTGTATGACTGGCAACATCCTGATTCTCTGCGCCGCCGGAATGCTGGTGAGCGCGTACCTCATGGTTGGTCAGAAGGCGCTCTTCACGGCCATTCGCCTGTACGGCGTCCAGTCGTTCTTGCTGGCGGTGGTCGCCACGACGATTGCCATCTCGGAGTCGCGTCCAGAACTGTTCGTCACGGCGGCGCTCACCGTGGTCCTGAAGGTCGTGTTGATCCCGTGGTTCCTGATGCGCACGGTCGATCGGATCGGGATCCATCGCGAGATCGAGCCGTTCCTGAACGTCCCGGCGTCGCTGCTCGTGTGCCTGGGCCTCACGGTCGTCGGCTACCGGGTCAGCACCGGCTTCCAGGCGGGCGACCGTGACGTCAGCCATCACCTCATCGGCGTGGCGCTGTCGCTGCTGCTGATCGGCATGTTCCTGATGGTGACGCGGAAGAAGGCGATCACCCAGATCCTGGCCTTGTTGACGGTGGAGAACTCGGTCTTTCTCGTGGCCGTCGGCGTCACGACGGGCATGCCATTCGTCGTTGAACTGGGCATTTCGTTCGACGTGATCCTCGCCGTGCTGGTGCTCGGCATCCTGGTGGGGCGCATCGTCGATCGCTTCGAGTCGATGGACGTGAGCCGGCTCTCGAAACTGAAGGGATAGGGCGTGAACCTCCTGCTCTGGACGCTGACCGTGCCGTTGTTGACCGCCGTGGCCGGAGGCCTGGGCGGCCGCGGGCGGGTCAAGGACCTCACCATGATTGGCGGCCTCACGCTCACGTTCGGGTTATGCCTGGCCACGGCCGGCCAGTTCCTGTCGGGGGCCACGCCTTCCGCGTTCGGCGAGGGGTTGCGCGTGGACGGGCTGTCGGCCCTCGTCCTGGTGTTGTGCGGCTACGTCGGCATGCTGTCGGGCGCCTATGGCATCGGCTACCTGCGGCGCAACGAACTGCGGGGGCTCGTCACCTCGCGGATGCGCCGGGAGTTCTACGGCCTCATCCCGGCCTACGTGTTCGCCATGCTGCTCGTGGCGGTGTCGAACAACCTCGGCGTGATGTGGATCGCCGTCGAATTGACGACGTTGGCGTCGGTCTTCCTGGTGGCCTTCCACGATCGCGACACGTCACTTGAAGCGGCGTGGAAGTTCCTGATGCTGGGGAGCCTCGGTCTCGGCTTTGCGCTGCTGGGCACCGTGCTGTTGTTCGCCGCCGGCCAGGGGCACCTTGGCGAGGGAATGGCCGCGCTGAACTGGACGCGGCTGATGGCGGTGGCGCCGATGATGCATCCGTTCACGTTGCGACTGGGCGTGGTCTTCGCGCTGATCGGCTATGGCACCAAGGCTGGCTTGGCGCCGATGCACACCTGGAAGCCGGACGCGTATCGTGAGGCGCCGTCGCCGGCCGTGGTCCTGATGGCGGTTGGCATGCTGAACGGCGCCCTCTACTGCCTGTTGCGGATCCACATGGTGTCGAAGGCCGCGCTGGGGCCCGACTTCTCCGGCGGCCTGCTGCTGATGCTCGGCCTGCTGTCGGTGCTGATTGCCGTCCCGTTCGTCTTGATTCAATGGAACCTCAAGCGGCTCCTGGCCTACTCGAGCATCGAACACATCGGCATCATCGCGGTCGGCGTGGGACTTGGCGCCGAAGCGGGGGTCTTCGGCGCGATCCTCCACATGACCTATCACTCGCTCGCCAAGCCCGTGGCGCTGTTTTCTGCGGGCACGCTGGCGCAGCTCCATTCCTCATCGGATTTCGACCAGATCGGTGGACGCACCATCGAGCGCGCGCCGATCTCCAGCGCCCTGCTGATGCTCGCGGCCGTCATCATCACGGGTTCGCCGCCGTTTGGACTCTTCTTCAGCGAGATGACGATCCTCAGGGCCGGCTTCGCGGGGCCGCACGTGATCGCCACCGCGGTCTTCCTGGCCGCTCTCGTCGCGCTGTTCTGCGGCATCGCCTATCAAGTTGGGTGGATTGTGATCGGGCCGCCTCGCAATCCCGCCTTGAAGCCGCCGGATCCCGAGCGCTTCGACGTCGCGCTGACGACGGCCATGGTGGCGGCGATCGTCGCCGTGATCTCGTCCTTCTACCTGCCGGCGCCGCTGATCGCGCTGATTCATGCCGCGACGGACGTGGTCTGGAGGGGCATATGACGCCGGGTCGTTCGACCGTGTCGGCGGCGCTCCAGGTGCCGGACGGCGCCGTCCGCGAGGAGCGCCCCGGCGAACTCCGTCTCGATGTCGAGGCGTCGCTCGTCCCCGCCATGGCCGATCGCATCCGGCAGGACCTCGAGGGCCGGCTGATGACGCTGTTCGCGACTGACCAACGCCGCCAGGCGGGACAGTTCCGCTTGCACTACGTGTGGTCGCTGCCGCGCCTGCAGACGTTCCTGATCGTGTCGGCACCCGTGGAGGCCGCGTCGCCCTCGTTCGCATCGATTGCCGCGAAGCATCCGGCGGCAAACTGGTTCGAGCGAGAAGTGATGGACTTCTTCGGCCTCGTGGCCGACGGTCATCCCAACCCGACGCGGGTGGCGCTGCACGAGGATTGGCCGGAGGGCGCGTGGGCACTTCGCCAGGACTTTGCCGGCGACACCATCGTGCCGCGCGTGGCGGGCGAGCATCATCCGTTCAGGCCGGTGACCGGTGAGGGCGTGTTCCAGGTGCCCGTCGGCCCCGTGCACGCCGGGATTATCGAACCGGGCCATTTCAGGTTCGGTGTTGCCGGTGAGCCCGTCCTGTACTTGCAGCTTCGGCTGTTCTACGTGCACAAGGGCATCGAGAAACGGTTCGAGCGGCTGCCGTGGCGGCACGGCGTGTGGCTGGCGGAGTCCATTTCCGGCGATACGGCCGTCGGTCATGCGCTCGCGCATGCGCACGCGATCGAGCGTCTGGCGAATGTGAGCGTGCCGCCGCGCGGCCAGGCGCTGCGGATCATCCTGTTGGAGCTCGAGCGGATCTACAACCACGTGGCCGACATCGGCGCGGTGGCGACCGACGTGGCATTTACGGTTCCCGCCAGCCGCGCGCAAGCCATGCGCGAGGGCCTGGTGCGCCTGCAGGACCGGCTCTTCGGCACGCGGTTGCTTCGCGGCACCATCAGCGTCGGCGGGGTGAAGCGGGATCTGAAGCCGGAGGCCTGCGAGGCGCTGCAGGAATACCTGCGTGCATTCGAGCGGGAGTTCGACAGCCTGATCGCGCTGCTCGTCGATGCCGGCACGTTCACCGATCGCGTGGATGGAACGGGCATCCTCACGCACCAGGCCGCGTCCGACCTGGGGATCGTCGGGGTGGCCGCGAGGGCGTCCGGCGTGGACGCCGACTTTCGCCGCGATCATCCTGGCGACGGCTACGAACACCTGCGCTTCGAGGTGCCGGTCGAGAATGGCGGCGACGTTCGCGCCCGCCTGATGCTTCGCGCCCGCGAGGTCGAGCAGTCGCTGGTGATCCTGCACCAGGTCCTCCACGCGATGCCAGGCGGGCCGGCGGCCGTCCCGGCACCGGCGCAGTTGCCGGCGCGGAGCTCGGCGCTCGGGTGGGTGGAAGCGTGGCGCGGACCGTGCACGCACTGGATTGCCACGGACGAGCGCGGGGAGATCGCCCGCGTCAAGGTGACCGACCCGAGTTTCCTGAATTGGCCCGGCCTGGTGCAGGCCGTGCCGGGCAACATCATTCCCGACTTTCCGGTCATCAACAAGAGTTTCAATCTCTCGTATTCCGGTAACGACCGCTAGCAGACGCGCCAGGACGGCAATGCCATGCTCGAGATCATCACGCACAGCCTCAAGACCGGAACGCTGACGGAAGCCGATCCGTTCGGGAGGCAGGCGTCGTTCGGATTTCCGGCGATCGACTTCAGCCGATGCACGGCGTGCGACGACTGCGCGCGGGCGTGTCCGACCGGAGCCATTCAGAGCGTGCCGGCCACCTCCGGCGCCAAGGTGGTGTCGTTGTCGTACGCGGCCTGCATCCAATGCCGCGCCTGCGTGGAGGCCTGTCCCGAGGACGCCATCGCCGTGTCATCCGGTATCGAGGTCGCCAGCTACACCCGCGAACAACTGGCGCGGTCCGCGACCTTTGACCTGGATCCGGCGACCCATCGCGGCACGTTGCGGCAAGTCGAACTCGAAGCCGGCCTCAGCCTGGCCGACGCGGCCGCCCGCTTGAAGGCGCGCATCCAGGGGCGTCTTGGCCGATCACTCCACGTGCGGCAGGTGGACGCCGGCAGTTGCAACGGCTGCGAGCTCGAAATCGGGGCCACCGCGAATCCGTTCTACGACCTCGAACGCTTTGGGATCCATTTCGTCGCGAGTCCGCGCCACGCCGACGCACTGCTGGTCACCGGGCCAGTGACTCGCAACATGGAGATCGCGCTGAGACGGACCTATGAGGCGACGCCGGAGCCGCGCGTCGTCGTCGCCGTGGGCGCCTGCGGCTGTAGCGGCGGAATCTTCGGAGAGGGGACCTACGCGGCCGTCGGCGGTGTCGATCGCGTGCTGCCGGTGGATGTCTACATCCCCGGGTGCCCGCCTCGTCCGCAGGCCATCCTCAACGGACTGCTCGTGGCCATGGGCGTCCGCGAAGCGCGCGTCGCGTCCACGCCCGGCATCAATGGAGGGCGACGGCTTTAGCCGTCGATGGAGGGCGATGGCTTTAGCCGTCGCCTGGCCGAGGCTAAAGCCTCGGCCCTCCAGCTAAAGTCGATGGCGTCGATGGAGGGCGATGGCTTTAGCCGTCGCCTGGCCGAGGCTAAAGCCTCGGC
>JBDTMB010000009.1:0-35424 GCA_039934485.1 Vicinamibacterales bacterium
TTTCCGCCATCGGCGACGTCATCACGATGGGCGGGCCGCACTATCAGCTCGCGCACGTGTCGTCGATGGAAGGCATCCTGCTGGCCGAGCGCATCGCCGGCCAGCCCGTGCCGCCGATCAACTACGACCACGTGCCGCGCTGCACCTACAGCGATCCGGAAATCGGCAGCGTCGGCCTCACCGAGGCGCAAGCCAGGGCCGCGGGCTACGACGTGCGCATCGGCACGTTCCCGTTCCGCGCGCTCGCGCGCGCGCGCATGGCGGGCGAGACCGACGGGTTCGTCAAGATCGTCGCTGAAAAGAAATACGACGAAGTCCTTGGCGTCCACATCATCGGACCGCGGGCCACGGAACTGGTGGCCGAGGCGGTGATGGCGTTGCGCATGGAAGTTACGGTCGAAGAGCTGGTCAGGACCATTCACGCGCATCCGACAATGTCGGAAGCGGTGGGCGAGGCCGCGCACGCCGCGCACGGCGCCGCGATTCACATTTGAGGGCTTGAGGTCATGAAGTCCGAAGTCCCCGAAGTCCGATAGCCGAAGGCTGAGAGCTGATTTTATGTCCACACCAGTTGTGATGCCTCAGATGGGCGAGTCGATCGCCGAGGGCACGATCGTCCGTTGGATCAAGAAGGTCGGCGACTCGGTCGATCGCGATGAGCCGTTGTTCGAGATTTCCACCGACAAGGTGGACGCCGAGATTCCGTCACCCGCCGCCGGCGTGCTGATGGACATCGCCGTCAAGGAAGGCGAGACGGTGGCGGTGAACAGCGTCGTCGCCACGATTGGCGCCGCCGGAGAAAAGGGCGCCGAGGCGCCCAAGGCGGTGAGCGGCAATGGGGCCCACAGCGTCGCCGCGGCGCCTCCAGCGCCCGCCCCGGCGCCCGCCGCCACTGCGCCGGCGCCGGCTGCCGAGCCGGAGACTCCCGATTCCGGCATGTCGGGTGTCGAGGAGAGTGCGGCGGCTCACTCGAATGACCGCCAGAAGTCTTCTCCGCTCGTCCGCAAGATTGCGAAGGAGCACGGCGTCGACATCGGCCAGATTGCGGGTTCGGGAATCGGCGGCCGCGTGACCAAGCAGGACATCCTGGGCTTCATCGAGACCGGTCCGAGCGTGGCTTCCAGCGTCGCTCAGGGCCAGCCGGCGGCCAAGGCTCCGGCGCAGGTGTGGGCGCCGGGCACCGTCGAAGTGAAGCCGATGTCGGTGATCCGCAAGAAGATCGCCGAGCACATGGTGCTCAGCAAGCGGACCTCCGCGCACGTCTACTCCGTGTTCGAGGTCAACTATTCGCGCGTCGACCAGATTCGCCAGGCCAAGAAGCACGATTACGAAAGCCGAGGCGCCAAGCTCACCTACACCTCGTTCATCGCGCAAGTGGTGGTGGATTGCCTGCGCAAGCATGGTGTGATCAACGCCTCGATCGACGGCGACAACGTGCTCTACAAGAAAGACATCAACCTCGGCATCGCCGTGGCCCTCGACAACGGCCTCATCGTGCCGGTGGTGAAGCAGGCCGGCGAAAAGAACCTGATGGGCCTCTCGCGCGCTATCCAGGACGTCGCCGACCGCGCCCGCGCCAAGAAGCTCAATCCGGAAGAAGTGCAGGGCGGGACGTTCACCATCACCAATCCCGGCAATTTTGGCGCGCAATTCGGGTTGCCGATCATCAACCAGCCGCAGGTCGCCATCCTCGGCGTCGGCACGATCGAGAAGCGCGCCGTGGTGATCGACGACATGATCGGCATCCGCCTGATGGGCTTCCTTACGCTCGGCTACGACCATCGCCTGGTCGACGGCGCGGTGGCCGACCAGTTCATGAGCGAGGTCAAGAAGGGCATCGAGAACTTCGATCCATCGCGGGTATGACGATGCGCCCACTCGAGGTTCGCCGCCTCGGGCTGGTGCCGTACGCCGAGGCGCTGGCGCTTCAACAATCCCTCGTCGAGGCGCGCAAGGCCGGACGCATTCCCGACACGCTGCTGCTGTTGCAGCACCCTCACGTCGTCACCATCGGCGTGAAGAAGGACGGGCGCGCCCACATCCTCGCGTCGCCCGAACGCCTGGCCGCCCTGGGCGTTGACGTCGTTGAAACCGGGCGCGGCGGCGACGTCACCTACCACGGCCCAGGCCAGCTGGTGGGCTATCCGATCATCGACCTCAATCCCGACCGGCGCGATGTGCACGTCTACGTCCGCGACCTCGAAGAAGTGATGATCCGCGTAAGCGCGGACTATGGGCTCGAAGCCGGCCGTATCAAGGGCCTCAGCGGCACGTGGATCCCTTCGACTCGCGATGCTCGCTCCGGGCAGGCGGCTGCAAAGATCGGCGCGATCGGGGTTCGCATTTCGCGCTGGGTGACGAGCCACGGGTTTGCGTTCAACGTGAACACCGACACCGAGTTCTTCAAGCTGATCGTGCCGTGCGGCATTGCCGACCGCGGCGTCACGTCCCTGGCGGCTCAGCTTGAAGTGGCACCGCCGATGTCCGAAGTCGAAGATCGGGTCGTCGGCCACTTCAGCGACGTCTTTGGCCGCCACGTCACCATGTAAGTCTTTTAAATTCAAACAGTTACAGTTCTGGAATAGCGGCGGCCCGGTCAGGGTTTAAGACCTGTGTGGAACAGCAACTGGTTGACCGGCTGCGCGCGGGAGACGACTCCGCGGTGTCGGACCTGGCCGCCCTCTATGGCCCGAAGATTTTTCAGCTCGCGATTCGCTACATGAAGAACCGCGAAGACGCTGAAGAGGTCGTCCAGGACGTCCTGCTCAAGATTTACCGGAAGATCGACGCGTTCCGCGGCGACGCGGCGCTGTCGTCGTGGATCTATCGCATCACGTTCAACACCGCGATGTCCCGCCTGCGGCACACCAGGGCGATGCGGATGTCCGAGGTCTTTGACGAGGGTCTCGAGCCTCGCCAGGATCCCGCCGACCATTCCGGCCTGGCCGACGAAGTGATCCTTCGCCGCCAGATGCGGGAGCGGTTGCTCGAAGCCGTGGATGACCTGCCGGCGATTTATCGCGAGCCGGTGATCCTGCGTGATCTGCGCGGGATGTCGACCGAAGAAGCCAGCAACGCCCTGCGATTGAAGGATCAAACGCTCAAGTCGCGGTTGCACCGCGGCCGGTTGCTCCTGCGCAAGCGCCTTGCGGACTTCTCGAGCGGGTTGACGATGCATCGGCCGATCGAGGCGTTCTGACCCCGGCACCCCTGAAGGGGTGCCCTACGTCACCGGGGCCCTACTGTGCGAATTGCCTCGCGAGCCGGAGCGCGAGCTCGGCGATGCGGGCGCCGCCTTCGGCGTCGATCTTCTGCCAGTCGTCGGTTGGGCGGTGATAGTCGGCGTGAAAGCCGGTGAAGAAGGCGACGGCCGGCACGCCGGCCTTGGTGAACGAATCGTCATCCGACGAGCCCGGTGCGTAGCCGCCGTGCGAGAAATCGTCCACGGTGAGTTGCGTCCAGTCCTTCAGGTTCCGTCGCACGTCGCCCATCCACGGCCTGGCGCCGAACACGCCCACCATCACGCGTCCTCGCGCGCGGCCGACCATGTCGAGATTGATCATCGCCCGGGTCCGCTCCATCGGGATCGCGGCGTGCGCGGTGTAGTACTCCGATCCGAGCAGGCCGATCTCTTCTCCCGCAAATGTCACGCACACAATTGTGCGCGCCGCCGACGGCTCCAGCTGCGTAGCGGCCCGGCAGGCCTCGATGACTGCGGCCGTGCCGGAAGCATTGTCGTCGGCGCCGTTGTGCACGGTGCCGGTGGCTTCCGGCGCCTCCGAGAACCGTCCCCCGAGGCCCAAGTGGTCGAAATGCGCGCCGATGACGACGGCCTCGCGCGCCAGCTCGGGATCGTGTCCGGGAATGATCCCGACCACGTTGCGAACGCGCGGACGCAGTCGCGCCCGGTGCTCGGTGTAGGAGAGCGTCACGCCCTCGAGCAGGCGGGATTGCGGCTCGAGCGTCCGGTCGATCCTCTGGCCCGCTTGATCGAGGTCGATTCCAGGCAGCGGCCGCCCCAGCCGCGTCCGGGCGACGCGCACGACGGGAATCGTCAGGTCCTCGCTTTGCGGATCGTTCCACCAGGCGCGCGCGAACGCGTAGTCGGTGTGATGCGAGGGATCGTCGGCGATGAGCAGCATCACGGCGCCGCGTTCTGCCGCCTCGCGCGCCTTTTCGGAGACGGCGGCCCCCGGTGTCAACGAGGTGCCCGCGAACCGGCTCGATGGATCCGCCTCCTGGGGCTCGTGCGTGAAGACGAGCACGGCCTTGCCCTTGACGTCGATGCCGGCGAAGTCGTCGTAACCAAGCGCGGGCGCGTGGATGCCGAAGCCGGCGAAGACGATCGGCACGTGGTCGAGGACCGGCTCACCCTCGCCGTTCCGGCGGTCGATGATCGAAAGCGGGTAGAACTGATCGCCCACCATGAAGCGCTCGTCGTGCGAGCCGGCGTGAATGACGAGCGAGGTGGACGCTGGCGGCTCGACGGTGACGTCCACGTCGAACGGCTGAAAAAACGTCCCCTCGTCTCCGCCCGGCTGCAGTCCCGCGCTCCTGAACACCGCCGCGATGTAGTCGGCCGCGCGCTCGAGGCCCTCGCTGCCGTCGCCGCGCCCACCGAGATCATCGGAGGCGAGATAGCGAATGTGCTGCAGGTAGTTGGCCGGTGAGATCGCCGGCGCCGGCGCCGCGAGCACCGCCGCGCCGGCGAGGAGTGTGAGGGCGAGGGCTTTAGCCCTCGCCGGCGTCAAGAGGGCCGCCAGCCGCGTCATCATCAGGTGCGAAGCGTGGTTTCCAGCCGCACGCGATCGCGCGACGACAGCGCCGGCGCCACCAGCCGGGCAATTCCCGACGGGCTGAGGGCCACCGGCAACATGGCCGCGCGCCCCGGCGTTCCTTCCGCTTGCGTCAGCGCCACCATCGCGGCGTGGATGCGGGTCGCGCGCGTGATCGCGGTGTGGATCAGTCGAGCGGCTGCGCCGCCCAGCGTGTTGGGCCCAGGCGGCCAGAGGCGCGCGATTCGCGCGTCGAGGCGCGCCAGTTGCGCCGCCGTCAACACTTGCGTGGCCGACCGACCCGCGATCGACACTTCGTCCCACGGCACGATCACATTCTGTGGCGGCCGCCCCAGCACCGACAGCGACACATCGTCCGGCGCCGCGCCGGCTTCGAGCGCCGTCATGGCGGTAATTGCCGAACGCAGCGCTTCTGGCGCGGATCCGAAGAGGCGAGCGCGATGGATGCCGAGTTCATTGACGCCCCGCTCGATCAGTCCGGCCTGCGACGCCCCGGCGCAGATGAACGGCGCTTGCTGATTGAGGCCGGCGACCCGCTTCAGCAGCGCCAGGCCCGCTTCGTCCTGCCATTCAGACGGAGGCTGCGTGGCGCGATCGGCCAACACCACGATGGCCGCGCCGACGACCGCCGAGACGTCATTGGTGCCCGACAGCGAAGTGGCGTACCGATCCACCGGCCCGGCTTGTGCGATATCCAGGGCCTTGCCCGCCGCGATCGACCCGGCATCGTCGACGAGGACGATGCGGGAGACGACGTCGGCCGCCGCCAGCCGGCGGGCCACCGCCCCGCCGATGTCTCCGGCTCCGAGAATTACAACCGTCATTGCCAAAGAGAATCTTACTCCTGGAGGCACAGCTGGTGATCTCGTGATGTGGTGATCTGGTGATTTTGTGATCTTGTGATCTTGTAATCTAATGATCTCGCGGCTTGGTGACCGATCTATCGATCGCGACACCGATCACCAGATCACCAGATCACCAAATCGCGAGATCACCAAATCGCGAGATCACCAAATCGCGAAATCACCACATCACAAGATCACCACATCACAAGATCAACAAATGAAGGATTGCAAATGTCCCGAATCACTCTGATAACCGGTGGCACGCGCGGCATTGGCTACGCGCTGGCCGAGGCGTTGTTGCAGGCGGGCGACCATGTGGCGTTCACGGGCACGTCGTCCGAAAGCGTGATGAGGGCGGAGCATGCGCTCGCGTCGGGGTCCGGCGAACCGGCTCGCATCGCGGGGTTAATCTGCGATGTCCGCGACCCGGCGGCCGTGGAGCTGGCGATGCAAACAGTGATCGCGCGTTTCGGCGGCCTCGACGCCCTGGTCAACAACGCCGGTGTCGGGATTGGCGCGCCGGTCGCCGAATTGCCATACGACGAGTGGGACCGGATCATCGGCACCAATCTCACCGGCGTCTTCCATTGTTGCCGCGCCGCCATTCCCCATCTGCGCACGCGGGGCGGCGGCTGGATTATCAACGTGAGCAGCCTCGCGTCGAAGAATCCATTTGCCGGCGGGGCAGCGTATTGCGCCTCGAAAGCCGGACTCAATGCCTTCAGCGAAGCGTTGATGCAGGAATTGCGCTACGACAACATTCGCGTGACTTACGTGATGCCGGGCTCGGTCGCCACGGGCTTCTCGGGTCGTGAAAGCGGCAGCGGGTCGGATTGGAAGTTGCTGCCCGAAGACGTTGCCCGCGTCATCGTCGAGGTGATGAACCATCCGGCGCGGAGCTTGCCGAGCGCGGTGGAGATTAGGCCGTCCCGGCCGAAGAAGGGCTAGACGCTTTCGCGGCCTCGCGCAGCCGCCCGGCCGCCAGGGCCGCCGACCCGGACGCTGCGACGTCGAATGCCGCCTGGCCGCCGAGGGCCTGCAGGAGCGCGGCGAGCGCTTCCAGGTCGCCGTCTTCGGTGGCGTCGGCGATGCCGAGCGCGCTAGTGAGATCGAGCTTGGCCCGGCCCTTGTCGGTTTGCAGGACCGATTCGAGCGAGATGGCGCCATGCGGAAACTGCCGGGCGTGGAGCTCCGCGACGCCGTCGGCGACTTCCGCGACGATTTCCATCGCCCGTTTGGGATTGATGGGCTGGCCGCCCATCAACCGTTGCAGCGTCTGTGCTGGCACGAACTCGCACGCCGCGCGCAGCGTTCCCGGATCGCCAATCGACACTTCGAAAATGGTGAGCAGCGCAGGATGGAAGACGCCCTTCACGCGATCGGCGCGCATCAGCATATGGGCCGCCGTGGCCGCCACGAGACCGCCGAGCGTGTGAATCAGGACGGTTTGCGCGGTCTGTAGATCGCGCGCCCGGTACGGCACGCCGGGTTTGATCGGCTCGAGCGGCTGGTAGCGGCTGGAATCCACTTTTTACTTCTGACTTTTCACTTCTGACTTCTCACTTATTTTTTACTTCCTTAGCTAATCGTGAACAACCACTTCGGCAGGTCGACGTTGGCGCCGGTGATCAACACGACCACCCGCTGACCCGGCGCCGAGGCCTTGCCCGCCATCACCGCCGCGGTGGCGGCCACGCCTGCGCCTTCGACGATCAGGTGTTCCTCGGTGGCGAGCCCCTTCATGGCGCGCATGAGGTCGTCTTCACTGACCGTGACGACGTAGTCCACGACCTTCTTCACCACGGGGAAGGTGATCGAGCCGGGCTCGAGATTGCCGATCAGCCCGTCGGCGAGCGACGCGCGCGGCGTGATTTCGGTGATGCGTCCCGCCTCGAGGCTAAGCGTGAACGGCGACGAGGCCTCCACCTCGACGCCGACGACCGTGGCGCGAGAGGCGCCGGCTTTCACGGCCAGGCCCACGCCGCTGGCGAGCCCACCGCCGCCGAGCGGTACGACGATGCAATCGAAGTCGGGCATCGCCTCGACGATTTCGAGGCCGATGGTGCCGGCGCCGGCGATGACGTCGGGATGGTTATAGGGAGAGATGTAGACGCCGCCTTCCGCCTCGGCGAATTCCTTCGCCCGTTTCTCGGCGATGTCGTAGTCCTCGCAATCGGCGTGGAGGATCGCGCCGTGCCGGCGAATCGCGTTCTGCTTGGTTTCGGGCGCGGTCTCCGGTGTGAACACCACGCAGGCGAGGCCCAGCCGTTCGGCAGCCAACGCCAGCGCGCGCCCATGGTTGCCGGCCGAGGCCGTGACGAGCGTCGGCAGCGCCCGGAGGGAGGGGGCTTTAGCCGCCTCCTGGCGAGGGCTGAAGCCCTCGCCCTCCATCCCGTGGCTCTCCATCAACTTCAACACCGCGTTCATCGCGCCGCGGATCTTGAACGAGTTGGTGAGGTTGAGCGACTCGATCTTGAGGAACACATTGCCGTCGGCGATCGACGACAGCCACGAGGAAGGCAGGAGCGGCGTGGCCTGGAGATACGGGGCCAGCCGCCGCTTCGCTTCGAAGATGTCGAGGGCCGTGGGCTCGGTCATGTCTGCTGCAGCAACTCCGGCAGTTGGGTGACGAACGCCGAGCGCGCCAACACCTGATCGACGCCCGCCTCGCGCGCCTGCGCAATCAGGTCGGCCTGGACGTGTGAGACAAATCCCACCGTCCTCACGTCTGCCAGCGAGGGCTCGGCCCTGAGCGCCGACACCGCGGCGAGCGGCTGCACGCGGAGGCTGTTGAGGTCGAGGATCACCAGCCGCGCCGAGGTCGCCTTGACCGCTTCGACGATGGCCTCGGGCGAGCGCGCGAACTTGATCTCCACGCCCAGCGCCCTGGCGGCCGTTGAGATTCGCGACGAGAACATCAGATCGTCCACTCCAATCACGACCATTGGACAGAGAATAGCGAATAACGAATAACAAATAACCAAGAAAGAATAACGAAATAACATGAGTCGATGATTCTCGAGACCGCGGCCGCCGGGCCGTTCATGAAGAATGGCTACGTCCTGGGCTGTCCGCGCACGCGGGAAGCGGTGTACATCGACCCGGGCGACGAAGTGGAAGAACTGCTGGCCTTCATCGCCAGGGAGCAGCTGGTGGTCACCCACCTCCTCCTCACGCACGCGCACGTCGACCACGTCTCGGGCGTGGCGCACGCGAAGCGCGAGACCGGCGCGCCGATTCATTTGCACAGGGAAGACCTGTTTCTCTACAACGACGCCGTGCAGCACGGGATGCTCTTCGGCCTGCGCATCGAGGAGCCGCCGCCGGTGGACCGCTTCTACGACGGCAGCGTGATCACGTTTGGCGATTACCAGGTCGAGGTCCATCACACGCCTGGACATTGCCCGGGCGGGGTCTGTCTCGCGGTGGCCCATCGTCCCACCGAAGCCGCCGCGGGCGGCGAAGGCAGACCAAGCCTGTTCGTTGGCGACACCTTGTTCGCCGGATCCATCGGCCGCACCGACTTGCCGGGCGGCGACTACGAGACGCTGATGCGATCGATTACCCAAGTGCTGTTCGCGTTCGGGGATGACGCGCCGGTGTATTCAGGTCACGGGCCGGCGACGACCATCGGGCGCGAGAAGGCGACCAACCCGTTTATCCTGGATTACCTCGCCAAGCAGAGCTGATCTAGAGCACCCAGTTCTGCTTCGCGGTGCCGCTTTCCTGGGCCCCGGCGTCGCCATCGGCATTCACCAGGAATTCGACGCGCCCGATGGTGAGCTTGTCGCCGTGCTTCAGCGCCGTCTGCACCACCTTCTCGCCGTTGACGAACGTGCCGTTCGTGCTCCCCAGGTCTTCCACCCGCAGTTCATTGGCGTCGCTCAGCGTGAAGCGGCAATGCACTCGCGACACCAGCGCGACATCGACGATGAAATCCGCCCGCGGCGCCCGCCCCATCGTCTTGAGCGTGCCGGGCAGCAAGCGGAAGACGAGCTCCGAGTTGTCGGGATCGATCGATTGCAGGGTCCACATGGGTGCGGGGGAATTCTACAATAATGGGCCATGACTCCCACCGACCCTCGCGTTGACGCCTACATTCAGCAGGCCGCCCCGTTCGCGAAGCCGATCCTGGTCCACCTCCGAAAAGTCGTCCACGAAGCGTGCCCTGAGGTCCAGGAGACGATGAAGTGGAGCTTTCCGCACTTCGACTACAAGGGAATTTTCTGTGCAATGGCGTCGTTCAAGCAGCACGCGACGTTCGGATTCTGGAAGGGATCGCTGCTCGCCGCGAAGCTCCCCAAGGTGGACGAGAAGGCGATGGGGCAGTTCGGCCGGATCGCGTCGATGGACGATCTCCCGCCCGCGAAGACACTCGCGCGCATCGTCAAGGCCGCGGCCAGGCTCAATGACGACGGGGTGAAAGTGGTGCGGGCGCGGAAGGCGAAGAAGGCGCCGCTGAAACCTCCGGCCGATCTCATGACCGCGCTCAAGAGGAAGCCGAAGGCGCTGGCGGCGTTCAAGGCTTTCAGCGCGGGCCAGCAGCGCGAATACGTGGAGTGGATCACCGAAGCCAGGCGGGAGGCGACACGTGCCAGCCGCCTCGCGACCGCGGTGGGCTGGATCGCCGAAGGCAAGCCGCGCAACTGGAAATACATGAAGTGAGCGGACACCGCGCCGCCCGGTTCGCCGCTTACACCCACCGTTGGCTCGGCAGCTTCGCCGGCGTCCTCTTTCATCGGCGCTAGCGCGAAACTTTCAGCTTGAAGGGGTAGTAGCGCACCATCCCGTCGCCGGCCAGCACGAAGAAGAAATACGCGGTGGCGCCGCTTTCCTCATCGATGCCTCTCAATAACTCGGCGATGCGCGCCGGCTGCTCGAGGTCGGCGATTCGCACCTCGGTGGCCGTGACGCCGATCTTGCGGGTCGCGATGGAAATCAGGCGCCGCTCGGCGTACTCGGTCTCGAAGAGTTTTGCCGAGGCCACCATCGCCCGGCCTGGCTGCCATCCCGTGAGGTTGCAGCGCAGCATCCGGAAGTCCTCGACCGTCGGGATGTCCTTGAAGGAGCCGCTCGACATCTGCAGCACGCCCGAGCGGCGGAACTCCGCATAGGCCTTGAGCGGGATCTGCTCGCTCGAGGTGTAAAGCACCACCTGCGCGGCGGCCGGCAGTGCCGTGCACAGCAGGATCGCGAGAACCCTAAGGCTTCTTCCCATAACCCGGCCGGTAGTGGGTGTGGCACGTGGTGCAGGAGGCGTACAGCTGGTCGCTGAGCGCGGCGATCGCCGGCACGTCCTTCGCCTTCGCGGCCTTGAGCGCCTCGGCGCCCACATCCAGCAATAGTTTCGAGTCGTCCATCCACTGTTTCTGATCGCGGGCGCGGCCCGGCATCATCAGCAGGTTGGCCGACTCGGCCAGCATCAGCGCTTGCCCTTCGACGACGGTCCATTCGCTGTCGGTCTTGGGCGTGCGCGTCTCGATGTAGAAGAGCGCGTCTGACGCGGGATAGAGGATCTTCACCATGAGGTCGCTCATGGTGCCGACGTTGCGCATCGGCGGTTTTGCAGGCGCGGCGGCGGTCTTGGGCGCCGCCGGTTTCGGCGGCACGGTTTGCGCCTCGGCCAGGGTGGCGACGGCCACAAGCAGCAGGGCGATGATTCGCATGACGCGCGCAGTCTAGCACGCGACTTGACGCCATCCCCCTTCGGCCCTAGCATCCGCAGAGCCAACAGGAGGCACCCTTGAAGCAGCTACTGCTCAGCACCGCCCTCGTCGCGAGTTTCTTCGGCCCCGCGCGCCTCAATGCCCAGGCGCCGGCGCCAGCCCCGGCCCAACCCGCCGTTACGGAGGCGTCGAAACCGAACGATTACGGCGACGGCAAGTCGTGGCTCTGCCGGCCTGGCCGCAAGGGCGATGCCTGCGACGTCGACATGACCGCCACGGTGGTCGCCGCCAACGGTACGCTGACGCGCGAGACGTGGGCCCCCGATCCGAAGGCGCCGATCGATTGCTTCTACGTCTATCCGACGGTCTCCACCGATCCCGGTGACCATAGCGACATGACCCCGGACGCCGCCGAAACCAACGTCGTCATGCAGCAGTTCGCGCGGTTCGCGGCGAAGTGCCGCGTCTTTGCGCCGTCGTATCGACAGCTCACGCTGGCCGGCCTGCGCAAGTCGCTCGCCGGCCCGAGACTCGAGCTCGACCACGGCGTGGGTTACGACGATGTGCGCGATGCGTGGAATTCGTATCTGAAGAACGACAACCAGGGAAGAGGCGTGGTGCTGATCGGCCACTCGCAAGGCTCGTTCGTCCTGATCCGCCTCATTCACGACGAGGTCGACGGCAAGCCCATTCAGAAGCAACTGGTGTCGGCCATCCTCCTTGGTACGACCGTGTCCGTTGAGAAGGGCAAGGATGTGGGCGGATCGTTCAACACCGTGCCGATTTGCCGCAAGCCCGCGCAGGCCGGCTGCGTCGTCACCTACGCCTCGTTCCGTTCGACCATTCCGCCGCCGGCGAACACGCGCTTCGGAAAAACCGACCAGCCGGGGCTGGTCACGGCCTGCACCAATCCGGTGACGCTCGGCGAGGGCAGCTCGGAACTGCGGTCGTACCTGTCAACCGCGGGCCGGACCATCACTGGCACGGCGGCGCCCAAGGCCTGGGCCGGCGCCGACAAGAGCATCGACACGCCGTGGGTCAGCGTGCCTGGCCTCATCACCGCGAAGTGCGCCACCAACGAGAATGCCACCTACCTCGAGATCACGATTCACGGGGATCCCGCGGACCCGCGTATCGACGACATTACCGGCGACCTCGGCACACCGCCACGGGTGGCGACCGACTGGGGCCTGCACTTGATCGACGTCAACCTGGCGATGGGAAACCTGGTCGATCTCGTCGGCGTTCAGGCGAAGGCGTACGCGGCGAAAAAGAGATAAGGCCCGGCCGGAGCGGAGTCGAAGGGCTATTTCGGTCGCGCAAAGACCGCCAGGCTGCTCGCGACGGATCGGCCGGCCGGATTGTCGGACGACGTGTTCACGAGTGACCCGACATGCGTCTGCGGATCTTCGAGCGCCATGCTCGTCGATCCGCCGCCGTCGAGGTTGAGCGCATCCCACACGCCGTAGTCCTTGATCAAGACCGCGGCCACTTCGCTGAGCCGCATGCCCTCGCTGCCGCCCCGCACATCCACGGTGAACAACGTTAGCGTGCGGCCGTCGCGGGAGAGCCCGATGGCCGTTCGCGCGGTGGCCACCGCGTACCAGGACTTCTCGTTCGAGTAATCGTTTTGCCCGCCCGCCTTCAGCAGCCCGCCGGGATGCGTCGCGTCCTGGTAGACCGGCACCGTCGCGACACCGCTCGTCACGATTTGCGCGGAACCCGCGACGGCGTTCCACAGCGTCACCGCTTCGCGAACGCTTCTGCCGCCGGCCTCAGCGGGATCGCGATGGACGATGGCGGCGTGGTTCTGCGCGTCGATGTTAAGCGCCGGCGCGTCGGTGACGAGGGCAAAGTCTTGTTGCGGTGCCTCGAAGGCGGAGAAGACGCGGCCTTCGGAGGCGCCGAGGCCGATCGCCCAGGCGTCCGTGTCCGGCGAAGGAAACGGCAGAAAGAAATGCGCGTTGACGGCCAGCTGCGCGTGCTGTGTCTTCAGGTAGTCGAGCGTGGTTTGACGCGCCAGCTCGCGAGTGCCCCCGGGCGGAGACACCTTGAAGTGCAAGCCAGGCGCGGTGAGATCGATCTGCGCGATGTGCATGTGAA
Source organism: Vicinamibacterales bacterium (assembly GCA_039934485.1). Lineage (GTDB taxonomy): Bacteria > Acidobacteriota > Vicinamibacteria > Vicinamibacterales > UBA2999 > 12-FULL-67-14b. The sequence continues at coordinate 13,411 of JBDTMB010000009.1, forward strand.
GAGGGCGGGGCGAGGTCTCCAGCCGATCGACATACGCGATGCCCACGTACGGCTGCGCCACCTGCGACTGGCCGACGGCGACGGTCGTGAGGCCGCACGCAGCGACGGCCGCGCCGAGGACTGTCAGGGTCTTTATCACCAAATCACTAAATATAGTATTTCGCGTACATCCCTCGGCGAAAGATCCAGCCGCCCAACGGGCCCAGCCAGTCGAGCACGTAGTGCATGTAGCCGAGGTCCATCAGCTCGATCAGGTTGCCGTCGCAGTCCTTGGCAAAGAAGAAGGTGTGCCCGCGCGGTGAGCGTTCGGGCTTGCTGACGCACTCCACGCCTTTGCCCGCGAGGTAGTCGTACCACTTCTGCGTGTTGCGCACGTTCAGGCTGAAGTGGGTCTGGCCGACACGGTTCCACGGACCGGGCGCCAGCGGCTGCTGCGGCTGGAACTCGAAGATCTCGAGGACGGCCCCGCCGGGGCAGCGGATCCATCCGATCTTGCAACTTGGTTCGCCAGGCGCCTGCGGATCCACGCCGAAAAAACTTCGGACGCGTTCGGGCGGCGTGTCGGAGACGCCGACTAGCGGACAGCCGAAGACGTCCCAGTAGAACTTGACGAACTGGTTGAAGTTCGAGACGGTGATGCCGACGTGACTGAACGATCGGGCTCGCATGCTGACATTATGGCGCGGCCGCCAATCCAGGTGGTCAGCAGATCGACCCCCTCACGGTCGGCGACGACGCTGCCGATTGGCGGCATCTGCGAGGCCGGGCGCCGCGAGCGCACCCGCGCCACGATGGCGCTCAGTTCCGGATGACAACCTCGAGACCCGCCTGCTCTTGCTGCGGCGGCGGCTCGACGAGAAACAACCGGACATCCGGCTGGTCCCCCGCGCCCGTGGACGCTTCGGCCTCGAGCTTGGTTGCGAAGTGACCCTTATCGAAAAGCCGTGACCACTCCGGCCGCGATCAAGGCCAGGCCGATTGGCGCGCGCAGGCGATCGCCGCGGGGCAGCGTCTGCTCAGCGAATGCCGCCGCCGTCAGGGCGCCCATCCACACCAGGTTCGTCATTCCCACCGCCAGTGCGGTCGCCATCAACGCCCAGCAACAGCCCACACAGAACACGCCGTGGGCGAAACCCATGCGGAAACCGCCTGCCGGTCCGTTCCGCCAGCGCGCGAGGAAATAACCAAAGGGGCTGCGGCAGTGGGTGAGGCAGGCGCGCTTGAGCGGCGCAAACTGAAACACTCCCGCGCCGATCAGCAGCGCCGCGCCGACGTAGGCGGTGACGGTGATCTGCAACTGGAAGCCCGCGGCCGCGGCCGAGTAGAGCAGCCAGGCCATCACGTAGCCACCGAGAAATGTCGTCGTCGCCACCGTCCGGCTGGCCGGCGTGTCCGCCGATGCGCCGAAGGAATGAAACGCCCGCACCCACGGCCACACCGTCGGCGCCATCATCAGCGTCATCATCACGAGCCACATGCCCGAGAGCGCGACGAAACCTGGCGCCGCGAGGTGAACGTGCATGCGACTAGGCGCCGGCGTTCTTATCGGTGTTCATCGGTGACCACGGCCCAGTCGAACATCGAGAACAGGCCGTGCGATTCCCTGTTGTGGATCACGATCGCGGTGTCCTGGTATTCCGTGTCGCCGAGCGCCAGCACCTGGGTCGAGGCGTGGATCTGGTTGAAGCAGTTCTCGAAGGTCACCGGTTTCGAGCGATCGCGCCCGCGAATCTGCGTGACGAAGGCCCTCAGGCGGTCGGCAATCGAGACGCGCTTGGTCGCGCCCTCATCGACGATTTCAATCGCCCGATATTCGGTCGGTAGCGCGGTGCCGACAAACGGCGCCAGCTTCTGCCAGGGTCCACCGGCCTTCCCGGAGAGGATGTCTTCAATCGCCCGGCGCTGGTCGGCGGTGGCCGATTCGTCGATGATGATCGTCTGCACCCAGTGGCCGTCGATCATCCGCTGCGGCGTGTCGAAGGCAATCACCGCGCGGACGCCCGCCAGCGAGACCTCACCGAAGGCCCCGTCGTCGAACCGCAGCGCCCAGTAGCCTTTGCAACGCTCGTGCGTGCACAGCTGGCTGAAATGCATGTGGCCAGGGCAGACCAGGGTGCAGGCGCAATTCTCGAACAGCAGCCCGCGCGCCCACCAGGCGGTCGCGGCCGCTAAATCCATCGCCGCACGCGTTGCTTGAACTGCACGTATTGGCCACCGAAGATCTCTTCCAGGAACCGCTCTTCACCCTTGATGAACCATTCCTGGATGATGACGATGAACACCGGGATGGGCAGGAAGGCGCCGGCCGTGCCGAAGAGGATCGCGATGCCAGTGAGCCCGACCACCATGCCGATGTACATCGGGTTGCGCGTGTACCGGTAGAACCCGTTGGTGATCAGCGTGGTCGATTGGTGGAAGGGGATTACCGGCGTCCCCGCTCTCCTGAACACCGTGGCGTTGAACAGGGAGATGGCGACGCCTGCTGCCAGCAACACCCCGCCGCCGTACGAATACGGCCGCGGGATGAGGCGCGCCAGCGGCGCGTAGTAATTGAGCAACGCCATCGCGGCGATCGACAGCACCAGGTAGACGGGCGGAACGAGCTTGCGCGGTTGTTCCAAGGCTATTGGACCTTCATGGTTCTTCCGTCGTCCTACCAGTAAACCTTCAGGCCCAACTGGATTTCCCGCGGCGCGCGGGCGGCAATCAACTGGCCGAAGCGATCGCTCGCCACCTGGCACGTCGTCACGCTCGTCGTGCAGGTGTTGTCGAGGCCGGTCACGACAGGGTCTGATGCCCAGTTGACCTGGTTGAAGGCGTTGATGAGGTCGACCCTGAACTGGACCCGCACGGCACCGGTCGGCTGGAAGTTCTTCGAAACCGTCAGGTCCCACTTGTAGAACCCCGGCTGCCGGAACGGCGAGCGGCCCGAATTGCCGAACGTGCCGTCGGCCGGTGGGGCGTAGGCCAGCGGGTTGAACCAGAACAATCCCGATTGTTGTCCGGCGCCGGGATCGGCCACCTGGTCGGCGAAACTGCCGCGCCTGAAGTTGTTGGTGTCCACGGCGATGCGCGTCATCGGCTGCCCGGAATTCGCGTAGGTGATCCCCGCTACCTGCCACCCGGCCAGCGCCGCCTTCAGGGCCTGGTTAGACGATGAGCGGAAGAACGGCAGCTCGTAGATGTATGAGGCCGACAGAATGTGACGCCGGTCGGTGCGGGCGTCGGCATACTCCGCCGCGAGGTTGGCCGGGTTCTGCGGGATGTCCACGGCGTCGCGATCGTTGCTCGCATCGGTCTGGTTCCGGCTGAGGGTGTAGTTGACGTTCAGCGAGCCCTCGGTGCCGCGGGTCCATCGGAACGAGGTCAGCAGGCCTTGATACCGGCTCTTGGCGGTCGTTTCCCTCATGGTAATGGTGCCGTACGACCGGTACGGCCTGGCCGGATTCACCGCGCCCGCCACCGTGGTCTGCAGCGCGACGACGTCGGCGGGCTGGGGAAAGTTAGGGTTCGTCGGCCGAATCAGGTTGTCGCCGCGCGAGCCGACGTAGCCGACTTCGACCACGGCGTTGGGGAAGATCTTGCGTGTCACCCCCACGTTCCACTGCATCGTCCGCGGGTTGTCGAAGTCCGTTCCGGTGGCCTGGATGGCCCGCACGCCCGACGTCCCCGCGCTCACGCCGAGCCCGGGGTTGCTCAACCGGACGCCGCCCGACAGCGACACGTTGTTGACGAACGGCGGGCTGGTGAACGAGTTCTGTTCGAAGATGCCGACCAGCGGCTGATCGTAATAGATGCCGTAGGCCCCGCGGATGATGGTGTCGCCGTTGCTCGACGGATCCAGCGTGAAGCCGATGCGTGGCTGGATGCCGTCCTTCTTGAACGCATAGATCGCGTCGCCGTACGGCGAGTTCTGGCCGGCGATGATGAGGCCCACCAGCGGATCGCCGGCGCCGTAGTCGAGCAGGGTTCCGGCGGCATTGGAATAGGGCGGAGCCGACGCCGCCTTATAGGCCGCCGGATCGAACGTCACCAGCATGTTGTTGGTGTCGGTGATGGGTGGGAACAGCGAGTAGCGGAGGCCGAGGTCGACGGTGAAGTTCGGCCGCGCGCGCCACGTGTCCTGCGCGTACATCTCGTAGCGGCTGAACCGCAGGTGGTTGGTGACGTCCCGTTCGGCCTCGGTGTAACTGCACGCAGTGCAGGCGCCGTCAAAATTGCCGCGAACGAAATTCTGGAACGCCGAGAAACCGCCTCCGGCCACGAACGAGTAGCTGCCTTGCGTGACATTGGCGGCGTTCTCGTTCTTCTGTTCGAAGGTCATCAGCACGCCCGACTTGAGCGCGTGGTTGCCCTTCTGCCACGAAAAATTGTCGGTGAGTGAGTGATTGATGTACTCGATGCCAATGATCTGGCCCGACCCAATCGACGACAAACCGCTGATCGCGACCGTCGGGATGCGGCCTGACGCGTTTTCAGCGAACACCTCGGGAATGTTCAGGTTGTAGTCGGCGCGGCGGCCCTTGGTCCCGTCCGGGTTGGTGGTGCTGATCTTGTTGCCCGATCGTTGGTACGAGAACTCGTTGAGCGCGTTGCCGCCGAAGATCGACTTGAGTCCCACCGACATGACCTGCCCGGGGACCGCGGTATCGGTGGTGGCGACGTTGGGGATGGCGAAGCCCTGGAACAGGCCGCCGAGCTCGCGCGTTTCGCTCAGGTCGTGAGTGTAACGGCCGGTCAGGCGCCAGCGCGCCGACAGGTCGTAATCGACGCGGATCACTTCCTGACGCGTGTTGTTGATGTTGGGCGACGACACCAGGTACTGGTTCGCGCCAGGCACGTTCGGCGCCGGATAGGCGCTCAGGAGGCGGATGGCGTTGGCATCGCGATCGGCCGGAGCGACGTAGTTGGCGTTGGTCGGATCGGTCAGCCAGGCCGGATCGGGCACGTTGGCCGTCAACGACGCCGGCGCCCGCGTGATCCGGCGCCATTCCTGCGACCAGAAGAAGAACAGCTTGTTGGTCTTGACGGGTCCGCCCAGCGTGTAGCCGAAATTGTGATAATCGAGCGCCGCCGGGTTCTTGGCGACCACCGGATCGGTGCTCAGCTTGCGGAAGAACGAGTTGGCGTTCATCGAGTCGTCGCGCAGGAAGTAGTAGGTGCTCCCCTTGAACGCGTTGGTGCCCGACTTGGTCACGACGTTCACCACGCCGCCGCCGCTGCGCGGCCACTCCGCGGCATAGCTGCTGGTGATGATCTTGAACTCCTCGATCGATTCCAGTGTCGGCGTCGACAACAGGGTGATGTTCGAGCCGACGTCGACGTTCGAGACGCCGTCCACCAGCCAGTTGAGCGCGTTGCGGCGCGCGCCGTTCACCGAGATGCTCACCGTGCTGGTGAGGCCGACGCCCACCTCGTCCGACAGGTCGCTCGACACGCCTGGCGCGAGTGTCGCCAGCTGGACGAAGTTGCGATTGTTGAGCGGCAGCTCCTGGACCTGCTTCGAGCTCACGAGTTGCTGGACGGCGGAGGTGGCCTGCACGAGCGTTCGGTCGGCGGTGACCTGCACGGTCTCCGTCAGCCCGCCGACCTTGAGCTTGCCGTCGATCTGGATGCGGTCGTTCACGCTCAGGGTGATCCCCGTCATCGTGAGCGCCTGAAACCCGGCGAGTTCGAAGCTGAGGGTGTAGGTGCCGCTCGGCAGCAACGTGGCGCGATACGCCCCCGTGTTCGTCGAGACGAACTGGAACGTCCGGCCGGTGGCGACATGCGTCGCGACGATGATCACACCGGGCAACAGCGCGCCCTGCTCGTCGGTGACGACGCCGGCGATGGTGCCCGTGGTTTCCTGGGCCGCTGCCGCGCGGCCCAGCGTGCAGAAAAGAAGAAAGATCGCGAGGAAACGCCTGAAATCAGGTCGCATGTCAGCTGCCTCCATTGCAGGGCGATGTTACACCAGTGCAAGATCGGTGGCGACGATGTGATCCGCGACGCGCAGTGCCTGCGCCGCGATCGTCAAACCGGGATTGACGGCGGCAGACGACGGGAAGAACGACGCGTCGACGACGAACAGGTTGCGGAGATCGTGCGCGCGGCAGAAGGGATCGAGCACCGACGTGCGCGGGTCGTCGCCGAAGACCAGGGTGCCGCATTGATGCGTGGTGTTCTTCGCCTTGTGTGAATGGCTCATCACCACCCAGAAGCCAAGGCGGCGCAGGATTCGCCGGGTCTCAGTCACCAGCTTGTCGTGCGCGACGGTGTTGTTGGGCCGGTAACTCAGGCGGATGCGGCCGTTGGCGTCCACGGTCACGCGGTTGTCGTCCCGCGGCAGATCTTCGGTCATCGCCAGCCAGTCCACGCCGCGGGCCACCCATGCTTCGTAGGCCCAGAGCGGCACCGCCGGCACCACGGTCTGCGCCATCACGCCGTGGGTGCGCCCCTGCGACTGGATCTGGCCGAGCGGATACGGCGTGTCGCGTCCCTTGAAATAGAAGTCGTTGATCGCGACGGTCTTCTGGAACACCGTGTCGTTGGGCCAGAAGGGGTGAAATCCCTGCATCATCGTCGCCAGGTGCGCCATGTAACGCCGGCCGACCAGGCCAGACGAGTTGGCGAGGCCGTCCGGGTGCTGGGCGTTGGCGGAGCGCAATAGCAGCGCCGCCGAATTGACCGCGCCGCACGACACCACCACGATCGGCGCGAACACGCGAAAGGTCTCACCGGCCCGTTCGACTTCGACGGCCTCGACCTTCTTCCCGGACGGGTCGGTGATCAATCGCCGGGCGTGCGCGTTGGTCCACAGCGTGACGTTCGCCTGTGCCGTCGCCGGCGCGACGCCGCAGACTTCGGCGTCACTCTTTGCGTGGATCTTGCAGGCAAACGAATTGCACGTGTTGCAGAAGATGCAGTGGTCTTGCAGGCCAAGCGGCAGGGGCGACGGATGGAGGCCTTGCCGCTTCAGTTTCTCGACGATGGCGCTGATCGCGGCCGAGTGGGGCACCGCGGCGCGCGGATAGGGACCGCGTGGCGGCTCGGTGGGATCGACCCCGGCTTCGCCGTGGACGTTGTAGAAGCGCTCGGCGCGGTCGTAATAGGGCGCCAGCGTGTCGTAGTCGATCGGCCACGCCGGCGAGACGCCGTCGAGGTGCGCGACCTCGCCGAAGTCCTCGCGCCGCAGCCGCAAAACTTGGTGTTGCCGCCCACGCAGTAATGGGTGTACGGCCGGAACGCCGTGCCGCTTTCATCGAGCCATGTCTCGGTGGTGCGGTAGCGCAGGTCCTTCCACACCGCCGCCGGGTTCCAGTTCTGATCTTCACGGGGGACGAATTCGCCACGCTCGAGAATCAGGATCCGCGCGCCGGTGCCGGAAAGCGCGCGGGCCATCGTCCCGCCGCCGGCGCCGCTGCCAATGATGATCAGGTCGAAATGGTGCTGCATCCGCGCTCTATCCGTTGGGCAAGCCTTGCGCCTTCGCGCCAGGCGCTTCGGCGGACAACGAAGATTTGCCCCCACCAAGAGGCAGGCTCTCGTAGATCTGGTCCATCAGCGCCTGGTCTTCGATGGCGCGCTCGAGGCTCATCTCCGGCGCCGCGCCCCTCGCGATCGAGCCGGCGAAATCACGGTACATCGCCTGGTAGCCGCGCATGTCGCGGAATCCCGGGAAGCGGACGATCGGCAGGCCGGCGCCCCGCGCCGCCACGAAGACACCGTTGGACTCGAAGCTGATGACGCCCTCGCGGCCGTAAATCTTCGAAAGGCGAAGACCGCGAAACAGCGACGGAATCTCGCGCGAGTAATACAGCGAGCCGACGGCGCTGTTGTCGTAGGTGAACGACACCAGCATGCTCTTGATGCGCGTGTCGGGGCCGTCGCGCGAGACCGACGGGCGGAAGCCGTGGACCGAGGTGATCCGCGGCCCGAGGCTGCCGGCCAGGTGCAGCCAGTGGATGCCCTCCTCAAAAAAGGCGTCGCCACCGGCCATGGTTTCGTCGTTCCGCCAGTCGCCGGCGGCCTTCAGCCGATGCGCGATCGAGGTGAAATGGGCAAACACCATTTCGCCGACGACGCCGTCGGCGACGAGCCGGCGCAGGACCACCGCCAACGGCTTGTAGTGATCGTTCTCGCCAACCAGCACCACGCGATGGGCGCGATCCCTGGCGGCGACCGCCGTCCGATAGTCCGCCATCCGCAAGTACGCGGGTTTCTCCACCAGCACGTGCTTGCGGGCGGCCAGGGCCCGCAGCGTGAGGTCGAGATGGAACTTGGGCGGCACCGCGAACACCACCGCGTCGACTTGCGGGTCGTCGATTGCGGCGCCATAGCTCGAAAAGGTGGAGACGCCGCCAAACTCGCGCGACATCGCCGCCGCCTTGGCCGGCTCGCGGCTGGCATAGCTGCAGGCGAATTGCCCGCGAAGCGATCGCAGGTTCCGGCTGTGCACGCGGGTGATGAAGCCGCATCCCAGGAAGGCGATGCGCAGTGGGTCGGCCATCAACGAGGTCAATGATATAACCTCTGCACCGATGTTCAGGATTCTTGCCGCCGCGATCGTGACGATGGGTATGGCCGCCGCTCCGTCGGCGGCGCAGGACGCAGCCCGGCCGGCGCCACCGGCCCCGCCGGCTGGATCCCCCGCCACCTATAAGTCCGAAAAGGAATTGCTCGACGTCCTGGCCAAGGCCACGGCCACTGGCGGCATGAAGGTGTCGGCGGTGTCGGTCACCGATCAATACCGCATCAACATCGTGCATCGGGACCAGCCGGCGGGGGCGATCGCGCATGCGGGCAATACGGAACTGCATTACATCATCGCCGGCGCCGGCACCGTGGTGACCGGCGGCACGATCGTGAGGGGCGCCACCGCGGCGGCGGCGACGATCGACAACGGCGTCACCAGGCACGTGGCGAAGGGCGACGTGGTGATCGTCCCCGCGAACAGCCCGCACTGGTACAAGGAGATCGAGGGTGAGATCACTTACCTTGAGGTCCGGTGGTTGGCGCCCGCCAAGTAGCCTGATCGCGCTCACGGCCTGGGCGGTTTCGCTCGCGGTCCCAGGCGCGCAGCAGGAACCGCTCGCCCACGTCACCGCTCGCGCGAGTGCGTACGTCGCGGAATTTGAGCGCACTTTCGCGACCCTCGTGGCGGAAGAGCGCTACGACCAGTCATTCACCAACCCGGCGGTGGATCTTGCGGACCCGGATCGCAACAAGAAGGCCCTCTCCAACCTGAGCCGGTCGCGACGGTTGCGGTCAAGTTTCATGCTCGTCCTCGTGCCGGGACGCGGCTTCACCCCGTTTCGCGACGTCTTCGAAGTGGATGGCAAGCCAGTGCACGATCGCGACGATCGGCTCCGTTCGCTTTTCGTCAAGCCTTCGGCGTCCAGTCTCGAGCAGGCACAACGAATCACGGACGAGAGTGCGCGCTACAACGTGAGCGACGTGGAACGCACCATTAACGTGCCCCTCTTCGCCCTGCTGTTTCTTCATCCCACCAACGTCTCGCATTTCTCGTTCTCGAAAGGCGGCGAGGAAACGGTCTCCGGGCGCCGTCTCTGGGCCGTCGATTTTCGCGAGACGGTGCTGCCGACCATCGTCAGGGGAGAGGACGGCAAGAACGTGCTGTCGAGGGGTCGCTTCTGGATTGAGCCGGAGAGCGGGGCGGTTTATCAGACGCGTCACGAGCTCAGCGAGCGGGGCCAGGCCACCATTACCGTCCGCTACGCCGAGCAACAGGCACTGTCGATCCTCGTTCCGGCACGGATGGAGGAGGTCTACCGCGGACTGCGCGATTCGATGGTGCTTCGTGGTACGGCCACCTATGAAAACTACGAGCGGGTCGGTGTCTCGACCGAGGTCCAGATTGCAAAACCGCCGGTGAAGCCACCGGGCTAGAATTCACGGGTGCCCGGTGTCTGGGAAGTCTTTGCAGGAGCTGTCTCGCGGTTTGGCGCGCAGACGGCGGTTGAGATCCAGCGGCGCGACACGGTCGACCGCTTCACCTACCAGGAACTTCACGCCAAGGCACTCGAACGCGCCGCGTGGCTGGCCTCACAGGGGATCGCGCAAGGCGACCGCGTGGCCATCCTCGCCGACAACGACGCGCACTGGTGTGCGGCCTACCTCGGCATCCTCAGCCTCGGCGCGATCGCCGTGCCGCTCGACACCAACTACTCGGCGAAACAGGTCGCCACGATCGTCCGCGACTCGGGATCAAAGATCCTCTTCGTCAACGCCCGCCTGAGGCCGGCGGCGGCGGAAGCGCTTCGCGAATTGCCCGACATTCAGGTCGCCGACGTGGCGGCGACGACGACAGCGTTCGTCGCCAAGGTCGCGGTGCCCGTGCCGCCCGCTGACACGGCCGTCATTCTTTACACCAGCGGAACGACCTCCGATCCCAAAGGCGTCGTGCTGACTCACGCGAATCTTCTGGCGGAACGCGACGCCGCCTTCGCCGTGATCGATGTCTCCGAGCACGACGCCGTCCTGGGGGTGTTGCCGCTGTTCCACTCGCTTGCGCAGCTGGCGAACCTGTTGCTCCCATTCGCCGTCGGTGCACGCGTCGTCTACCTCGAGACGGTGAACTCCACCGAGTTGCTGCGCGCCTTGCGGGAGCGCGAGATCACGATCTTCGCCTGCGTGCCGCAGTTCTTCTACTTGATTCACCAGCGCGTGATGGCGGAGGCCGGCAAGGCGGGACTGATCACCCGCACCCTGCTGCGCGGCCTGCTGGCGATCAACTTTCGCTTCCGCCGCCTTGGCTTGAACCTTGGGCCGATCGTGTTCTCGAAGGTGCACGCCGTGCTGGGCCGCAAGATGCGGCTGCTGGTGACGGGCGGTTCGAAGTTCGACCCCGTGGTCGGCCGCGATCTCTACGCCCTCGGCTTCACCATCGTCCAGGCCTACGGCCTCACCGAGACCAGCGGCGCCGCCACCATCAACACGCCCGACGATGCGCATCTCGATACGGTGGGCCGGCCGCTGCCGGGCGTCGAGGTGCAGATCCGCGACTCGGAGGGTGAAGGTCTCGACGGCGAGATCGCCATCCGCGGCGCCATCGTCACGCCCGGTTACTACCACCGGCCCGACGCCACGGCCGCGGTGATGAGCGGCGACTGGTTCCTCACCGGCGACCTGGGCCGCATCGATTCGGCTGGCCGCATCACCATCACCGGCCGGAAAAAAGAAATGATCGTGCTCGCCTCGGGGAAGAACATCTATCCCGAGGAAATCGAGGCGCATTATCGCCAGTCGGCGTTCATCAGCGAAATCTGCGTGATGGGCGTGTCGACGCCGGAGCATCCGACCACGGAACGCCTGCATGCGGTGGTGGTGCCCAACCGCGAGTTGATGCGCGAGCGCAAGATCGTCAATGCCGGCGACATCCTGCGGTTTGAGATCGAGGGCCTGGCCGTGGGGCTGCCGCCGCACAAGCGGGTGTTGGGCTACGACGTGTCGTTCGAGCCCTTACCACGGACCACTACTGGAAAGGTGAAGCGGCACGAGGTCGAGCGGCGGTTGAAGGAGCAGCGGCACGTGGCGGCGCAACCCGCCGATGCGCCGCTGCCGGATGCCGAGCGTGAGTGGCTCGACGAGTCCCACGCCGCGGCGGCGGTGCCGCTGATCCAGGCGCGGATGCCGGGGAATGTGCGAATCCGGCCAGACGCCAATCTCGAACTGGACCTCGGCCTCGACTCGATGGAACGGGTGGAACTGCTCACCGAGCTCGAACAACGATTCTCCGTGCGCGTGGCGAAAGAGGCCACCCACGAGATCTTCACCGTTCGGCAGCTGGTTGAAGCCCTTCGTGCCGCTGAGTTTGGCGCCGCATCTTCAACGGTCGCGGAAGAGTCGTGGGCGGTCATGCTTCGCAACTTGCCGGAGGAGAGCGATCCGATCCTCGGCGGCCTGCTCGAGCGCAAGCCGATCGCCACGCCAATCTTGTTCGGCCTGTCGAGAGTCCTGCGCGTATGCCTCGGCCGCGTCGACATTTCTGGCGTCGAGAACCTGCCGTCAAATGGCGCGTTCGTGATCAGCCCCAATCACCAGAGCTATCTCGACCCGATGTTCGTCTGCGGCGCGTTGCCGTACCGGGTGTTCAAGAACCTGTTCTTCGTTGGCGCCGTCGAGTATTTCGAAACACCGTTCACCAAGTGGATCGCGCGAACCGTGAACTGCGTGCCGGTGGACCCCGACTCGAACCTGGTCCCGGCGATGCAGGCCGGCGCCTTCGGCCTCAAGCACGGCAAGACCTTGATGCTGTTTCCCGAAGGCGAGCGATCGATCGACGGCACCGTCAAGAAGTTCAAGAAGGGCTCGCCGATCCTGGCGCGGCATCTCGGCGTCCCGATCGTGCCGGTCGCGATCAGGGGCGTCTACGAACTCTGGCCCAGGAACCGCGCCTTCAATTGGAGTGTGCTGTGGCCCTGGAGCGGGCACCGCATCATCGTGGCGTTCGGCAAGCCGATGAGGTTCGGCGAGGACGAGAGCTACACGGACGCGGCGCAGCGCCTGCAGAAGCGGGTGGCGGAGATGTGGGAATCTGCCATCTGACAAGGGTTAGCCGGAAAGGAAGCCGTGGACCTTGCCCTTGGGCATGGCCTTCACTCTCTTGAAGAACTCGGTCTCGGTGATCTCAATCGGCCAGTCGAGATTGGCCAGCACCATGACTCGATCCTCGTCCCGATGACCAATGATCGCGCCAAGGTGGAGGAGGTAATTCAAGTCTCGGATCAACGCCAGGTCAGGATTCTTCAGTCGATAGAGGTGCTGAGTGTGATGCGTCAAGTCAACCAGCGTCGCCTGTTGCCGTTCGAGCAACCAGTTGAGCAACTGCACGTGCCTGGCCGACATCACCCGCTTGCGTGGCGACTTGAGACGACCGAACAGATCCGTCACGGTGTTTCGGAACAGGGCCTTCTTGAGGTTGACCCTAATCTCTTCAAACAGGCTCCGGCACTGTGACTCAATGCCCTTGAGCGCAAGCCGTAGGAATGGCGTGAGGTCGTGGTGGGCCGCGCGGGTGTCGCTGAGCGCGGTGAGGTATCCGCTCTTGTGCTCATAGTAATAGTTCGACATGGCGATGAAGAGCGTGTCGCGTAGCCCGGTTCGTTGCAGCATCAGAGCCTCAAGCGCGCGCGCGGTGCGGCCATTGCCGTCGAGGAACGGGTGCATGGCAGCGACGTGATAGTGGAGCGCCAACGCCTGCACCAGCGGATCGTGATCGCGGAAGATCGTCCGCGCGGCCTCCGTCAGCCCCCGCAACGCATCCGCACACGCGTCGCCACCATCCACGCCGCGATGCCTCGGTGCGCCGAAGGTGACGTTCTCATCGGCCTTGCGCAACTGTCCCGGCGGGCAGTGGTCATCGTCGCAACCAGTGACAATGCGGCGATGGACGTCGGCGATGAGACCCTCATCGATGGGCCGATCAGCGGGCAGGGCGGCAATCCATTGGTAGGTGGCCAGCGCGGCCGCTGCCTGCTTTTGCGATCTGGTCTCCAGCTGTTGCGCCGATTCACGCATGGCCGCGTCGAGCTCGCGATCGGTGAACTCCGCGCCCTCGATCCGTGACGTCCCCGCTACTTCGCGCTTCAGCTGCATCTTCTGAAGATCGTCGGCCCAACTCTTCTGGAAGGGCAGGTGAGCGAGGGCAAGCATGGCCGCCCGGGCCGCGGTCAGTGCGGGAAGGATGGCGAGGGGGTCGTAGCGAATCCAGTGCGCCGGGAGTCGATACTGGACAACCACCAGGTCATTATACAGCCAGCCAGTTCGACTTCATTTCTTGGATCAAATATCGAACAAACTCAATTATCACAACGGTTTGTACACATTCATGCATTCTATAAATATTAGTTCATTTCACCGTCAACACGTCGATATGGGCACGGGGCACCCTAAAGCGGCGCCCTACGCTGAGCGGTCACTTTGTCATCGTCTTCTTCATCCACTCCGCAACCGCAGTCGTCATCGCCGCCGAGACCTTGGCGTTGGACGTGAGGGTGGGGTACTCCGCCACCTCGCCGGTCTTCGCCGGCACGAACAGGTGGTTCACGCCTGGGACCTTGATCACCTCGACCGCCGCCTTGTTCTTGCGCGCGCGGGCCAGCGCGGCCAGTTCGTCGGCGTGATGCGCCATCACCTGCATGTCGAGTTCACCCTGGACGATCAGGATCGGCTGCCGCACGTCCTTCATCGCCTTTGACGCGTCAAACGACAGGAAGCTCTGGAACCACGGCGTGTCGGCGACCCGGCGCACGGTGTCGGGCACCCCGTCCCACTTGCCCACGCCGAGCAGCGCGTTGTTGATCTGGACCTGCAACGCCGTCTTCTCCGCCTTGTCGGCGTCGGTGATCTTCATCAGGCCGAGCAGATGCTGCTGCTGTTCGAGCACCAGCGCGGCGCCGGTGCCGGCCAGGCCGGCGAGAGAAGCGAGCGCCGCGACGTTGTCGCGTTCGCGCGCCGCCACGACCAGCGCCACGCTCGCGCCTTCGCTGTGGCCGATGATGCCAATCTGCTTCTTGTTCACATCCTTGCGGTCCCTGAGCCACCGCACCACGGCCCGCGCGTCCTCGGCGTAGTCGTTCAGCGTCACCGACTCCATGCGGCCGCCGCTCTGCCCGACGCCGCGCTTGTCGTAGCGAACGACGAAAAACCCGGCCGCCACCAGGTCCCTGGCGATTTGGCCGAACACCGGAATGCCGGCCACCGTTTCGTCACGGTCGGTTGGGCCCGAGCCGCCGATCAGGACGAGCGCGGGAAGCCGTCCAGTGGCGCCGGCGGGCTTGGTGATCGTGGCGGCGATGTTGAAGCCCGACGCGGGAATGATCACCGCCTCGTCGCCCGGGACAATAAACGTGGCCGTGCGCGCCGCCGCCGAGGCGATGTCCTCGCGCGCCATTTCCAGCGTTTGCGACGGGATGCTCATCCGCAGCAGGTCGCCGTTCTTGTCGACCCACACGAACATGGGCAGTTCGCCTGCCGGCGCGGGGTTGACGATGGCGATCGCGTACTGGGTGGCGTTGATGCTGGCCTTCGCCGTGTCGATCCGCTGTGGCGTGATCGCCGTCACCCGAATGGGCACTTCCACTTGCGGCGCAATGTAGGCGTGGAGCTCGGCGCCAACCGCCTGGCCCGCCAGCCGGCGGGCGAGCACGGCGTACGATCCCAGGAACGCGTTCGGCAACACGATCGTGTCCGCCGACACCGCATCCACCTTTGATTGCGGCGTGCCTTGCACCGCGATCACATTCGACGCCTTGCCGTCGGCGAACGTCGTCTTCATCGTGACATCCTGGCCGCGGACGACGCCGTCGATCAGCATCGACTTGGGACGCCACTCGGTGTCGTAAATCACTTCCGCGACGCGGGTCGTGATGTCGATCGGCGGCCCCTGCCGGCTCGAGCCGCGCACAATCCAGCCCTCGGCCTGACGCACCACGGCCACCTCTTCGCGGCCAATCGGCTGGGAACGGAAGAACACCAGGTACGGGGTGGCAGCGGCGGCCTCGGTGGCAGGCAGCGGCGGCGGCGCCTGGGCAAGGGCGCTTGTGGCGAACAGGACCACCCCGAGGACAACGCCGGTAAGATGATGAGAGAGAGTCACACGACAGCTTAGAACATGTTTTCCCTTGACGGCTACCGGGCCCTCCGGACGACCGGCGGTGTGGTGAAACGGACCGACCGCGGCGTTCTGAGCATCACCGGACGCGACCGCGCCACGTGGCTGCAGGGCCTGGTCACCAACGATGTACTGTCGCTCGGGGCGGGACAGAGTTGCTACGCGGCGTATCTCACGCCCCAGGGGCGGATGATCACCGACATGAACGTGGTGGCGGATGCCGGCCGCCTTCTGCTGGACGTCCCGGCGCCGCTCGCCGCCGCCCTTCGCGAACGCCTCGATGGCCTCATCTTCGCCGAGGACACGCAGGTCACCGACGAGAGCGCCGCCCTGCAGGTGTTGGAAGTCTACGGTGGGGGCAAACCTTTAGGTTTGCCCAACCAGGTCCTGATTCTCGCTCGCGCGGCCCGGCCGCCCGATCTTCCAGAAGTCGATCTCGATACCTTCGAGGTGTTTCGCATCGAGGAGGGGATTCCCAGGTTCCTCGTCGACATGACCGACGACACGATCCCGCTCGAGGCCGGCATCGAGGATCGCGCGATTTCGTTCACCAAGGGCTGCTACGTGGGCCAGGAAGTGATCGTGCGCGTCACGCATCGCGGCGGCGGGCGCGTGGCGAAGAAGCTGGTCAAGTGGAGGGCCGGGGCTTTAGCCCCGGCCGGGGCGAAGATCGTCTCCGGCGACCGCGACATCGGCCGCGTCACGAGCGCCGCTCTCTCTCCCGCGCTCGATCGGGTGGTGGGTCTCGGCTACGTCCACCGCGATTTCGTGGAAAAGGGCACCAGCGTCACGCTGGTGTGGGATGATTCGCATGCCGAGGCGGTGGTTGCATGATCAGACGCGCGCGCCTGCAGCTCGTTGTCGCCGCCGCGATGGTTGCCGCCGTCGCGTTGGTATCGGCTTGGCCGCCCGCCGCCTTCGCCGGGGCTTCGGCGGGCCGGCAAGCCTCAAGTCTTCGGTGGTACAAAGGCAACCTCCACACGCACACGCTCAACAGCGACGGCGACTCGACGCCCGACGACGTGGTCAAGTGGTATCGGGAGCATGGCTACCAGTTTCTGGTGCTCACCGATCACAACTTCCTGACCGGTGTTGACGGGCTCAACGCTCTTCATAGCGCCGACGAGCAGTTCCTGGTCATCAAGGGCGAGGAGCTGACGGACAAGATTGGCGACAAGTCGATTCACGTCAATGGCTTTGACGTCGATCGCGCGGTCCCCGTCCAGGGCGGGCAGACCGTGGCCGAGATGATCCAGCGGATGGTCGACGCGCTTCGCGGCGCTCACGGGGTGCCCAGCATCAACCATCCCAACTTCAGTTGGGCGATCACCGCCGACGATCTGCTCAAGCTTCAGCGCACCCGTCTGTTCGAAGTCTTCAACGGCCACCCGCTGGTGAACAATCTTGGCGGCGGCGGCGTCCCCGGCCTCGAGGACACCTGGGACCGTATCCTCTCGAGCGGCAAGTTGATGTACGGCATTGCGGTCGATGATGCGCACACCTTCAAGGCGCCCGGCGATCCGAACGTGGCCGGGCCCGGCCGGGGATGGGTCTACATCAGGTCACCGCGGCTCGACGCGCGCGCGCTCGTCGAGGCGCTGGAGCGCGGCGAGTTCTATGCCTCGACCGGCGTCGAGCTGCGATCGGTTGACGCCACGACCGCGGGCCTGACGATTACGATCAAGGAAGGCCTCATGGCGCGCTACCGCACCCAGTTCATCGGCAAGCAAGGCCGCGTCTTGAGTGAAGCCACCGGGCTCACGGCGGCGTACACGTTCCGGGGCGACGAAGGTTACGTTCGCGCCAAGGTGATCGAGTCCAACGGTCGCTACGCGTGGCTCCAACCGGTCCCCGTCGGCGCGTCTTCACCGAGATGATTCCAATCGGGGTGGTGGCGGCCGTCATCGAACACGACGGTGCGTTCCTGTTGACGCTGAGGCCGGAGGGCACGCACCTCGCGGGCCACTGGGAGTTTCCCGGCGGCAAGGTCCACGGTCACGAGTCTCATACCGAGGCGCTGCGCCGCGAGCTCGTCGAAGAGCTCGATATTGTCGGCGAGATCGGTGAGTTGATACATCGCGTGACGCACGCCTATCCGGAAAAGACCGTCGAACTGTTCTTTTATCGGTGTCAGTTCAGTGGCGAGCCCAAGCCGATGATCGGCCAACAGCTGCGATGGGTGCCGCGCGCGGAGCTGACGAGCCTGCCGTTTCCAGACGCCGATCGCGATCTGATTGAACTTCTAATCCAGGGCCGCAGATGACGCAGATGGGCCAGGGCCGCAGATGACGCAGACGGGCCAGGGCCGCAGATGACGCAGATGGGCCAGCGCCGCAGATGACGCAGACTCGTGCTGACGAAGTTTGATCCTGCCTGATGCCGACGCCGGGCCTTCGCATCTGTGAAATCTGCGTCATCCGCGGCCAATAGACGCGCGCCATTCAAGGCGTGTGCGTGAGCGACAGCACGGCGTATGCGGTGGCGGCATGGCTGTAGAAGCTGGCCGGTTCCGACGCCGGATCCCGTTTCTTGTTCACCGACGACGAATGCCATTGTCCCGTCACCGGGTCCTGGTTTTTTTCGAGCCATGCGAGGCCACGCGACACGCCCGCGTGCGATCGGCCGACTCCCGCTTCTTGCAGCGCCAGCGTGGCCAGCGCGGTCGCCAGGCCGTCGGAGCCGGGATCGATCACCGTGTCGTCCACGCGCTTCCAATCGCCCAGCCCCGGCAGGCCCCAGCCGCCGTCGGCCAATTGCAGCGTGAGTACCGCGGCGACCACCGCGTCACGTTGCACGGGCGTGATGAGGCCCTCGTACTTGCCCGACGCCCACAACAGCATCAGCTTGTTGTAGAGGTTCTGCTTGTCGAACTCCCGAGCGAGGTAGTCCTTCACCTTGGCCATGCCGGTCTTCGCCTCATCGCTCGCGGCATACCTACCCGGCGCCGTCCCAACCGCCATTACCGCCAGCGTGGCGCCGAGGTACGGCGAATTCGACGATTCCCAGGGCTCGTAGTGGAAGTTCAGCCACGCCCAAGCGCCCTTGAACTCGCCGACCTGCATCTGCAGCGCCCACATGTTGGTGAGCGC
The DNA here is from genome assembly GCA_039934485.1 of Vicinamibacterales bacterium. GTDB lineage: Bacteria > Acidobacteriota > Vicinamibacteria > Vicinamibacterales > UBA2999 > 12-FULL-67-14b. The sequence continues at coordinate 32,116 of JBDTMB010000009.1, forward strand.
GGCTCGCGTGTCGGCGCCGAGGGTTCCGGCTTCGGCGTCGCGGGTAGCGAGGACGAGCGCATCCCACACCGACTCGGTGCCGCGCGACTCGCTGCTCTTGGGGAGGCCCCGGGTTTGATCGGGATACCACGGCGCCACTTCGTTCCACAGCGACACGCGCTTCACGACGTTGGCGTACAGCTTCCGCTGCTGCGCCGACGGCGCTGGCTCGCCGAGAAGCTTGTGCAGCGCCGGCCGGCCGAGGGCGTAGGGACCGGCGGTGTGACACGAGACGCAGAACGTGTCCTTGTCGCGCGCCGCGTTCGGCCACGTCGACCACCAATCGAGACGCGTATCGAGGTACGCGGCCGCGGCTCTCGGATTCCATGCCGGTGTAGCGTCGCCCGACACCCGCACACCGGCGGCGAGGGCCCAGGTGAGGCCCAAGACCGCCAGCACAAACGCCCATGGCTGGTTTCGCATCCGTTATCCCGGCGGAGTATAGCGCGTTGCCCGGGCCCAGGCACCGCTGAAGGGGTGCCCTACATCGGGTATGAGCGGCACTGCCTTCGCAGCGGGCACGTCGGGCACTTTGGCTTTCGCGCGCTGCACAACGTCGCGCCAAAATCCATCAACGCCTGGTTGAAATCAAACACGTGCTGATGCGGCAGGACCGCCGCGGAAATCTCCCAGAGGCGCTTTTTCATTGCGTGGTTCTTGGGATCGCCCTTCCCGACAAACACTCGGAACAGCACGCGCGCGACGTTGGTGTCGAGAATCGCCGCGCGCTGGCGGAACGCGAAACTTCGGATCGCGCCGGAGGTGTATTCACCGATGCCCTTGAAGGAGATCAGCGTCTCGTGATCGGACGGCAGGACACCGCCGTGTTTCTCGATGGCCTGCTGCGCGATCGATTGCAGCCGTCGCGGCCGGATGTTGTAGCCGAGCGGGTACCAGGTCCTGGTGACCTCGGCCGGCGCGGCGGCGGCGAGCACGGCAAAGCTCGGATACTTGTCCAGCCACTCGTGGTACTTCGGCAGCACTCGATCCACTTGCGTCTGCTGCAGCATGATTTCCGACACCAGGATGTGGTACGGGTCGTCGGTGTTTCGCCACGGCAGGTCGCGCCCGTGCTTGCGGTACCACGCCAGCAGCTGGCGGCGGAACCGCTGGCGCAGCGGCGGAGCGGGCAGGGGATGAACGCGTCGTGTCGGCGGCAAGTGTGTTGAGCAGTAAGCCGCCTATAATCCTAGCAGTGTCCATCTACACCAAGACCGGCGACCAGGGCGACACCGGCCTGTACGGCGGCACCCGCGTCAGCAAGACTCATCCGCGAGTCGTCGCCTATGGCGACGTCGACGAGACCCAGGCCTGCGTGGGCGTGGTGCGCGCCGCCGACCTGCCCGCCGACCTGGATGCGATGTGCCTGGCGATCCAGCGCGACCTGTTCGCGATTGGCGCGCGCCTCGCCGATCCCACGCACAAGATCGCCAGGCGCGTCGACAAGATCGTGATCGACGACGAGAGCGTCGCGAAACTCGAGGGCTGGATCGATCAGCTCGATCGGGAAATCGAACCGCTGCGGCACTTCATCCTGTCCGGCGGACCGCCGGCCGGCGCGATGTTGCACCTGGCCCGCACCGTGTGCCGGAGGGCGGAGCGATCGGTGATCGCCCTCGGCGCCGATCAGGTGGAGCCGGTCGTCATCGTCTACCTGAACCGGCTCTCGGATTTGCTGTTTACGATGGCGCGCGCGTCCAACCACCGCGCCAATTCGCCCGAAGTCCCCTGGTGAGCCCGCTGGAAGAGGCGTACGCCGGCTGCCAGCGGCTGGCGCAGTCGCATTACGAAAACTTTCCGGTGGCCTCGCGATTGCTGCCCGCCCATTTGCGTCCGCACATCGCCGCGATCTACGCCTTCGCGCGGATCGCCGACGATTTTGCCGACGAGCCGGGAAGGGACGTGGAAGAGCGCCTCCGCCTGCTCGCCGATTGGCGCGCGCGTTTGCACTCCCGACAAGTATTGCCCCCCGACAACAATCAATCTCCCGACAAGAATCAACCTCCCGGCAAGAGCCCATTTCCCGACGGCAATTCGCCTCCCGGCTTTGTCTTTCCCGCTCTCCATGACACGATCGAGCGCTTTGAACTTCCCGTCTCGCTCTTCGACGATCTCCTGGATGCCTTCACCCAGGACGTCACGACAACGAGCTACGCCACCTGGGACGAGGTCATGGATTACTGCCGGCGCTCGGCCAATCCGGTTGGGCGGCTGGTCCTGCGGCTGAGCGGTTATCGCCGCGACGGTCTGGACCAGGCCTCGGATGCGGTGTGCACCGCGTTGCAGCTCACTAATTTCTGGCAGGACCTGGCCATCGACTGGTCGCGGGGCCGGCTGTATGTGCCGGACGAAGCCTGGCGCCGCCATGGCGCGGCGCCCGAGACGTTGGACGGCCACCAGATCAGCCGTGAATGGGCGGCGGCGCTCCAGGAGTGCGCGGACCGCACGCGGCGGCTCTTCGCGGCCGGCCGCACGGTGTGCGACGGCGTGTCCGGCCGTCTGCGCTACGAACTGCGCGCCACCTGGCTGGGCGGCGTCCGCATCCTCGACCGGCTCGAAGCCTCGGGCTTCGACGTCTACCACGCGCGGCCAAGGCTCGGCGCGGGCGATGCGTTAGTGATAGGGTGTAAAACGTTTTTCTGGTCTTAATGGGACGCGACACTTCGTTCTCCTATTCGTTCCTGGTCCTCCCCAACGATCAGCGCCACGCCATCGGCGTGGTGTGGGACTTCTGCCGCGCCGTGGACGATGCAGTGGATGAGGCGGCGGACCCGGACTCGGCGCGCGTCGAAGTGGCGAAGTGGCGTGACGAGATCAACCGGTTGTTCGGCGGCCAGCCGCCGCGGTCGGCCCAGGGCATCAACCTCGCCTCCGTCGTGGCGGCGTTCTCGCTTTCGCGCGCGCCCTTCGATGATCTCGTCGACGGCGTCGAGATGGATCTCGATCGATCGCGGTACCAGACCTTCAACGAACTAATCGAGTACTGCAAGCGCGTGGCTTCCGCCGTGGGACTGGTCTGCATCGAGATCTTCGGGTGCCGCGACGCCGGCTCGCGCGACTACGCCATCAATCTCGGGCTGGCGCTGCAGATCACGAACATCATCCGAGACGTGGCCGTGGATCTCGGCAACGGCCGCGTGTATTTGCCCCAGGCCGACCTCGCCCAATTCGGCGTCACCGAAGAGGCGTTGCGCGCCGGCCAGGTCACCGACCCCGTCCGGCGGCTGCTGACGTTCGAGTGCCGGCGCGCGCGCCAGCTCTTTGCCGCCG
>JBDTMB010000010.1:0-35367 GCA_039934485.1 Vicinamibacterales bacterium
GATGGCCGACGTGACGCTCTTGCAAACCGTCCCGGGCGTGGGCGTGATCACCGCGGCCGCCCTGGTTGCGCTCGTCGCCGACATCCGGCGCTTTCCGTCGGGACGACATTTCGCCAGCTTTCTCGGCTTGACGCCGAAGGAAGACTCCAGCGGGTCGCGTCGACGGCTCGGCGCCATCAGCAAGCGGGGTGATGTGTATGTGCGCATGCTGCTGACGCACGGCGCCCGCTCGGTCGTCTGGCATGCGAAAACGGCGGCGCGGCCCACGTCGCTGCAACAGTGGGCCGTGCAGACTGAACAGCGGCGCGGGCGCATCGTCGCCGCCGTGGCCGTGGCGAATAAGCTCGCCCGGATCGTATGGGCCGTGTGGGGGCAACATCGCCCGTTCGCGGCCGACCGTCGACCCGCGTAATCGCGGATTCGACGCGTGCTCACCCAGAGGACTGCACCGAGCGCCCGCATCATGGCGCACCGGTCGGACCGGCGCGGGGGCAGGCCGATAACTCGGCTGGCCGTGAGGGGCCGCGCAAGCGCGCAAGCGATTGGCTCCCCGTGCGCGGATTTCCATGATGGCCCGGAGCCGAACCGGCTCCACGGACGAGGCCGAAGATACGACTGCAGTCCGACCGTCGTGCAACGCTCTGGGTACGACAACGAGTCACGGCGCTCCGCGCGCGTCAAGGCCCTGCGGCCGCCTTCGGCGGTGCGCTCCGCGCAGCCTTGACCCGTGCTCACGCCGCGGCTTGGGCGCAGCTATGCCAACGAAGGAGGGACCTTCGTTGGCCAGTCAAACGAAAGAACTGTTTATCACGAGGTTTCGTTTTTACTTGACGGACGAGTCCAGATACCGGGTTAGGCGTCATCAGGTGATCGCACTATGAAACGTGCCCTCCGGTCGAAATGTCGCACATGTTATCTCTTGTGCCGATCTGCGATCCATCTGCGGCCAAGGCCAAGGCACGTTGCACCTGAAGCAACGAATCCTCGTTCTCTTGCCTCGCGCTCGACAAGGTCGTCGACGGCGTCCCATGGCACCGCGAATCTCCCAGTCGGTCCTTGCGACTCGTACTCCCAGTTCAGCCGAGGCTCTCTCGCCTCAGCGAAACTCTCGTCCGGAACGAAGAGGACTGTGCAAATTTCTGTTCTGAGGTTTAGGAGGTCACAGCAGATCCCGGTCACACTCAATTCAGCCTTGCCTTCAGATATGAGTTTACGAAGGGTACGGACTGGTTCCTTCGAGAGCAACCCTGCCAAGGAACGAGGACGGCCAATGCCGTGCTCTTCCTTCTCGTCGTATACTTCTTCGAGCAGTTCGCGCCAGATATTGTTCTCCACCGACCAAGTTTCGTCTATGCTCGGCGCCTCAAACATTCCGGCCGGGGCGACGTGCAACAGTCCGGGAGAGACGCCAACTTCACCAGAACGGCGCGCAATCAAGCACCAGTATTTGCCGCGACGTCTGAACATCGTAAGTGTCGAGACAGTGATTGCTGCGCACCGTCCACCACCGTCCAGTATGGGATTCCTGCCGGACTCCGCGGCTTCACGAAGGGGAAGATTCCCTTCCGACAGGGCGCGATCTACCCGCCTTAATGGGTCCGCCAAGACAGCTTTCTTTAGCTCCCACTCGATCGCATATTGACTCAGAATGTTGTCGTAGTATCGCCCAAGTTTTCCGTGGATCTTGGGAATCGCCTTAGAGACGTCAATTCGAGTCATGCAGTAGTCGACGCCCTCGTATTTCACCGGGCCCTGTTCGTACTGCTCCTTTATGAAGGCCCGAGCCTTCTCGTATTCGACGGGATTAAAGATGGGCGATTCGTAAAGCGTCGCGGGGTGTGCGCCGTCGAGATCTCCTAGAACCGAGTCGGGGAGTACCAGCTCGCAGCGGTTCTCCCAGATGACAACGGCTGGCACGGGCGTTTCCGCGAGCCTGAATGCGACGCAGTTGTAGCGGTGTTCAAGGCCGCTTATCATCAACGGATCGTTCAAGAGTCGAGGGTCTCTGTCGCGGTAATTGAGATACGTGGCTTCCGCGATTCGCCGCGTCGCCAACCGCCGAATGCGCTCAACCACTGACATTGCGAGCGAATCTTCAGAAGACTTGAACTCAAGAGCGAGGAGGGCAACAAGAGACCCGAGGAAGGCCAGAATGGACTCGTATCCAGGCGACTGCACGAGCCAGTAAATCGTCGCCGAAAGAGCGAGGATGGCCGTCGCTTCAAGGAGCTTCCGTTGCATCCCACCTCCACCGTGACGCCCAACGACACGCATCAGCCGAGGCGCTCTTCGGTCCAGGCGGCGTCGGCGACATGCGATGTTAGCCCTTCTTTCGCCAGAGTTGACGAACGAAGTGTACTTAACTAGCGCCATGCCGAATCCGTATGACGTGGCGTTGCGCGAGCGGGCCGTGGCCGCGTACGACCGAGGCGAGGGCACGTACGCCGAAGTCGCCACGCTCTTCCTCATCGACCATCGCACGTTGGAGCGCTGGGTGGCGCGGTGGCGGGCCACCCGATCGGTCGAGCCGCGGCCGAAGGGCGGCGGGTGGGCGTGTCCGATCGCGTTGCCGATCTTGCGCACCGTGATCGCCGACACCCCGGACGCGACGATCGCGGAGATCTGTCGGGCATACAACCGGCGGGTGCCGCGGGCGCAGCAGACGACCGAGACGAGCTGTCGACGGGCGATGCATCGAGACGGATATGTGTTTAAGAAACACGGCCGAGCCCGAGTGAGATCGATCGGCCGGATGTCCACGCGAAGCGCACCGCTTTTATGAAATGGATGCGCACGGTGGATCCGCGCCGCCTGGTCTTTCTAGATGAAGCCGGCGCGAACCTCGCGATGGGGCGCTCCCACGTGTGGATCCCCCGCGGACACGAGCACGTCGAAGCGCGCCCGATGAACTGGGGCGACAATTTGACCCTGGTCGGGGCGATCCGCCAGGACGGTTGGGTGACGCTGAGCACCAAATGGCGCGCGATGACGAAGGTCCGCTTTCTGATCTGGGTGCGTGACGGCCTCGCCCCGCGCCTGCGCCCGAACGACATCGTCGTGCTCGACAATCTGCAAGCGCACAAGGACCCGACAGTGCGCACGCTGATCGAACGCCGGGGTGCCACCGTGCGCTACTTGCCGCCCTACTCGCACGACTTCAATCCCATTGAATCGGCGTGGGGCCTCGTCAAGAAGCGCGTCCGGAGCCTCGCACCCCGGACCGCGGTCGCCCTGCGCCGAGTCGCCCGAGCGGCTCGGCACGTCGTCCGTCCACATCACTGCCGTCATTGGTTTGCGCATGCTGGGTACGGCAACTCAAGTACCTTCCGGGATTAATGCATCCGCCGCTCGTCGGCTGCAGCGGCTTGTTAAGGCATCGCGGTGTACGAGTTCAATGAATACACCCAAGCCAAATCTTGCCAAACTCTTGTTCGACGCCGGCGCGAACTCGCGGCACTAGCGCGTCGTCGAGTTGCACACCCCAACCCAACACATCAGGATTCTGGGCGATATCTATGTAATCTGCTCCTCGCTCGACAACTACTGGATTCGTATCTGGATGGAAGCTCTGATCCGGATGAGCGATTGGCCGTCTTAGCATTGAGTACCGAAGAGCCATCTTGAGGGACCAGCCTAGGGGCGCCTTATCATCTTCGGCGTACCCGGTCTCTGGTCCGCCGATGCCGACCATCTTCTGTCGGCCCGCAACTGCCTCGCGAATCATTTGCCCGGTGGCATTGGCAACGAGATCCGCCACCTGTATGCCGAAGCATGCTCTGGAATCCTGCTTCGAGTAGATCGCTACGTCGCACAGCTCCTTTAACTCAGCGACGACCTGGCCCGTCGTCGACGCGACTATTCCTTCGTCGAAATGCACGTCGAAGTGCACTCCGTGAAACCCATTGCGTCGAACAATGGCCCGAAGGGCGCTCAGGCACCACCCCCCCAGCGAGGCGCGCGACGACGCCGGCGACACCGCAAGGGCAATGCGAGTGTGTTGCCCGGCGATACCAAGCAGCGCTTCTCGCAGGCTCTGTTGAGCGGGGTTGTTCTGCATATGCGTGCCGCTCTTGAATTCGTCGATGCCAGGCTGCAGACCTGCGGCCTTCAGCGCTTCAATAACGGGTTCATCGAGAACCGCCTTTGAAAACACGAACGCACAGACGATGAAGTCGAGGCTAGCGTGGATACTCTCGTCGACGTAGACCTGGATGCGAGGAATAGCCATCGGTGATGCCGTTGAATCGCGAATGCCTAACGATGTAAAGCCTGTCCGGCACTTGGCCAGCTCGCTACCTTTCAAACCGGAATCACGCAGGCCGACTATCGCCAGACGACGCCTTGGGCTCACGCGGCGAGGACGGGAGCCAGGTCGGCCTCGCTGGCCGGCGCTTGCCCTACTTCCTGAAGCACGGAGTTGAGAGCCGCGAGAGTAATCTTGCTCGGTGCGGTGATTTCGATCCCGATCGCCTGTCCTTCAGCGGTGAAGTCGATCACCAAACCAGGTTCGACCCTCCGCGTTCGCGCGCTCTTCTGACTCGTCTCCCGCGGCAGGTAGTAGTAGGCCGCGATCGCATGGCCATGCCGAAACGTGACTTCGAGGTAAGGCTCTTTCATGATGTTGTCTGATCCACAGGATACGCCGTAATCACTACCAGCAGTTGACGCAATTCGTCCGGCTCAACGATCACTTCCCAGGGCATTCCGGCATGTCGCGCCTCGATGACAAACCGGCCTTCCAGTATGTCAGCACGATGACCGACGGCGAGTTCGAGCATCCGACGCAGGTCGACTTCGGTGAACGCACGATCCTCCATACGTTTCAAAAGATGGGCACTCAGTTCGAGTGCCCACGTCCACCACGCAGGCCATTGGCTCACCGGTCGCATCCTAACATTTCGCCGCTACAGGACGTGGTTCACCATGGTCACCGACGATGTTAGGATCGGCCGGAGGGAAGGGTGGAGATGCTGCACACGGTTCAATCGGCACGCAAGCTCACCTACGACGACCTCGTCGCGATGTTCCCGGAAGACGACGGGCTCACACACGAGCTCATCAACGGAGAGCATTTCGTGACGCCCTCTCCGGTCCCTCGCCATCAGGAGCTTTCGCTGCGGCTCACGCTTTCCCTCGGCAACCACCTCGAAGAGCATCCTGAGCAGGGGAAGCTGTACGTGGCCAGGCTCGATGTGGTGATGACGCCCCATGATGTCGTGGAGCCGGACCTGTTCGTCGTGCTCGGCGATCAGCTCAACATCTTGACCGAGAAAAACGTGCAAGGCGCGCCGGGAATCGTGATCGAGATCCTATCGCCAGGAACGCGCAGGCGAGATCAAACGCTGAAGCGCAATCTGTTCGACCGCCAAGGCGTGCGCGAATACTGGATGGTCGATCCGAATCGCAACGAGGTGGTGACCTATCGCCGCGCGGCGGATGGATCCTTCACGCGCGAAGCGCCGCCGGCACGGACGCTGACGACGCCGCTGCTGCCAGGGTGGAGCCTGTCGCTCGATCGATTGTTTCGGTAGCCACCCCTGAAGGGGTGCCCTACGACTACGCGCTGGCGACGGCGGTCTTCTTGCTCTTCTTCGCGGCTTTTTTCTTCGGCGCGGCTTTCGCGACCTTGCGGCCGCGCATCGGCTTCTTCTTCGTCATGCCGGCGCGCGACGCGAGCAGCTCGACCGCCGACGCCATCGTCAGCGACTCGACGAGCGTGCCCTTCGGCACCGACGCGTTGGTCGTGCCGTCGGTGACGTACGGGCCGTAGCGGCCGTCGAGAACCTTGACTTCTTCGCCGCTCTCCGGATGCTTGCCGAGCGCCTTGAGTTCCTTCGGCGCGGCGCGGGCGCGCCGCATCGATTTCTTCTCTTGTGCGAGCAGTTCCTTCGCCCGCTCGAGGGTCACGGTGTAGACATCATCCGTGTCTTCGAGCGAACGGTAGTCGGTGCCCAACTTCACGTACGGGCCAAACCGTCCGAGGTTGGCCTGGATCACTTCGCCGTTGGCATCGACGCCAAGGTCGCGCGGCAGCGACAGCAGCTTCAACGCCACGTCAAGGGTGATCGTGTCTTCGGTGTGATCGCGTCCGAGCGACGCGCGGCGCGGCTTCACGTCCGACTCGCGGTCGGTCTCGCCCAGCTGGACGTAGGCGCCGAAACGGCCGTGCATGATGTAAACCTGCTTGCCGCTGACCGGATCTTCGCCAACCGCCTTCGGGCCCTGCGCCTTGGCTTTCAGAATCGCAATCGCTTTTTCCAGCGTCAGGTCGGCGGGCGCCAGGTCTTCAGGCAGCGAGGCGCGCGGGCCGCCGTCGGCTTGCTGTCCCATCTGCAGGAACGGGCCGTAGCGTCCGATGCGGACGCGAATGTCCATCTTGCTTTCCGGATCCTTGCCGAGCTCGATGATCGGGTACTCGATCGCCTGGCCCTTGTCTTCCACCAGGTGCTCGAGCCCGTGGTGCTTGCCGTCGCCGCGATAGAACTCGGCGAGGAATTCCAGCCAGTCCTTCTCGCCGTTGGAAATCTTGTCGAGGATCTCTTCCATCTCGGCGGTGAAGCCAAGGTCGACGTAGTCACCGAAGTGATCGCGCAGCAGCCGCGTCACCGCGAAGGCCGTGAAGCTCGGCACCAGCGCCTTGCCTTGCCGCGAGATGTAGCCGCGCCGCTGGATCGTCGCCACGGTCGGCGCATACGTTGATGGACGGCCGATGCCTTCCTCTTCGAGCTTCTTGACCAGCGACGCTTCGGTATAGCGCGCGGGCGGAGACGTCTGGTGGCCCTTGGCGTCGAGCCCGACCAGGATCAGATCCTGGTCAAGCTTGTCGGGCGACCACACCTGATCGCCTACCGATAGTTTCGGCAACACGGTGTCTTGTTCGAGCAACTCGGCCGACGGATCGTCAGAACCCTCGACGTAGGCGCGCAGGTAGCCGGCGAATTCAATGGCCTTGCCGCTGGCGTTGAAGGTGGCGGGCGTGCCGTTGGTGGTCTCGCCGGTGATCTCCACCGAGGTGCGCAACAACTTGGCGTCGGCCATCTGCGAGGCGACCGCGCGCTTCCAGATCAGCTCGTAAATCTTCATTTCGTCGCTCTCGAGCGTGCGCTCGAGCGACGCGGGGGTGCGGCGAAAATCGGTGGGACGGATCGCTTCGTGCGCTTCCTGCGCGTTGCGCACCTTGGTCTGATACTGGCGCGGACCCTTGTGATAGTCGGCGCCGTACAACTCCACCACCGCGTGCTGCGCTTCAACCAGGGCCTTCTGGCTGAGCGTGGTCGAGTCGGTGCGGTGATACGAAATCAAGCCTTCGAGGTCACCGCCGCCAAGGTCCATGCCCTGGAAGAGCCGCTGCGCCACTTGCATGGTGCGTTCCGACGAGAACCCCAACTTGCGGTTGGCTTCCTGTTGCAGCGTCGACGTCGTGAAAGGTGGTGCCGGGCGCTGGGTGTAGGGCTTCTCCTCCACACTGGTGACCGACCACGGCAGCTTGCGCATCAAGCCTTCGCGGAGTGCCTGCGCGGTCTTCTCATCCAGCAGTTGGACGGACTTCGAATCGAGGACACCCTTGCTGTCGAAGTCCTTGCCGGTGGCCACCCGCTGGCCGCCGACTTTCGCCAGCGTTGCGGTGAATTCGGTCGAGCCGCCGCGCAACCTGGCTTCGAGGTCCCAATAGCTCGCGGTGCGGAACGCGATGCGTTCCTCTTCCCGCTCGACGATCACTCGCACCGCCACGCTCTGCACGCGTCCGGCGCTCAGCCCCGTCTGCACCTTCTTCCACAGCACCGGCGACAGCGTGTAGCCATACAGGCGATCCAGGATGCGACGGCTCTCCTGGGCGCGCACCAGGTTCTCGTCCACGTCGTGGGCTTCGGCCAGCGCCGCCCTCACGGCTTCCTCGGTGATTTCGTGGAAGACGATACGGCGGACCTTGACCTTGGGCTTGAGCAATTCCTTGAGGTGCCAGCTGATCGACTCACCTTCGCGATCAGGGTCGGTCGCGAGAATCAATTCCGAGGCGTCCTTCATCGCCGCCTTGAGGGCGGTGACGTTCTTTTTCTTGTCGCCGGGCACGACGTAGTACGGCGTGAAGTCGCCGTCGGTGTCGACCCCAAGCCGGCCCCACGACTTCCCCTTGATCTCTGCCGGTACTTCGGCAGCCGATTCTGGAAGGTCGCGGATGTGGCCGTAGCTCGCCTCAACCCGGTACTTGGCCCCGAGAAAACGGGCGAGCGTTCGCGCCTTTGCAGGCGACTCGACGATAACTAGTGGAACTTGCCCTTTTGCCATTCGACTTCTACACCTTACTCCGGGAACGAACGAAACGCCCCGATCCAACTCGTTGAATTTCGCCGGTCAGCTCCCATTCAAGGAGCCGAGCCAGGGCCTCGCCGGGCGAGAGCTTGAGCTCCTGCGCCACGTCATCTACCGTGAATTCAACAACTTCTGAGCTTCTGGCCAGGCCCGGAGGGCCTGCGGACAGTCCCAGCTCTTGCAGGATATCGACCGCAGACTCCACGAGCTTTGCCCCATCGCGCAAAAGAGCGTGACAGCCCCAGTAGCGTCCGGCCGCCACCGAACCCGGCACGGCCATCACCTCGCGTCCTTGATCTGCGGCTTCGCGGGCCGTGATCAACGACCCGCTTTTCTCTGCGGCTTCGATCACGACGACCGCGCGCGACAGGCCGCTGATGATCCGGTTTCGGCTGGGAAAGTTCTGGGCGCGAGGCTCGGTGCCCGGTGGAAACTCGGTCAGCAGCGCGCCCGAGGCCACGATGCGCGCCGCCAGGCCGGTGTTCTCGGGAGGATAGACGACGTCGATGCCGGTGCCCAACACGGCGATGGTCTTGCCCCCGCCGTCGAGCGCGCCCTCGTGCGCCGCCGAATCGATGCCGCGCGCGAGACCACTGACGACGACGATTCCCGCGCGGGCCAGATCGGCAGCGATGTTCGCGGCCATCGCGCGTCCTTCCCGCGAGGCGGCGCGGGCCCCGACCACGGCCACCGCCGTCTGGCGGCAGGTGGCGGGATCGCCGCGGATCCAGAGTTGTTTGGGCGGATTGGGAATCTGGGCGAGCATCGCCGGGTAGGACGGCGTGCCAAGCCGGATGGCATCCATAGGCGGAAACCTCGGCCGACGGCCCCTGACAGACGACGACGATAGCCCCGGACGGGCCGGATCGCAAGGGTGGAATGTTTCCTTGCCCCCCTCCGGGGAGGTAGCTATAGTGGCTTCAAGAAGTCTTCGCGTCGCGCCTTGGGGGGCCTGTCCGATGCCGCGGACCCTCCAGCCCGACGGCCGCGGATTTTGGTTAACCATGGGTGCACGCATTCTGGTGTTCGCTCTGTTCGTGGCCGTGGCGTCGGCTCCCACCGCGTGGGCCGACCAGCGGGGTCAGGCCAAGGAACAGGTGGAGTTCGGGATCCAGGTGGCGCAGCGTGGACTGTGGCGAGAGGCGATCTATCGTTGGGAACGCGCCGCCCAACTCGATCCGACCTACGCCGCGGCGTTCAATAACCTCGCTGTGGCCTACGAGCACGAAGGTCAATTGGCAAAGGCGCGAGAGGCGTACGAAAAGGCTCTCAGGCTCGAACCCAACAATGCGCTCGTCCGGCAGAACTACGACCTGTTCAAGGAAATCAATGACCGCGCGGCACAGAAAGACGGGCGTCAGTCTTCTTAGCTTGGTGTTCGGCACGCTGGCGGCGTGCACGAGCTATACAGAGATTCCGATTGAAACGCCCATCCAGCCCAAGCTGGATGTGACGCCGTTTCAGCGGATCTTCGTGGCCGGTTTCATCGCCGGGGAAAGCGATGATGTCGACGCCAACATGGAAACGGTGCGCCTGCTGCGCAGCCAGCTCCGCAACAAGGGCGTGATGCGCGTGATCGATGCCGACACGCTGCCGCTGATCGAAGTAGCCCGGCAAGGCGGCGACGGCACCGCGCCCCCGCCGCCCGCCGCAGACAACCCCGCCGCCGGCGGCAACGGCGCCCAGGACACCAAGGGGCCGGAGATCAAGGACGAGAAAGACCTTGAACCGTTTCAGCGCGTGTTTGCCAACGTGGCGTACTGGAAACGGATCGGCGAGGAGTTCCAGAACCCGTTGATCGTCACGGGCTCGATCCTCTTCGCGCCGCAACAGCGATCGGGGTTCGTGCAGCGCGAACAGGAAGTCTACGACTCGTTCGGCCGCCGCCAGGTCGTGCCGGTCCGGACCTACATGGAGCGCAAGGGGTTCGTGCTGCGGCCCACCTTTATCTTTATCGACGGCCGCACCGGCGAGACGCTCCACAGCGAGACCTTCCGCGAGGAGATTCTCTACAACGCCAACCAGCAGACCCCGGCCCTGTCCTCCTACTTCGAGCTCATGGATCGGCTCCTGCCGGCCTTCCTTAACACGCTGAGCGCACAGAAGATAAAGGGCACCAGGGTCCTGCTGAAGTAGCGGGGGCTAAAGCCCCCGCTCTCCATGGAGGGCGATGGCTTTAGCCGTCGCCGGGCCGTGGCTTCAGCCCTTGCCGGGCCGTGGCTTCAGCCCTCGCCGGGCTCTGTGGTATCCTTAACAGTTCCTGCGCCCCGGGTAATCCGGGCCTAGCAGCCAAGTTCTCGGAGAGTCATCGTGTTTGCAATCATTCAGACCTCGGGCCGGCAGTTTCGCGTGGAGCCGGGTGCCGTCATCGCCATCGATGGATGGAACGCCGGCGAAGCCGGTGGTGAAGTCTCCTTCGATCAGGTGCTCCTCGTCAGCAACGACGCGGGCGACGTGACGGCCGGGACCCCGCTGGTGTCTGGCGCCAAAGTCGTCGGCGTCATCGACGACCTCGACAAGACCAAGAAGATTCGCGTGTTCAAGAAGAAGCGGCGCAAGCAGTACCGTCGGACGAAAGGCCACCGGAGCCTCCTGACGCGCGTCCGCATCACCGACATTCAGGTGTAGTGCGATGGCCACAAAAAAAGGGCAGGGTTCCTCTCGTAACGGCCGCGACAGCAATTCGCAGCGGCTTGGCGTCAAGCGCTTCGAGGGCAACCTCGTCACCGGCGGCTCGATTCTCGTGCGTCAACGCGGCCGCAAGTACCAGCCCGGGTTGAACGTCGGCCTCGGCAAGGACGACACGTTGTTTGCGAAGGTCACCGGCAAGGTGAAGTTCGAAGACCACGGGCAGCGCGGCCGCTTCATCTCGGTCCATCCGGTCGAATAACCAGGGATCAGGGATCAGGGCTCAGGGATCAGAATCCTGATCCCCGATCCCTGAGCCCGATCACTGATATTCATGTTCGTCGACGAAGTCGACATTCACGTCAAGGCCGGACACGGGGGCCGGGGCTCGCTGAGCTTTCGCCGGGAGAAGTTTGTCCCGCGTGGCGGCCCCGATGGCGGCAACGGCGGCGAAGGCGGCTCCGTCTTCATCGTCGCCAACCCGCACCACAACACCCTCGTCCACTTCCGGTTCAATCCCGACTATGAAGCGCAACGCGGCGGCAACGGCGCCGGCGCGAACCGCTCCGGCCGCGGCGGCAAGGACCTGCTCATCCCGGTGCCGGTCGGCACGCTGGTCTACCAGAAGGACCCGGAGACCGGCGAGCTGACGCAGCGCGCCGACCTTACCAAGCTGGGCCAACGCGTGTGCGTGGCCAAGGGCGGACGGGGCGGGCTGGGCAACGCGCACTTTGCCACCTCCACCAACCGCGCGCCGCGAAAAACCCAGCCGGGCGAAGAGGGCGAAGAATTCGCCCTGCATCTCACGCTGAAGCTGCTGGCGGATGTCGGCCTGGTCGGGTATCCCAACGCCGGCAAATCGACGTTGATCTCCCGCATCTCGGCCGCCAAGCCGAAGATCGCCGACTACCCGTTCACCACCCTGACGCCGCACCTGGGCGTCGTCAGCCTCAGCGACAATCGCAGCTTCGTCGTCGCCGACGTGCCCGGACTGATCGAGGGCGCGCACGAAGGGCACGGCCTCGGCTACCAGTTCCTCCGCCACATCGAACGCACCAAGGTGCTGATTCACCTGGTCGACGTCTCGGGCGCCTCGGGCCGCGATCCGGTCGAGGACTTCGACACCATTCGACGCGAACTCGATCTCTACAATCCCGAGATGCTCAGGAAGCCGCAGCTCGTGGCGGCCAACAAGATCGACGCGGTGGATGAACCCAAGCGCATCACGGCGCTCGACAAGCGCGCCAAGAAGTTGAAGCTCCCCTTCTTCCAGATCTCGGCGGTCACCGGCGACGGCGTGAAGAAGCTGGTGGAAGCGATGTGGCCGATCATCGCGAAGGCGCGCGAGGCCGAAATCGCCGCGCTCGAGATCGACGAGGACGCCGAGGAAGAACAGGAACGCGTCGTAGCCGCCGACTACAACCCCGCCCTCGTCCCTCCGCTCCGAGGTAACAGCAAGAAGTGACCCGATCGGGAGTCCTCGGCGGCATGTTCGATCCGTTTCACCGCGGACATGAAGCTGCAGCCCTGATCGCGCAACAGGCGCTCCAGCTCGACCGGATCGTGCTGGTCCCCTCGCGCCAGCCGCCGCACCGCTTCGCGCAGCCCCTGGCCGGCGGCGCCGATCGCCTGGCCATGGCGGAGATTGCCGCCAAGTTGGACCCGTCGTGGTCGGTGTCCGAGATCGAACTGAATCGCACGGGTCCGTCTTACACGTTCGACACGCTCTCGGAGTTCGCCCGGCAGGGTCTGACCCCGGTGGCAATGTTTTTCATCACCGGCGCAGATGCGTTTGCAGAAATTGCCACCTGGTCGCGATTTCCGGCGATTCTCGACCTCGCCCACTTCGTGGTGATCGCGCGTGAAGGAATCGCTCTCGATTCGATTGGGAATCGGCTACCCTCATTGGCAGAGCGCCTGACGACGCCCGACCGTTTTACGGACAGCGAAGGAACCAAAATCATCCTGATCGAAGCCGCCACTCCTGCCGTCTCGTCCACCGAAATCCGCCGGCGCGTCCAGCACGGCGAGTCCATCGCCGGCATGGTGACGCCGGCGATCGACGCCTACATTCACGATCATCGCCTGTATCACGCCCCACAGTCTGGAGTTGGAAGGTAGCTTGCATGGCAAAGGCAAAGACATCGAGCCCGCGGAGACCCCGTTCGACCGTGAAAAAGGCCGCCGCCCCGCGCCTGCCCAAGACGATTCAAGCCGTCATTGAGGCCGCGCGCGACCGCAAGGCCTCCGGCATTGTCGTGCTCGATTTGCGCAAGGCCGACGCGTTCACGGATTTCTTCGTGATTTGCTCGGCGGGGAATCCCCGCCAGGTGCAGGCGATTGCCGATGCGGTGGAAGAGTCGCTCATCAAGGGCCACAATCAGAAGCCGTCGCTCGTGGAAGGCTACGCGCGCGCGGAATGGGTGCTGCTCGATTACTTCGACTACGTCGTGCACGTGTTCTCGAAACACGCGCGGGACTTCTACGGCCTCGATCGCCTCTGGGGCAGCGCGATCCGGATCGAAGTCAAAGACGAATAGCGAGGGCAAACCTAAAGGTTTGCCCCCACACTCCCGTTTGCCCCCACACTCCGGTGGGGACGATCCTTTAGGCTCGTCCGCAGCGTCATGAACTGGCGCGCCGCGGCCAACACCCTTCTCTCCTCCCTTTTCGAACCGCCGTGCGCGGCGTGCTCGGGCGTCCTGCCCCATCCCCTTGATGGGGCGGTCTGCGAAGCCTGCTGGGCCAGGGTCCGGCTCCTCGCGTCGCCGCCGTCCGGGTTCGTGACGAACGGCCGGTCGCTCGATGCGCTCTGCGCGATTGGCGAGTACGAGGGCTGCCTGCGCGACATCATTCATGCCTTGAAATACGAACGGCGGCGATCGATCGCGCCGACCCTTGGCGCCTTGATGCGTGCGGCCGGCGCCCACCTGTTGCACGACGCGGATGTGGTCGTGCCGGTGCCGCTTCATCCCAGGCGCCAGCGGGTGCGCGGGTTCAATCAAGCGGAAGACCTGGCGCGCGCGCTCGGTCCTCCAGTGAGCAAGGTGCTGAAGCGTGTTGTCGCCACGGTTCCGCAGGTGGACCTACCGGCCGCCGAGCGTCACCGCAACGTCCGCGACGCGTTCAGGTTGGCGGTCCCGACGGGCAGCGCTCTCCCGACGGGCAGTGCCTTCCCGACAATCCCGTGGCTCATCCCGACACGCATGAAGCTCCCGGCGGTGTTCGTCCTTGTCGATGATGTGTCGACCACCGGCGCCACGCTCGACGCGTGTGCCCGCGTCCTGAAGGCGGCAGGTGCGCGTGAAGTGCGGGCGGTTACAGCAGCCCGAGTCGCGACCGCATGGCGCTGACCACGTCGGCGGAGACGAGATCCTTGTCGCGCGCGCCATCGAGGTGCAGCCAGCCGGTGGACTCCCGGCATTGGCGGAGGTAGCTGGTGCGCACGCGCGCCAGCAGTGGCAGGTCGCGTTCGAACTTGTCGCGTGCGGCCCGCTTGCGCGTGAGCGAGGCTTCGGGAGGAATGTCGAGGAGGAGCGTGAGCGAGGGTTGGGGGAGCGAGCGCTGGATGTCGGCCAGCCAAGCGGGGTCGAGCCCCTGTGCTTCACCGTAGGCGATGCTGGACGCCAGGTAGCGATCGCAGACTACCATCGTGCCCGCCTCGAGCCAGGCCGAAATGCGCGGCCGGAATTCGAACCGGTTGGCGATGTAGAGGAGTTGCAGCGTGTCGGGCGCGTAGTCGCGCTCACCCTGCAGCGCGTGGCCGATCTCCTTGCCAATCGCCGTGTCGTACTCCGGGAACGTCAGGAACTCGGCCCGATGCCCCGCGACCCTGAACGCCGCCAGCAATCGTTCGGCCTGGGTCTGCTTGCCGCTTTGGTCCAGCCCTTCAAACGCGACCAGGCGCCCGCTCACAGGCTGCCGTCCTCGAGCGACAGCAGCTCGTCGAGGGTCTGCCGGCGCCGGATGACGCGCCAGCGGCCGTGCTCGAGCATCACTTCAGGCGGCAATGGACGCCGCAGGTAGGTGTGGCCCATCGCGGCGCCGTAGGCGCCGACGTCGCGGACCTGGAGCAAATCGCCCACCTCGACCGGCCCGAGCAGGCGATCGCGGGCAAAGGCGTCGGTGCTTTCGCAGATGGGTCCGACGATATCCACCGTCCCCGGCGCACCGTCCCGCGGCGCGATCGGTTCGATGCGGTGGAACGCATTGTAAAGCGCCGGCCGCATCAACTCCGTCATGCCGGCGTCGACGACGACGAAGCGCTTCGCTCCCGGGAATTGCTTGACGTCGACGACGCGGGTGAGCAGCACCCCGGCGGGGCCGACGAGGATCCGGCCCGGCTCGATCGCGATCTTCAGTCCGCTATCGCGCGTCGCCCGCACCAGCGCGCGGACGTATTCGGCGGGATCGATCACGGGGCTGCCGTCGTAGGAAATTCCGAGGCCGCCGCCCATGTCGAGGTGCTGGAGCACGATACCTTCGTCGCGCAGGCTCCGCGCCAGCGCCACCACGGCTTCGGCGGCGCGGGTGAGCGGCTCGAGCGTGGTGATTTGCGATCCGATGTGGACGTGCGCGCCGACCGGCGTCAGGCCCTGGCGCCGGGCCATCTCCCGGAACAACGCCGGCGCTTCCCCGATCGGGACGCCGAACTTGTTCTCCTTGAGGCCGGTCGAGATGTGCGGATGGCTCCGGGCGTCGATGTCGGGATTGACGCGCAACGCGACGCGCGCGCGCGTGCCTTGCGCGATCGCGCGCCGGTCGATGCGATCGAGCTCGCCTGGCGACTCGACGTTGATCGCGAGCAGCCCGAGCGCCACGGCTCGATCGATCTCCTCGGCGCTCTTGCCGACGCCGGTAAAGACGATCTGATCGGCGCGGAACCCGCAGCGCAGCGCCACCTCCACCTCGCCGAGCGAGTTGGCGTCGGCGTAGCTGCCCAGCGCGTGCAGGAGGCGCACCACGGCGAGCGTGGAATTGGCCTTCATCGCGTAGTGGATGGCGTGCGGATAGCCGTCGAACGCCTCGTCGAGAATCGTGTAGATCGCGCGGATCGCGTCGGCGTCGTAGACGTAGCACGGCGTGCCGACGGCGGCGGCAATCTCGGCTAGGGCGCTGGCGTGTGAAGGGATGGCGGCAGCGGAAGCGGACACTCGCTCGATTCTATCGTTCCCTACTTTTCGCCACAATCGCATAGTATGATTCCGGGGCGGGGGCGCGCGTTCCTGCGCCTCACCAACAATGTCTGATCCCTCGTCGGTTTCCACTGAAGCGATTGATGCCCTGATCCAGCGTTGCCTTGGCGGCGACCAGGTCGCGTGGGAAGAGATCGTGCGCCAGCACCGGCGCAAGGTGTTCAACATCGCGTATAAGTTCACCGGCCGCCACGACGAGGCCGAGGACCTCACGCAGGACGTGTTCCTCAAGATCTTCAAGTCGCTCCACACCTTCGACCGCCGCGCCAACTTCCAGACCTGGCTGGTCAGCGTGAGCCGCAACCTCTGCATCGATCATTACCGCAGCGTGCGGAAGGAGCGGGAAACGATCGACCGCGACGTCGACGCCGGCGAGCTGACGCCGTCGGCGCCCGGCCAGAGCGCGTACCAGAAACTCGAGCAGGCCGATCGCGTGGAGCTGCTGCGCAAGGCCATGGCCGAACTGCCTCCCACCCTGCGCACAGCCGTCATGCTGCGCGACATTCAGGAGTTGTCATACCAGGAAATCGCGGACCAGTTGCAACTGCCGGAAGGCACCGTGAAATCTCGCATCAATCGTGGCCGCAGCGAGTTGGCGCGCCAGGTCCAGCGGCTGCGCGAGCAGGACGAAAGGGTATCCGGATGAATCTCACTACCGACCGTTCCCAGGGCATCGCCATCGTGCGGATTGCCGAAACCCGTTTGATGTACCCGCTGCTCGTGGATTTTTCGGGCGCGGTCACTTCGCTGCTTGGCGCCGGCGAACGAAGGATCCTGATCGATCTGTCGAAAGTCACCTACGTCGACTCGGCGACGATCGGCTGCCTGATGGATCTCTACCGCCAGACGGCGGCGGCCGGCGGCGAGCTCAAGCTCGCCGGCGTGCAGAAGCGGGTCGACACCATGCTCACCATGACCGGCGCGCACAATTTCCTCAAGATGTTCCCGGACGAGGCGAGCGCCCTGCAGAGCTTCGGGAGCTAGACATGCGCAGCATCAAGACCACCACGGGCACCGAGATTGCGCTCGATGGCGACCTCCTCGCCGTCCTCGAGGCGCTGTTCCACGAAGTGACCGCCAAGCACGAACTCGAGCGGTCCTACGAGGACATGAACCGCGAGATCAACCACCTGATTTCGCAGCTCACCGACGAGGAACGCAAGGCCTACCTGGCCGAAAGCCTCTTCCTCAACCAGGTCAAGTACGAGAACGACCGGCTCGAGTCCTACATGCGAAAGTTGGGGAAGACCTAGCGTGATCGCCTGATCTTCTGATCATGTCCCTGAATTACCTCGCGACGCGGTTCACCTGCTCGTGGCCGTGGTCGATCGGCGTGCTGTTGTGTGACGGCAGGGTGGTGTGCGGATGCGCGGACCCCTACGCCAGGCGCGTGCTCGGCGACACCCGTACCACCAGCTTCGCCGACATCTGGACCGGCCCGGTGGCCAGCCAGCTGCGTACCGATCTCAACGCCGGCGGCTCCACCTTCTGCGGCGATTGCCCGCTGAAGCTCCCGCTGCAGCCGGATGAGGCGCCGCCCCAACGCGACCTCGCGGTGCCGCCGATTCCCGGCCGGCTGTACGTCGAGTGCACCGCGGCCTGCAACATCTCGTGCTTCCAGGCCTGCTGCGCGCCCGAGACCGGGATCACGCGGACCCGCCAGGCGGGGATGCTCGATTTCGATCTCTTCACCCGGGTGATCGACGAAGCAGGCCCCACGCTGGGCCGCATCGACTTCTTCAACTACGGCGAGGCGTTCCTGCACAAGCGCGCCGTCGAGATGTGCGAATACATCAAGGCCAGGTTCCCGCACATCTACCTCTACACCAGCACCAACGGCCTCGCGTTCACCGAAGAGAGAGTGCGCCAGCTCGCCCGCTCCGGGATCGACGAGGTCACCTTCTCGCTCGACGGCGCGTCGCAGGACACCTACGTGCGCTACCGGCAACGCGGCAACTTCGACAAGGCGATCGCCAACCTCCGCGCCCTGATCGATGAGAAGCAGAAGCTCGGCCTCGAGGTGCCGTTCGTCAACTGGCGTTACATTCTCTTCAACTGGAACGACCACGACGAAGAGATGGCCCGGGCGCGGGAGATGGCGAAGGCGATCGGCGTCGATCGCCTGTGCTGGGAAATCACCGACCATCCCGAAGATGGCTACTCGCGCCGGTTCGCCCCGGGCACGCCCGACCACGAGCGCATCCGCTACGAGATCTGGGACAGCAACAACCTGGGCAACGCCATTCCCGGCGCGACGCCGCGCGCGGAGATCGACGTCCACACGGTGCTGCCGGACCTGCCGTTCATGGCGCGCGCCACCGCGCCGCTTACCCTTACCGCGACGGTGCGTAACCTGTCCGGCCGGCCGTTCCGGGCCAAGGCGTCGCAGGGCCGGCGCCTGGTGCGGCTCGGCGCCCAGCTGGCGCGTGAGGACGGCACCATCATCAACCGGGACTATGCGCGGGCCTGGCTGCCTGGCGACCTCGGTCCCGGCGCCACCGCCGACATCAGGATCGACGTCCCGGCGCCGGACGTCCCCGGGCGTTATCAACTGAAGTTTGATTTGGTAAGCGAGGGCATCGACTGGTTTGAGGCGTGCGGCTCGCCAACGACCACGCGCGGCCTTTGGGTTCGTTGAACCCGTTAGCACCAGGCACGTGCGGCTGACCGACAACGGCCATCTGCGGCATCTCGCGACGTAGAATGGCCCGGATGGCTGGCGAAACCCCCTTGGGCCCGGTCCCGTGGCCCTATCCCGTCGAGTACGGCAAAACGGAGTATCAGGACGCCGACGTGCTCGTGATCGGCGGCGGCGCCTCGGGCTGTTTCGCCGCCATGGGCGCGGCCGGCCGCGGCGCCCGCGTCATCATGTGGGAGAAGGCCGCCACGATGACGAGCGGCGCGATGGGCTCGGGCTGCGACCACTGGGAGATGGCGGCGACCAATCCCTGCTCGCGCGTCACCCCGGAAGAACTGGCCGACGCCATGGTGCGCATGCACCACGGCTACAACAACGGCATCTCCCACTACATCGAGTCGCGCGAAGGCTACGACCGCCTGCTCGACCTCGAGACCTACGGCGCGAAGATCCGCGATACCGGCGACGAGTTCCGGGGCGCCGATTTCCGCGACGACGCCACGAAGTTCATGTTCGCGTACGACTACGTGAACCGCTTCACGCTGAGGGTGTGGGGCACGACCTTCAAGCGCGCGATGTATCGCGGCGCCAAGATCCGCAAGGCGCGGGTCATCGACCGCACGATGGGCGCGGGCCTGCTCACCGAGGGCGGAACGATCGGCGGACGCGTGGTGGGCGCGGTGGCCATCAACGGCCGCACCGGGAAGTTCACCGTCTGCCGCGCCAAGTCGGTGGTCTTCTGCATGTCACGGCCGACGCGCCTCTGGCTGTTCGCCCCCGGCGCCACCGGCATCTCCGAGTTCCGTCCGCCGCAGTGCACCGGCGACGGCCACGCCATGGCCTGGCGGGTCGGCGGTCAGTTCACGATGCTCGAGAAGTCGCTGCGCGGCGAGTGGTCGGGCCTGCGCAGCTTTCCCCCCTACAGCACCGGCAACAACCACAACACGTGGTACGCCTGCACGATGGTCGACGCCGCCGGACGCCGCATCCCGTGGCTCGATCGCGACGGGCGCGAGCTCACCGCGGTGGCCGACCGCTACCGTCCGGGACCTGGCCAGAAGTTCTACATGAAGGGCGGGGGCGAGCCCGATTTTCCCTTCTACGAGTTCCAGGGCCCCGAGACGATGGCGGTCGAAGAGGCCATGAAGCAGGGCTTCAAGTTGCCCTTCTACGCCGACCTCACCGACATGCCGCCGCTGGAGCGCAAGGTCATCTGGGGCATGATGGTCGGCAATGAAGGCAAAACGCGCACGCCGGTCTATGCCGCCTACAACGACGCCGGGTTCGATCCGGCGCGAGACGTGCTCCAGAGCTACGGCGACGGGTGGCGCTCGGGCCAGTTCCTGCCGCAGGAGCGGCAGTTCTTCGGCATCCCGGGCGGGATGGTGAACGACTGGCGCCTGATGACCAACCTCGAAGGGCTGTTCGCCGCCGGCGACGTGCTGTTCGCCTCGGACTGCGTCGGGCACGCGGCGGCCACGGGCCACTATGCCGGCCGCCATGCCGCGGCGTACGCGTCGGCGCACGGTGACGTGACGGTGGACGACGCGCAGGTCGCGAGCGAGCGCGCCCGCCTCTACGAACCGCTGCAGCGCACGCACGGCGTGAGCTGGCAGGCGCTGGCCGAGGCGATCACGCGCGTGATGCAGAACTACTGTGGCGCCGTGAAGAGCGACGACCTGCTGCACGAAGGGCTGCGCGGCATCGAGGAGCTTCGCGCCAACGAAGCGCGGCACCTCGTAGCTCGCAATCCCCACGACCTGCTCCGCGCCCAGGAGACGCTCAACGTGCTCACCAACGCCGAACTGGTCATCCACTCGTGCCTCGCCCGCCAGGCGAGCTCGAAGCAGCTCCAGTTCCAGCGCCTCGACTACCCGGAGATGGATCCGCCGGACTGGCACAAGTTCGTCACGGTGCAGCGCGACGCCACCGGCGTGAAGGTCGGCGCCTTGCCCATCGACTACTACGGTGACTTCGTCACGAACTACGAGCGGCACAACGCCGATTACATTCGCGAACAGGCGGCGGGATGAACACCAGGGTCTTCGCGATCGCCGATCAGGCCATCGTCGATCCCATCACGATCGTCCCGGAACTCTGCACCGGCTGCAACCTCTGCCTGCACGTGTGCCCGGTCGATCTGTTCCTGCCCAACGACGACAAGGGCGGACCGCCGCACGTGCTGTGGCCCGGCGAGTGCTGGTACGAAGGCAGTTGCGTGGATGTGTGTCCCGAGCCTGGCGCGATCCGCCTGAACCGGCCGCCGGCCACGCGCGTCAACTGGAAGCCTCGTGCCGACCTCGGGCCCTGCGGCAAGTGAAAAGTGAAAAGGGGAGTCTTCACTTTCTACTTTCTACTTTCTACTTCCTACTCTTTACTTTTCACTTTGCGAAGCAAGGCTGACGCCCACGAAGACGACGGCCGAGACCGCAAACGCGATCAGCAATCCCAGGTCGATATTGAAGGCGCCGTGGAACGGGCCCGGCACGCCGGCGGCGAGCGCCACGAGCCCGATCGCGCCGCCGGCGAACATCGCGGCGAAGGCGCCCTGCCGCGTGCCGCCGCTCCATAGCAGCCCGCCGAGCAGCGGCACGAGCATGCTGCCCATGTAGGGATACGTGAAGATGATGATGGTGTCGAGGATGCCGCGTGCGCGCAGCGCGATGCCCACGCCCAGCACGAGTGCCACGGTGACCGCCAGGCGCGCGTAGAGCGTCGCGTTCGGCAGGTCATCGAGCTCGCGGTCTGGATTGAGCACCTTGTTGTAGAAGTCGCGCGAGAAGCAGCCCGCAAGCGAGATCAGCAGGGCGTTGGCGGTGGACATCGCCGCCGCGAGCAGCGCCGACACGACGATACCGGCGATCACGGGCGGCAGCGTGCTGGTGGCGACGTGGGTGAGGACCTGGCGGGACGCGACATCCGGGAACGCCTGCCGGCCGGCCGCGCCAATCAGCGCGGCGCAGAACGCCACGATGATGGTGAGCACCCCGGCCAGCACGCACGCCCACTTGGCGATGACGCCGGTGCGGGCGGCCTGGTAGCGGATGAACGCGTCGTAGGACACCGAGATCGCAAACAGGAAAGGCGTGATCAGGAAGATCGCGCGCGAGCCCATGCCCTCGGGAATAAACGGCGTGGTGAGCACGGCCATCGTCGTCGCGCCGTCGATCTGGCCCAGCGCGGCAAGGGCGGTGAGCGGCACGCCGATCATGATGATCGACACCTGGAAGAAGTCCGCAAACACCACTCCCCACATGCCGCTGAGCACGTTCGAGAGGAAGATGACGCCAGCGACGATGAGCACGGCGGTTTGGAAGCTGACCCCGAGCGCCGCCGACAGCACCGAGCCTGACGCCATCAA
Source organism: Vicinamibacterales bacterium (assembly GCA_039934485.1). GTDB lineage: Bacteria > Acidobacteriota > Vicinamibacteria > Vicinamibacterales > UBA2999 > 12-FULL-67-14b. Next base: position 22,133 of record JBDTMB010000010.1, read on the forward strand.
CTGCGCCGCGAAGATGCCGAGGAGGCTCGGGATGTTGGACAGCCACGCCCACAGCCGCACGCCGCGGTTCTCGCCGAAACGCACGGCGAAGAAGTCGATCGGGACGATCCCGCCGATCGAGCGGAGCCGCTCGGCGGCGAGCAAGCCGCCCAGGATCAGTCCACCGCCGCAGCCGAGGCCGTACCACACGCCGGGCCAGAGGCCGCTCGACGCACCGGTCTCCGCGCCACCCAGCACGACCCCCGCGCCGATCTGCACGGCGGCCAGCGACGCGGTGCTCAGCGCCAGGCCGAGGCTGCGGCCGGCCACGAGATAGTCGGAGACGCGCTTGATCCGGGCGCTCAGCAGCGCACCGACGATGAGCGTGCCGAGGAGGTAGCAGACAACGACCGCGATCAGCATCGCGAGAGGATACGCGCGATGGGCGAGCGGCGTCCATCCGGCGACGGCGGGCCGGTAAGGTTGAAGTCTTACGGTTCGCGCGATGCGGTATACGCCGCGATTGCGATCATCTCGTCGATCGTCAGCTTCTCGACGGCGGCCTTCATCAAGGCCGACCACGGTCCCTTGCGATTACCCTGCTGGAGATCGTAAAGCTGGCGCACGGTGTAGCTTGGTGATCGACCGGCAATCGGCGGCACCGGACCGAGGCCCCTCAGGTCCGCACCATGGCACGTGCCGCAGGTCGTCGTCAGCGCGGCCCCCTTGGCGATGCTGCCCATCGGCACGTAAGCGACGAACCCTGACGATGCATCCCGCAGTTCCGTGCGCGCCAGATCTTCCGGCATCTCGATGATCCGCTGGCCAAGTGGCTCGGTGCCGTCGCCCGTCGGTGTATGCATCGATCCCGCAACCCGCGTCTTCGGCACCTCGCGCGCTTCGACGACGCGAATCCATTTCTTGAACGCGAACGACGAGAAGTACGCTGCGGCGGCCTTGATCTCATCGTCGGTCGCCGCTTTCGCATCGGCGATCATCGCGTTGGGCGGCCCCATCTTCGGCTCGGCGCTCTTTCTCGCGCCGGCCTTGAAGTCCGCCATCTGCTGCGTGATGTAGGCCGCGGGCAAGCCCGCGAGGGCCGCATTCTCCGGGCGCCCTTGCCCGTTGGCGAGGTGGCAGAAACCGCAGGCGCGCATTTCTGGTTTTCGTCCGTGCGCCACCGCCTCGGGCATCGGCGGATGACCTTCGGGATGCCAATCGGGCGGATTATTGGCGTCGCGCGTCTGCGCCGCGGTGTACGACGCCTGGCTGCCCGGCAATTGTTTCGGCGCGGGATCCTCGGCGGGACGCGCGGCCCCGGGAGTTGGCGGCGGGTTGACCGTGTAGGCCCAGGGTGGCGGCGCCGAGGGCGATGGGGATTGCGCGCTGACACCGACACTCGCGGCAACGCCGAAGATGAGCACTCGGATTCGCACCATGCGGCTCATCCTAGCGCAGTTTGAAGCGCTGGATCTTGCCGGTCGGCGTCTTCGGCAACTCGGGGAGGAACTCCACCCACCGCGGCCGCTTGTACTGTGCCAATCGATCGCGCACGAATTGCTGGAGTTCCGCGGCCAGCGCCGGCGAGGCGGGCGTGGCCGCGCGCAGCACCACGTAGGCGCAGGGCTTGATAAGCGTGTCGTGATCTTCGCGGCCGACCACCGCGCACTCCTGGACCGCGGGATGCGCCATCAGCGCGTTCTCCACCTGGATGGGACTCACCCAGAGGCCGCCGACCTTGAGCATGTCGTCCGAGCGGCCGGCGTACCAGAAATAGCCATCGGCGTCCTGGGAGTACTTGTCGCCGGTGCGCAGCCACACGCCGTCGATCGTGGCGCGGGTCTTCTCGGGCTGGTTCCAGTAATACGCACACGTCGAGTCGCCGCTGATCCACAGGTTGCCGATCTCTCCGGGCGGCACCAGCTGGTTCTGATCGTCCACGATGCGCGCATCGTAGCCGGGCACCACGCGCCCGCTCGACCCGGGCCGGATGTCGCCTGGCCGGTTCGAGATGAACATCTGCAAGGCTTCGGTCGACCCGATGCCATCGAGAATGTCGATCGCGAACCGCTCCTTGAACCGATCGTAAAGCGCCGGCGGCAGCGCCTCGCCCGCCGAAACGGCCAGCCGGACCGACGACAGGTCGGGCGTCCCTTCGTGCGCGAGCAACATACCGTAGCCGGTCGGCACCGAGAAGAACAGCGTCGGCCGATGGCGCTCGATGGTGGCGTAGACATTGGCCGGCGCCGGCGCTCCGGGCCACAGGATGCTGGTCGCCCCGACCGCCAGCGGGAAGTAGAGCGCGTTGCCCAGCCCGTAGGCAAAGAACAATTTCGCGACGCTGAAGCATCGATCGCGTTCCGTGATGCCAAGGACGCCCCTGGCAAAGAGTTCCGCACACACCACCATGTCGTGCTGCAGGTGCACGCAGCCCTTCGGCGCGCCGGTGCTGCCAGAGGAATAGAGCCAGAAGGCCGGCGCGTCCCGGTCCATCAACTCGGCCTCGAGGAGCGGTGAGCCGTCGGCCAGGAATTGATCGAAGGGACTCGACAGGCTGGCGCCTCCCCTGCCGGCCACCAGGATGTGCTCGACTTCGGGCACGCTGTCGCGTGGAATCTTCCCGAACTCCTGGAGCAGTTCCTCGCTGATCACCACGACCCGCGCATACGAGTCGTTGAGCAAGTACGAGTAGTCGGCCGCCTTCCAGAGCGTGTTGGTCGGGATGGGCACCGCGCCGATCTTGATCGCACCGAAAAACGCATACGCGAAGGCAGGGCCGTCGAGGAGCAGGAGCGCGACGCGCTCGCCCGGCCTCACGCCGAAGCGGGACTGCAACGCGTCGCCGAAGCGGTTGACGCGCTCGTGCAGCTGCGCGTAGGTGACGGTGTCGTCACCGCACTCGATCGCCACCTTCGCGCCGCGGCCTTCGGCCAGGTGCCGATCGACAAAATACGCCGCGGCGTTGAATCGTTCCGGCACGCCGAGCGCGGCCGCGGTTTTCATCCTGCTCATGACGCGCTCGCCGCGAGGTGCTCCACCAGCAGCTCGTTGACCCACGCCGCGTGGGTGATCGGCAGGCCGTGCGAGGCGCCGGCAGCCTCGACGAACCGAGCCCCGGGAATGCCGGCGGCGAGGGCTCGGCCAAGGGCCGGTGGAGCAATGGGATCGTGGGTGGCGCCCACGACCAGGGTCGGCAAACCCGCGAGCGCGCTCAACTCGTCAATCATGTCAAAGGCTCGCATCGCGCGCAGTTGCTTGGGCACCACGGCCGGCTGGTCCGCCAGGTCGTGGCCAAAGAGTGTCCCGATTCGATCGGCCAATGCCTCGAGGTCGGCGCCGGCCAGCGCGCCCGGCGCGTGCACCAGCCCCAGGAATCCCCGGCGGCGCATCCGCCGGGTGCCGAGCCGCGACCGCATCCCCCACCACATCATGCGGCCGGTCAGCGGCGCCGCCGACTTGCCGCTGGCGAACGTGCACAGCAGGGCGAGGCTGCGGACCCGCTGGCGATGCCGGAGCGCCAGCGTGAGCGCAACCGCCCCGCCGAGCGAATGGCCCACGACCTGCACCGCCGCGGCGCCTTCGGCGTCGAGGATGGCACAGGCGGCGTCGCCGATATCGCCGACCGTGATCGTGGCCGGCACCGGGATGCTGCCGCCGAGGCCAGGGTTATCGAACGCGATGCACGTATAGCGGTCCGCCAACGCTTCGATCTGCGGCTGCCATCCGCTGCCGTGAACGCCCACGCCCTGGATAAAGAGGACGACCGGTCCGCTCCCGGACACCTCGTAGGCCAGTCGGCCGCCACGATGGGCGATCGTGCGCGTCACTATTTCTTCGGCAGCTCAAAGACGTAGAGCGCGTGGCCGTTCGCGGGCGGCTGGATCTCCGGGGTCAGCGTGCGTGGCACCAGGCGCGGACTGCCGCCGCCCGTGCCCGTGCTGACGGCGATGTACTGTTTGCCGTTGGCCGCGAACGAGACCGGGAATCCCTGCACCGAGGTCCCGAGCCGCGCCTGCCACAACACTTCACCGGTCTTGACGTCGTGCGCGCGGAAGTTGCGATCGAGGTCGCCGACAAACATCACGCCGCCCGCCGTGCTCAAGACGGCCGTCAGGTAGGCGGCGCGCTGCTCATGGCTCCACACTTCCTTCATCGTCGTCACGTCGATCGCCAGGAGCTTGCCGATATTGCCGTCGGAGCCGGGCATTTCATAGAAGCGGCGATCGGCGGCGGTCCCACCCGAGCCCTCGGTCGGTTCCACCTTGCGCCCACGCATCTCCATGCACGACTGGCTCAGCGGAATGATCAGTTGATGCGTCGGCGGGTGATAGGTCATCGCCTGCCAGTTGTGGCCACCCTCGGTGCTCGGGCACGACTGCAGCCACTGGTCCAGCTTCTGGTCGATGATGTCCTGCCGGTAGGTGGGCGTGCCGTGTTCCGGATCGATCTTGGTGAAGACGTTCTGGAACACGGTTTCCTTGTGGCCAAGGAATTTCCCGGTCTTGCGTTCAAGCTTCCACAGGATGCCAACCTTGCCGATGGTGAATAGATCCTTCTCGGGGCCGATGTCGACGAGCACCTTTTCAAACACTTCATCGAGGTCGAGGGATTCGCTCGGCGCGTGCTGAAAGTACCAGGCCAGGGTGCCGTCATCCGGCCTGAGGGCGACGGTCGACGCGGTGTAGAGCACGTTGTCCTTGAAGGTGGTGCCGCGGCTCGCCGGCATCCAGGGCTTGGCCTGCGCGATGCCGTAGTAGATCAAGTCGAGATCGGGATCGTAGCTGCCGGTGATCCAGGTCTCGCCGCCCTTTCTCAGGTTGTCGGGCAGCGACCCCCAGGTGTCGCCCGCGGGCTCGCCGGAGTGGGCGACGGTGTTGAACCGCCACAACAGCTTGCCCGTCGCCGCGTCGTGGGCGCTGATGAAGCACCGTTCGGGGCCATAGCGGTCGCAACCCTGCAAGCCTTCGATGACCTTGCCTCTGACGATGAGGGGCCCCGCCGCATTCCAGAAGCCCTTGGCCCGATCGGCGATCGTCACGTCCCACGCCGTCTTGCCGGTGCGCGCATCGAGCGCCACCAGCCGCGCGTCGCTGGTCGCCAGGTACACCTTGTCCTGGTAGATCGCCATGCTGCGCATCGCGCCGAAGTTGACGACGGCGGTCGGCCCGACCTGATTTTCCCAAATCAACTCCCCGGTGGCGGCGTCGAGCGCCTGCACGACATTCAGCGTGTTGGCGAGATACATGATGCCGTTGTGGACGATCGGCGTTGGCTGGTTGGCGCCCTGTTCGTTCATCGCCCAGGTCCACGCCAGCTTGAGATCCTTCACGTTCGAGCGGTTGATCTCGGTGAGCGGGCTGTAGCTCCACGCCTGGTAGTTGCGGCGGGCCATCAGCCAGTCCCCCGGATCGGGATTGCGCAGCATCGCGTCGGTGACGGGAACGTAGTTCTTCACTTCCCCGGTGACGGTCAGGCCGCGCGGCGGTGCCGGCGCGGTGCCGCGGCCCGCCGGGGCGCCGCCGGCCTGGGCCGCCGCGGCGCGCGGAGCGGGCGCCTGCCCGGTGGCGACCGCTCCAATCGGCGACGCTGTCGAGGCAGTGAACAGCTGCGTGCCAGCCGCGGCGCCATTTTGTTGAAGGATGTACGCCGAGATGCCGGCGTACTCCTCGGCCGACAGGTTGGCGCGGCCTGGCGGCATGGTGGCCGTCATGTACTCAACCAGGTCCTTGGTGGTTCGGGTGCGCCACGTGTTCATGAAGTTGGCACCGCCCAGCGGGGGCGCTTCGTTGCGGCCGGCGAGGTCGGGCATGTGGCAGCTCGCGCAGTTGGCCTGGTAAGCCGCTCGTCCCGCCGTCGCCTGCGCTGCGGTGTAGACGGCCGAACCCGCGGGGGCCTGCGCCGACGGAACAATGGCGAACGCGAAAAACCCGAGTGCGGCCATCGCCGCGAGCACTTTGGCGCCTGGCTTAATCATTTCTTCCCTTCCTGCGGAAACAGCCAGCCCCAGAGGTTGCCGTCCGGCGCCTTCTCGCTGTGCAGCTGCACATACAGCCGGCCGTTAGTGAGATCGGTGATCTGATCCGGTGTGAGTTCGATCGATCCGGTGATCGTGCCGCTGGTGCCGGCGGTCGCCTTGAGGTCGCCGATGGCGGCGCCCCGCATCCCGGTGCGTTCCGAGCGATGCAAGCGCACCACCGTCGCTGGAGTCTTGAGATCCTTGAAGGATCCGGTGATGGCCAGGGTATTGCCGGTCAGCGTCGCGGTGATGGACGCGGAACCGGCAATCGTCGATTGCATGGCGACGTCGAGGGGAACCGGCGACAGCCGGCCCCGAAACTGGCGCGCGCCCTGCGCCTGCACCGAGGCGAAGAGCACGACGAAGGCGATCGCGAAGTAAGCACTGGCGGCCCTACGGTTCATAGGGCGAAATCATACTACCGGCAGACCGCTTGTACACCCCTGCCGTCGATCTGCGCGAAGACCTTGTCCACCGCAACAGCGTGGCTGCAGGAGTTGACCCGATAACGCAGGTACTCCTGAATCCAGACGACATCACCTTCGTTGTCAACGGCCGAGACCCCGGCGCCGCGGCGAAGGTCGTCGCGGTACTTCGCTTCGAGCGCGATCCGGAAGTCCAACGCCTCGTTGCGCGGCGGAAAGGCGACGGCGCCAGACGACGCCGTGCCGCACACGCCGAAGGTCCCCGTGTTATCGATCTGGGCAAAGACCCGCGTCTGCGCCTGGGCGTGCGAGCAGGCGTTCACGCGATAGCGGTAGTACTCCGAGATCCACACGATGTCGCCCTCGCGATCGACATACGTGGTCGAGTTGCCACGGCGGAGGCCGTCGCGGTACTTCGTCTCGAGCTGATTGCGGAAGTCGAGCGACTCGTTGCGCGGGGGAAACGACACCGATCCGTTTCCGCCGATCGAGTACAGGAATTGGGCGCCGGAAATGTCGTCCGCCATCACCGTATCAGTGTTGCCCGGCGACGAATTCATCACGGCCGTCACCACCTGCCCATGATCGTTCGGGTGGTTCAAGCCGATGGCGTGGCCGAGCTCGTGCATGACGAGCCGCCTGAAATCAACGTTGCCGGATCGAGCGGTCCCCCGGTACGAATTCCAACTGAGCTGGTTGTTCATGATCACGTCGGCTTCGATGATGGCGTTGCCGCTCGACCGCCACAGCGTGTAGCCGGCGTAGCTCTCCCAGGATCTGCCGTAGATCGAGTTGGACCAGAACACGTTGTTGATGCCGTTCCCCAAGCCGGTCGCCGACGTGGCGTCACGGATCACCCGGAACTGGACGCGATCCAGGTACTGGTTCCAGATCGCCATCGCCGCCTCGGCCGGTTGGCCCCAGGTCGTTGAACCGTCGATCAGGGTGACGCCGTTCGAACTGCTGCCCAGCTGGAGCGACATCACCGGGTTGGCCTGCCACGACGGACCGTCGTACCAGTAGGCATGGGACCGGCCGGCATCGACGCCAAAACCCACCAGCACCGCCAGCGCCACCACGAGCCGGCGCCTCATCATCGGACCGCCAATTCGCGCGCGCGATCGCGGACCATCGTCACAAAGTTATCAAGCGACAGCGCCGCGGACATTGACGGGATGATGCCGGGACGACCGCGTCCGATGTCTGCCGTGGACACGAGCGGAAGAAACCCCGCGGTCAGCACCCGGGGAGTGCCGGTGGCAGACTCGGTCACGATGCGAAACCGGCCCTGGTCTGAGCCGACGATGGGGCTCACAGAGTGAGCGGCGTTATTGAGAAACAAGACGTCGCGATCGCCAACCTTGAACTCGGGAACGTGTGAGACGTGCAAGGTCTCGTCGCCGATCGTTCCGCCCAGCACTTCGACGGACAGCGTGCGGGGCGCGCTTCCCTTCAGTGTTTGTTCCACTTGAAAGGTGATCGTCGTAATGATCAACCTCGAGGATCCGTAGAGCTCCCAGCCGGCGCGGCGGCTGGTCGCCGTCGCCACGACGATGAGCGGGGCCCGCTCGATCAATTGATTGAATGACAAGGCTTCGGCGGCACCTTGCGCCAAGGCCGGTAACGGGAAAGCAACGAAGATGATCGACAAATACAGGCCGATCAATCTGGCCGTGGCCAGGCCCAGCGGTTGCGCTGTCATGGAGCCTCTTTCTTGAACGCCACCTCGAGCGTATCAGATGGCCAGCGGTAGATGTCACGGTTCGGCGACAACTACCAGAGCATCCGTCCCAGCGTCGTCACGGCCAGGGCGGCGCCGGCCAATTGCACCCAGAGCTCCGTAGGTTCGCGAAGGAACAACAGGCCGATCGACGACAACGCCACCGCCGCGACCAGCAGCCGCCAATAGAGTTCGGTGGCCTCTCCGGCCACGGTCGTGGGCCGCGACATCCGGCGCCCGGCGTCGATAATCCGGTTGGCGATCTGGCCGTCGGGGTCGCGATCCAGCTCGAAGTACTGCCCGCCGCCCGCGGACGCGATGCGCTGCAGCGAGGCGCGGTCCAGGCGCGACCGTCCGGGACTGGCCTCCACGCCCGTTTCATCGTCCTTGACGATGGGCAACATGCCGCCGGCGAGGGTGCCGACGCCAATCACGTAGAGCGGAACATGCGCATCCGCCGCGCGAGAGAGCGAGCGCGCCACCTCGCCGCTCCACGACTCGCCGTCAGACAGCATCACGAACATCTTCGCGTTGGCCGACGGCCCGTGGATTTCGGCGTCCTTCTCGAGCAGGCGCAGGCCCCACGCCAGGCCCTGCTCCAGGTTGGTGTCCCAGGTGGTGTCGTCCTCGAGGCGAAACGGCGGCCGCGCCTGCAGGTGGTCGAGGAAAAAGAACACCGTGTTGGGATCGCGCGTCAGCCGGACTTGCGGCGTGGCGATGTGCGCGAAGACGGTGAGGGCAATGCGGTCGTCGTTCCAGCTGAGCGCATCGCCGAGCACGCGAAGGAATTTCATCGAGCGTTGCCAGCGCGTGCCCACCATATCGTCGACCTGCATCGACGCGGAACCATCCTGGAGAATGACGATGTCGACGCCGGACCGGCCAAGCATTGTCGAAGGGCCGCGCGGCCGGGCGACGGCCACGATCAGGCAGGCGGTGGCGAGAATGAGCAGGAGCCACTGCGGCAGATCGCCGGCGACGCCCGGGCGCTCACGGACCGGGACGGTCCGTCGCTCGCGCCAGCGACGCAGGTCCGCGATCCGCTGCGTGAAGCGCCACACCCACAACAGCAGGAGCGCGGCCGGGACGGGCAGCAGCCAGAGAAACTGCGGCGCGCCAAAGACAACGTTGCCGAGGTCGAGGTCACCGAACACGGCCGCGGTTCAGCCCTTGCGTGGCAGCTTGCCACCGGGCGTGGCTTCGGGTTGCGCTTCGCGGTCGCCGAATTCCATCGGCGCCAGGATCTCGAAATCTTCGGCCTTGACGTCCGGCGGCGGCGCGCCGGGGCGGCCGTGCACGGTGGGGCCGAGCGGCAGGTCCCGCGGCGCCGGAATGATCGGCGGCGCGGCGTGTGGTGGCTCACCCTTGCCGGGCTTGGGCGGCGGCAGGCTGGCCAGCTGGTCGCGCACGCGCGAGACGAATTCGAAGTTGTACGCCGCATCGAGATTGGTCGTCGGATCCCCCTTCATGGGGGGCCACGACGCCTTCAGCACCGCGGCATAGGCCTGGATCACGCCGTCCAGTTGTTGCACCGCAGCCGGACCGCTGCCGCCGTCGCGCCGGCTCGATCGGAACGCGGCGTTGGCCGCCAGGAGCAGCACGGCGGGATCGACATCATCGCGGCCGATGTCCATCACCTCGGCATAACGCGACAGCCAGTACTTGACGCTCGCCTGGTGCTGGACGATGTCGGCCGACAGCGGGCGGCCCATGGCGGGGAGGTAGTCGGAGAGCGTGGCCTTCGGCACCAACACCTCATCCACCGCGAGGCGAAGCGTCGCGAGCCGGTGCTTCGCTTCGGCGACATGGGCGACCAGCCTGGCCTCGCGCCAGCAGGCCCAGGCGGCGACGGCAAGGACGAAGGCGACTGAGAATCGGCCGATGGTAGTTTTCATCATGGGAACCTGCCAAACCACGGGGTCGCGACCTTGAGCCCGGCGGCGCTGGTCCACAACAGCGTGGCCAATAGCGCCAACAACGGAAAGCGCGCCTGCTGTGTCGCATACTGCCGCCGCTGGATCACGCCGGCGGCCTCGCGATCGATGTCCGCGATCGCGGCGAGCAGGCTCGACTCGTCCTTGGCCACGTAATAGCGGCCGCCGGTCTTCTCCACCGCCACCTGCCACTTCGCATCGGGAATGCCTTCGCCGAAACTCTTGTTGTAGTTGGTCCGGACGAAGAAGAGCGGAATCCTGGCATCGACCGCGCTCTTCAGGATGTCGTCGAGGCTGCGTCCATGGACGATCGACGTGGTGTCTTCGCCATCGGTGAAGATCACCATCAGGTTGCCGGAGGCGTCGAGAAAATCGAAGGCCTTGAAGATCTCGATGCTCTCTTCCAGCGCGCTCGCAATCACGGTGCCGGAATCCGGAAAGAGTGAAAACTCCACCGGGTCGCCGATCAGGGCCATGCTGAGCAGCAGGTTGTCATAGTCGCTGGTGAACGGCGTGATCACGTAGGCGCGGTTGCCGAACTCGACGAGCGCCATCCGGTCGCGGTATTTCCCCTGGCGCCGGAGCTTGACGAAACGCTCGGCGGCCGCGACGGTGGTAAAGAACGCCGGCCCCACCTGGCTGCGCGTGTTCAGGGTCTCGGCCTTGAACGAGGTCTGCATGCTGTCGGAGGCGTCGATCATCAGGCTGATGCGCCGGCCCGGATACGTCACATTCTGCGTGACCAGGGACGAATACGGATCGGCCACCGCGAGCACGGCGCAGGGCAGACCCATCACCAACAGCAGCACCGGCAGGTGCCGAACCCAGGAGACCCGCGAGGCCGGCACCGATCGCAGCACCGCCGGGAGGACCAGGTGGTGGCGGCCGGGCCGCCGGGCGATGGCCGATCGCACCAGCAGCAACACCACCGACGCGGCAACGAGGCCAACCAGCGTAAGCCGGGCGGTATCGCGGTGCCAGAACTGCATGCCGTCGAAACTGAACAGGCGCCACTCCGACGCGATGCTGTCGACGATGGCGCGAATAGTGGAAGACATGTCGTATCTGTGTTTATCTGTGGCGTTATCTGTGTTTATCTGTGGCGTATCTGTGGCCCGTCTGCGGCGCGTGCCAGCTGATGCGCCATCGCCAGTCCGTGCTTGATCGCCGCATCCATCAACACCCCATCCCGCACTGGCGTCTGCGGGTAAACGGCGGCCGTCAGCAGGCGCAGGCCCTCGCCGAGCTCACCTAGCTGCTGGCGCGCGGTCTCCGTTGCGGACGCCGGAAGCGTGGCGAGGGCGCGGCTGACATTATCCGCGGTGACCGAACTCGACACCGCCACCCTCAGCGCCTTCGGCCATCCGCGCTCGACGAGCAAGCGGCCGTCCGGCACCTCGCCGCCGGTCGCCACCACTTTCTGGCTGACCGCGTGACCAATCGCGGGCGCGGCCACCAGCCGGAGCGCCGCCAGCGCGCGGACCGCGAGGGCGTCGGTCCAGCCGTCCCGCGAGATGACCGCCTGGAGCTCGGCCAGTTCGGCGGCGGCGCGGCCCAGTATCAGGCGTCCCGGCATGCGAGTGTGATCGTCGGCAGCCACCGGCTTCGTGCCCCTCGCCAGCGGCAGCAGCGCAACGACCGCGGCGATCACCGCGAGCAGGGCGAGGGCGCCCGCGAGGATCTCGAAGAGTCGCGCCCGGAAGCGTAGGGCGTCTACTGCGCCAAGCGACGCATCGCCGCCATCCCGGATGTCCGGCGCTTCGGCGGGCACGAGCGACAGGACCCGCAAAGGAATGGCCGGCAGGATATACGTCAGGTCGCGGCCTTCGAGCGCGGCGTCGGCGCCAACGCGGCTGTGCACGCGGTAGGAGATGTTCAACGGCGGAATCCTGACGTCGTGGCCGATCATGTCGCGGTCGAGCGTGCGCAACGAATAGTGGTACTGGAGAAACCGCCGCGAACCCGCGCGCGAATCCGGCGGGTGATCGCCGCCGACAATTTCAAACGGCGCCAGTTGCACCGCGGCCACACCCAGCCGCGATTCGTCTGGCACCACCTGCACCGCTTCGGTTTCCAGCACCGCGCAAGTCAGCGACACGTCAAACGACTCGCCGATCGTGATCGCGCCGGCGCTCGACTGCCACCAGCAACGGATCGGATCCACCTCGGCCATCGCCGGTGGTTGCGCGGCGGCCGGGTGCGGTGCGAAGAGAAAGAGGATGGCCGCGACGGCAGCGGCGAAGGACCTCATGGCACCGGCACCTGCGCGATGACGTCGCGAATCACGGCTTCCGTGGTGAGACCGTGCGCCGCTGCGTGCGGTCCGAGCCAGATGCGATGGCCCAGCACGAAGGGCGCGAGATCCTGGATGTCCTCGGGGTAGACCTCGGCGCGCTCCCGTTGCAGCAGCGCCCACACCTTGGCGAGCCGGCTCCAGCAGATGATTGCCCGAGGCGACGCGCCCAGGTCGACGCCCCGCTCGACCAGCTCCGATACCGAGTGCTGCCGCCAGTCGGTGTCTTCGTTGTACGGCCGCGTCGCCGCCACCAGGCGCTGGATGTACTTGCCGAGCCGTTCGTGGAGGAAGACCCCGCGGTTGATCAGCGCCCGCAATTCGATGATGCGGGTCTTCGACAGCAGCGGATTGAGCCTGACCTGCTTGAAGTCGAAGGCCACCAGCTTCTCTTCTTCTTCGGCGGGCAAGTAGCCGATGTTGATCATCGCGGCAAAGCGGTCCGTCGCCGCCTCGGAGAGCGGGAAGGTGCCCTGCCCCAGCTCCACCGGGTTCATCGTGGCGATCGCGAAGCTGAACGCCGGCAGCTCATACGTGGTCTTGCCGACGGTGATGGTGCGGTCCTGCAAGCTCTCGAGAAAGGCGCTCTGCGACTTCAGCGGGATGCGGTTGATTTCGTCGAGCAGGATCACTTCCGCCGACGCCATCGGACCGAACTCGGTGACGAGCTGGCCGGTGGAGGGGTTGATCATCTGGAACCCCACCACCTCGGTGGGTTGCAGGTCGGCACGGCCCTGGATGCGGGCAAACTTGGCGTCGCTAATCGCCGCGAGGATCACGCCGAAGAAGGTCTTGCCGACGCCGGGCACGCCACGCAGCAGGAGGTTGCCGGCGTTGACCTGGCGCTCGCTGCGCTTGTCGTAGGTGG
>JBDTMB010000011.1:0-33733 GCA_039934485.1 Vicinamibacterales bacterium
ACTTCGCACAGGTGGAAGCCGACGAGCAGCAGGTGAACCTCACCCGCTTCAGCCTGTTCTTCCCGGAGAAGCGCGACTTCTTCCTCGAGAACTCCGGGGTGTTTCAGTTCGGCACGCCAAGCGCCAACGCGGGCGGCGGCGCCAACGCCGGGCGCCAGAACGTGTCGCAGGACATGGTGTTCTTTTTCAGCCGGCAGATCGGCTTGTCGTCAAACGGCGATTCGATCCCAATCCTGGCCGGCACACGCCTGACCGGCCGCGCCGGCGGCTACTCAATCGGCGCGCTCAACATCCAGCAGCAGCGGCAGGACGCCAGCCCGGCCACCAACTTCACCGCGCTGCGGTTGCGTCGCAACATCCTGGCCAACTCCGACATCGGCGTGATGGTCCTCAACAAGGACGCCAGCGGCGATCACTACAACCGCGGCGTCGGCGCGGACGCCAACTTCCGATTCTTCCGCGACCTGAACCTCAACTTCGCGATTGCAAAAACGGATTCGCCGCAGTCGGTGGTGCCCGGCACCGGCGACGACATGTATTCCAAGGGCAGCTTCAGCTTTCGCAATGATTTCTGGGAGACGCGTGGCGCCTTCCAGACCTTCGGCGAGCGCCTGAACGACGAGATGGGCTTCGTGCCACGCACCGGCGTCAACAACGGTGAGTTCTACCTCGGTACGCATATCCGCCCCAAGCGGACGCAGAAGTGGCTGCGCGAGACCTTCCCGCACTTCCAGTTCGAGAACTTCGCCGCCCATAACGGCGGCGGCCTGCAGTCGCGCTACATGGACTGGCACCTTCCCGTCACGCTGCAGAACAGCACCTTCATCGAGGTGGGCGCCAACCCCAACGTCGAGGTGCTGGACAAGGTCTTCACGATCAACAGCAAGCGGCACATCACGGTGGCGCCGGGACGATACGACTTCAAGGAATACTTCGCCCTGGCCAACACCAACGCCGCGGCGCGGTTCTCGACCAGCCTGCGGTTTGCGACGGGTGATTTCTACGACGGCTACAAGCGCAACTACGTGGTGGGCGGCACGTTCCGCATGAACGAGCACCTCAACGTGTCGCTGACCGATTCGATCAACGACATCGGCCTGCCGACCGGATCCTTCGTCACCAACCTCGTCACGGGCCGCGTCAACTACTACTTCAGCACCAAGGTGTTCGTGAATGCGCTGGTGCAGTACAACACCGACTCCCAGCAGTGGAGCTCGAACGTGCGGCTCGACATCATCCATCGCCCCCTGAGCGACATCTACATCGTCTACAACGAGCGGCACGACTCGGTGAGCGGCGACATGCTGAGCCGCGCGATCATCGCCAAGATGACCTACTTGATGGCGTTCTGAATGCAGCCGGGAGGGGTTCCTTGTCGGGAGCGGACGCTCGTCGGGATTACTTCAAGACCGGCGCGAAGATTCTAAAGAGGCCGGTCAACGTCACTCGCTCCATCAACCGGTTCTTCCACAGCACGATCGCGTAAAGGAGCACGCATAACGCCGCCCAGGCGATGAGGGCGCCAGGCAGCGGGAAGAGATGGCGGAATGGCCGGCCCAACACGCCGTAAACCATCTCCACATGAATCCAGTAGACGAACAGCGACGATCGGCCGAGGCTCGCCATGACGCCGGGTTGCCTCGACACGAGCCACGCCATCGGCACCAGCACCGTGCAGATCCCCAGGCGAATGAAGAAGAACGTCGGCGAGCTGGTCCAGAAATTCGCGACGGGATAGATCGAAGGCTGGAACGACGCCCAATACGCCAGGACGATGCCCAGGACGCCGGCGGCGAACAGGCCGGCCTGCAACCGCAGTTCAAACGTGAGCGAGCCTGAAGGTTCGTCCCCACGCGCGGCCGAAACCAGTTCACCAACGATCGCGCCGGCCAGCAGGAATCCCACCCACGGAAAAATGGCGAACGTCGAGCGGCCGGCCAACGGCCGGATGTAGGCCTCGAGGGGATCCGGCAAGGGAGCCAGCATAGCGGCCTCGCGCACGAACGGCGTGGACATCGCGACCAGGCTGGTCGCGATCGCGAACAGCGCAATCCGCGTCCCGCGCGCGCGGCCGAGCCCCCAGAGGGCGCCCGCGGCGACCATGCCGAGGCCCATCACGTTCAGGATGTCCACCTTCAGGAAGTTGATGAGCGCGCCCCAGCCGAGGAGCTGAGATTGCAGGCGGAACAGGAACGCCAGCGCAAACACCTGCCAGCCGCGCAGGCGCGCCAGCCTTGCCGCCGCCGGCACCCCGACGCTGGACGCACGATTGGACGCCGACATCGCCAGCGCCAACCCGGCCAGGAACAGGAACAGCGGAGCGGCCAGCCCGGCGACAAAGATCGCGTACATGTGCGCCGGACCCTGGCGGTCGGCCTCACGCGTCCACGCATCGACGACATGCGCCTCCACCATGATGACCACCGCCAGGCCGCGCACCCAGTCGAGATAGACCTTGCGGCTTGCCCTGAGCGGAGTCGAAGGGTCGGTCAGGGATGAACCTCGAAGGTGGTGTCGAGCTGGATGTCCTGCCGCAGCGAATGCCACACCGAACAGTACTTGTCGTGTGACAACTGGATGGCCCGCTCCACGGCCGCCTGGGGCACGGTGCCGGTGATCACGAAATGCAGCGTGAAGGCGAGAAAGCGACGCGGTGCGTCGTCCGCGCGCCGACCGACGATGGTGGCGTCAAGCGCGGTCAACGAATGCCGGCCCTTGACCACGATGTCGGCGACGTCGATGGCCATGCAGCCGGCGAGCGCCATCGCAAGCGCCTCGGGGGGCGAGGGCCCAGCCTGGCTGTCTCCATCAAGGGTGATTTCCGAGCGTGAGGTCCGTGCGGTGAAGCGGAACCCGCCACCCCACTTCAGCGTCGCGGTGATCGGGGGTTTCGGCATTGCCGAAGCCTACATCACCCAAGGGCCGCGGATGACGCGGACGCTCACTTAGGCGCGGCCGGTGGTCGCACGGACTGGCGCCCGGCCCGCACCGGTCGCCATGGCGAGCAGCAACCACGTCAAGGGACCAGCGAGCAGCAAATACGAGAGGTACTGGCCATAGACGCCGTCTGGACCGTACGGCTCGGTGGCCCAGTGCAGCGCCTCGCTGTTGGGAAACAGGTGCGCCTCGGTCAGTTCGTGGAAGCCGTAGATGCTCAGCTGGACGACGAAGATCAACAGGAAGATCGCGGTGACCTGGAAGAACAAGCCGAGATTCACGCGATGCCCAAAGCGCGACCAGAGCAACGCGACCGAGGCCGCGCTGAGGGTCCCCGCCACCGCGCCGCCCAACATCGTCGACAGCTGCACCTGGCTGAGCAGCGTGCCAAAGAGCAACGCCGTTTCCATCCCTTCGCGAGAAATCATCAGCAGGGTAAAGAGGAAGACGCCCAGCCACGCGGCCGCGCCGGTCTTGCCCGCGGAGGCCTGGAGGCGTCCTTCGATCTCACCCTTGATGCGCTTGGAGGTCCGCCACATGTGCAAAGTGAGCGAGGCGACAGAGACCGCAGCCGTCAACGCGAGGACACCTTCCCACAGGGACTGATTGGCCGCCTTCTGAAAGAGGTAGGCCGCCGCCGCGCTCAAGAGAATCGAGAGGCCGATGCCCCAGTGCACGGCAGGCACCAACTCACGACGTTCGGTCTTCCTCAAGTACGCCAGGCTGATGGCGATGATGAGAAAGGCCTCGAGGCCTTCACGAAGGGTGATGACGTAGGCCTGCAGCATTTAAATGAGAACCAATCTCAACTTCCAGCCAAGTCTATCGAACCGGCCGTCGGATGAGCAAGGAGTTGCGATCTCGGCTCCGGCGTGCTAAATATTCAGCAGGTGCGATATTTTTAGCATGACAACGGATCCTCTCTCCAGGCGCGAACGGCAGATCCTCGACATCCTTTACGCGAAGGGCTCGGCCACCGTCGCCGAGGTGCAGGCGGCGCTGCCGGATCCGCCCAGCTATTCGTCGGTGCGGGCGCTGCTGCGGATCCTTGAAGACAAGGGTCACGCCCGGCATGAACCGCAGGGCACCCGCTACGTCTACCTTCCCATGGTGCCGCGCGAGAACGCCCGGCAGTCGGCGCTCAGCCGGATCGTGAAGACATTTTTCGAGGGGTCGGCGGCGCAGGCGGCCGCCGCGCTCGTCGACTCGGGCTCCCTGTCGGACGACGAATTGACGTCGCTGTCGGGCCTGATCGATCGCGCCCGGAAAGAAGGACGGTGATGGACCTCGAGTTGCTCGCCCGGACCTCCGTCATCCTGCTTTGCAGCAGCCTGATCACGCGCGTCCTGATCAAGGCGGCGCCGGCCACGCGTCACCTGGTCTGGCATTGCTCCATCGTCATGGTGCTGCTCGCGCCGGCTCTTGCACCGCTGGCACCTCGAATCACTTTGCCCATCACGAGTCCCGTGGCTGCCGCGCCTGCGGCGAGTGTGCCTCGTGCGCCGAACACGGCAAGCACCAGCCCTTTTGTCACCCTCGGCACCGTACGCACCGCCGGCACACTGATCTTGGGCGCGTGGTTCTTGTTGGGATGGACCCTGAGCGGGTGGAAGGTGCGACGCGCGACTCCAGCCCCGTCGATTTGGGCCGCGGACGCGGCGATGGTGGCGAGGCGGCTCGGCTTCACGCATCCCGTCGAGGTCAGGCAATTTGCCGGCGAAGGCAGCCCGCATGTCGCCGGACTCTTCCGCTCGGTGGTGCTGGTGCCGTCCTCCTCGGCGAACTGGTCGAGCGAAGATCGACAGGCCGCGCTCGTGCACGAACTCACGCATATTCACCGCGGCGACCGGCGCACGCAGGCGATGGCGCAGATCGCCTGCGCCATCTACTGGTTCAATCCGCTCGTGTGGCACGCGTCCGCCGCTCTCGCGCGCGAACGCGAGCGCGCCTGCGACGCCGAGGTCCTGCGGCTCGGCGCGCGGCCCTCCGCTTACGCGACGCTGCTGCTCGACCTGGCGCGCGCCACGCGACCGGCCTGGACCACATCGTCGGCACTTGGCATGGCCAGGCCTTCGGCGATCGAGGGGCGGCTCTTGACGATCCTCGGCGCCGGCTCGGGCGCGCCATGGCGCGCCTCTCGCTGGCTGGTCGCCGCCAGCGTCGCGGCGATGACGAGCGTGGCGCTCGGCGCGCAACTCTCCGCCACGCCGGAACAGGTGGTGGCCGCGGCGTCGCCGACGCCACGGGCGCGGCCGCCGGTGCTTGACCTTGACGATCACGGACAGGCCCCGTCGATTACCCAGGTGCTGGTGAACGCCCTGGGCGACACCGACGCCCAGGTGCGAGAGAAGGCCGCCCTTGGCCTGGCCTTTACGCCTGGCGCCGACGTGATTAGCCCGTTGCTGGGCGCGCTGCAGGATTCCGACGGTCAGGTGCGGGAGAAGGCCGCCATCGGCCTCGCCTTCCGCCGCGATCCGCGCATCGTCTCGCCGCTGATCGCCGCGATGTCCGACACGGATTCGCAGGTGCGCGAGAAGGCGGCGATCGCGCTGGGCGCCAGCGGCGATTTACGCGCGCTCGAAGCCCTCCAACAGGCCGCGCACGATCCGGATTCCCAGGTTCGCGAGAAGGCCGTCGCCGGCCTCTTGTTGCTGGGCCTGAAACCATGAGCATGCTTTCTGACCTTCATCATTCGCTTCGGGTGCTGTGGCGATCGCCGCTCTTCACGGCGTGCACCATCGCTGCGCTCGCTATCGGCATCGGCTCGACGACCGCGCTCTTCAGCGTCGTGCATGCGCTGCTGGTCAAGCCACTGCCGTATGCGGACGCCGAGCGCCTGGTCGTGTTGTGGGAGAACAACCTGCCCCGCAATCGCGCGCGCAACGTCGTCAGCCCGGCGAATTACCTGGAATGGAAGGCGCGAAGCCAGTCGTTCGAGCGCATGGCGGCGTTCACGCAAAACCGCGTCACCATCACCGGCGGCGGCGAACCCGAGGAACTGCCCACCGTGGTGGTGACGGCGGACTTGTTCGACACGCTCGGCGTCGCGCCGGTACTCGGGCGCGGCTTCGCCGCCGGCGAAGATCAGGAAGGCGCGCCGCGAACGCTGGTCCTCGGCCACGGACTGTGGACCCGACGGTTTGGAGCGGACCGCGCGGTGATTGGCCGCACGCTGACGATTAACGGCGAACCGGCCACCGTGATTGGCGTGATGGCGCGCGGCTTCGAAGTGCTCGGCATTCCGGCGGATGTCTATGTGCCATTCCGCCTGGGCGCAGCGGCGCGGCGCTTCGCGGGACGCAGCATCATCGGCATCGGCCGGTTGAAGGCCGGCGTTTCGCGCGACCAGGCGCAGGCCGAGATGGAAGGCGTGATGGACGGCCTGCGCCGCGAGCAGCCGGATTTCAACACCGGCTGGAGCGTCAACCTCGTCCCGCTGCGCGAACAACTGGTGGGCGACATCCGGCTCGCGGTCCTCGTGCTGTTCGGCGCGGTCGGCGCGGTGCTGCTCATCGCCTGCGGCAACATCGGCAGCCTGATGCTCACGCGCGCATCGAGCCGGCGTCGCGAGCTGGCGATCCGAACCGCGCTGGGCGCCGGCACCGGCCGGCTCCTGCGGCAATTGATCGGCGAGTCCCTGCTGTTGTCGGCCGCCGGTGGCGCCCTCGGGCTCCTGCTGGCGGCGTGGCTCTCGAGCGCGCTGACCGCGTGGGTATCGACGCGGCTGCCGGTGCCATTGCTGTCGCAAATCGGCATCGATCCCGCCGTGCTCGCCTTCGCCGGCCTGGCCACCGTGCTGACGACGCTCGTCTGCGGGCTGGCGCCTGCGCTCGGCGCCACCGGAGACTCGATCGTCACGGCGCTTCGCGACGGGGCGCCGAATATTTCCGGCGCCGCGCGCGGCCGCGTGCTCCGCCAGGCCTTCGTGATCGGAGAAATCGCGCTGGCGCTCACGGTGCTGTGCGGCGCCGGCCTGCTCGGCCGCAGTCTCGTAGAATTGCGGGGTGTTCGTCCGGGCTTCTCGCCGGAATCGGTGCTCTCGCTTCGAGTGTCGCTTCCCGCTCGGACGTATGCCGACGCCAATGCGCAGCACACGTTCCACACCCGCGTGATGGCGGCCTTGCGGGCCCTGCCCGGGGTGCGGTCGGTGGGCGGCACCTCGTTTCTTCCGCTCGCTGGCGCGGGGCCCGCCACCTCGTTCTGGCGGGCCGATGCGCCCCAGCCGCCGCCCGACGAGCGGCCGGTCGCCGACGCGCGGCCGGTGACGGCTGGATATTTCCAGGCGATGGAAATCCCCTTTCTGGCCGGGCGCGATGTCGGAGAGAGCGACACGCCGGAGCGCGATCCGGTGGCCGTGATCAACGAGACCTTCGCGCGGCAAATCTATCCCGGCGACAATCCGATCGGCCGCAAGTTCATCCTCAATCTCGGCAACACCAAGCCGCACGAGATTATCGGCGTGGTCGGCGACGTCAAGCTGGCCAGCCTCGAAGGCGAGGTCAGGCCCACCGCGTATTTGTCGTCGCGGCAGTACGCGTTCGGCCTCATGACGTATGTCGTCCGCACCAGCGGCGATCCCGGGCGGCTCGGGCCGTCGGCGGTGCGGGTGATCCGCGACATCAATCCGCTGCTGCCGGTGTCGGCCGTGCGGTCCCTCGACGAGGTCTTCGCCGAATCGATTGCCCGCCCGCGCATGACCGCCATCGCGATGGGCGTCTTCGCCGGCGCCGCGCTGCTGCTCGCGGCCCTTGGCGTCTACGGCATCGTCGCGTATTCAGTGGCGCAACGCGCGCGGGAGTTCGGCATCCGGGTCGCGCTGGGGGCGCATCCGGGCCAGATCGTGCGGATGGTGGTGCAGCAGAACTTGCGAGTAGTGGCGATCGGCCTGGTGCTGGGACTGGCGTGCGCGATCCCGGCAGCGCGGGTGTTGCGGGGGCTGCTGTTCCAGGTGGGACCAAATGATCCGGGCACATTTGTCGCCATCGGCAGCGCGCTCGCCCTCGTCGCGGTCGTGGCGTCGTATCTTCCCGCGAGGCGCGGGACCCGCATCGATCCGGTGGTCACACTGAAGGCTGAGTAGGCCACTCCGCTTGCGGGGTGCCGGCCCCGGCTATTCCGTGTAGACAACCGTCCGCACGCGGCGGTGGCCGCGCGCCAGTTCGGCGGGCAGCATCTTGCTCAAGTAGACCTTCGACTCGTCCTTGTCGGTGGGGTGTGGCTCGAGCTTGACGACGTTGAACTGCAGCTGCGCGAGCACGGCGCGCATGTCGTAGTAGCGGTTCTTCGTCTTGACCACCACTTCCTCAAAGCCCGCGGAGTGCGCCCACGCTTCGGATTCTTCGGTAAGCGCGCGAAAGTGGCCCTGGCCGCGCCAGTCGCGACGCGTCCCGCCGATCCAGGAATACAGCACCCGGCGCCCCTCGAATCGCACGGGTTCGCTCAGCCGCTCGACGAGGTCGCGCAATTTCGGCACCGATTCGTCGGCGCGAAGTTCGTGGACAATCTTGTACGACACGGGCACCAGCGAACCGGGGTCGTCCGGCAGTGGCGCTTCCGCCATCAGGATCAGCGACTCGCGGTCTTTCAGCCGATCGATGATTTCCCGTGCCGTTTTTCGGCGCGGGAACTCGCCGAAATACTCCTCGATGTATTGGATTTCGAGCGCGCCCGGTTCGAGCGCGTATTCCTTGATCAGGTACTCCAACTTGCCGTGATTATAGCCGCGACGTGAGCCAGCGGCGTTCCGGTTTGGATCGGGCGAGGGCCAGGGCGGCCCGATAGCACTCGGTGGCGCGCGCCAGGTCGCCCGCTTCCCGCCACAGTTCGGCCTGGATGGCCGGGAGCATCGGATACCGGTCGAGGGCGTGTCGATCGGCGATGGCGTCGAGCGCGGCCAGGCCGCTCATGGCGCCCTCGATGCGTGAAAGCGCGACGGCGCGGTTCACCGCCACGACCGGTGAACCGGTGAGCGCCAGCAGGTCGTCATACAACTCGACAATCTGCGGCCAGTCGGTGGCCTCCCACGACGCGGCCGAGGCGTGGCACGCCGCGATGCCGGCTTCCAGGTGATATGTGCTGATGCGATCGCCCGACGAGGCGCGCTCGAGCGCGCGAAAGCCGCCGGCCAGCAAGCCGCGGTCCCACGTCGAGCGATCCTGATCCCGGAGCAGGAACAACGATCCACCGGAATCCGCCCGTGCGGGGAAGCGAGCGGCATGCAGCCGCATCAGCGCCACGAGGGCCCATGCGCGTGGCGCGGCGGTGGCGGGATGCTCGGCGACGAGCGTCGCCAGGCGAATCGCTTCCGCCGCGACGTCGTCGCGCACGAGCACGTCGCCGGACGTGGCGGCGTAGCCTTCGTTGAACATCAGGTAGAGGGACTCGAGGACGGAATCGAGCCGATCGGACAGCGCGTCCGCTTCCGGCATGTCGAAGCTGATGTCGGCATCGCGGAGCGTTCGCTTGGCGCGGACCAACCGCTGGGCGATGGCGCTCTCCTGGGAAAGAAACGCGCGCGCGATCTCGGCCACGCTGAATCCGCCCACCAGCTTGAGCGCCAGGGCGACACGGGCATCGGGAGACAGCATCGGGTGGCAGGAGAGGAAGATCAGGCCCAGTTGGTCGTCTTCCATGGGCGGCAGCTCATCCTTGAGCAGAGCCGAGGCCGCAGGTGGTGTCATCACCGGCGACTCCTGCGCGATGGCCCCCAGTTTCTCCACCGCCATCCGCGAATGTCGAAGCCGGTCGAGCGCGCGATTGCGCGCCACCTGGAAGAGCCAGGCTTCCGGCTGATCGGGCACCCCGCGAAATGGCCATTGTTCGAGCGCCGTCATCAGGGCATCCTGCACCGCGTCCTCGGCCAGGGTGAGGTACTTCGGGCCGAGCTTGCGGGTGAGCGTCGCCACCATCTGTCCCGCCTGGCGGCGGAACAGATGATCGACAATTGCTACGGGGTCGGTTGCCACGTTGGCAGATTCTGCCGCGTTTTCGAGGGTTTGGTGCCTGACCCTACGTGGGTTGGATTTCGCGGATTTCGATGGCGCCGCCGTACTCCAGGTGCGGGCAGTCGCGGCTGAGTTCTACCGCTTCTTCGTAGGTTCCGGCCTCGACGATGAACAGGCCGCCGATGACCTCGCGGGCTTCGGCGTAGGGGCCGTCTTTCACGGCGACGCCGCCGCCGCTGCCGCGCATCACGCGGCCCTCGGAATTGCGCAACTTGTGGCCGCTCACGGCGCGGCCGTTGCCCACCTTGTTCCGCCAGGCCACGTATTTCTGGATCATCGCCTGGATTTCATCCGGGCTCATCTCAGGTCGAGCCCGTTCTTCGTGGTGCAGCAGCAGGATGTAGTTCGGCACGATGTGTCTCCTCTGCCCTACAGACGAACGACCCCCTGCAGGATCGACACTAATACGCCATCCCGATCGCCTGGCCCTCGTCGTCGACGTCGAGCCGGTGGGCCTGCGGCACCTTGCCCAGGCCCGGCATCAGCATCATGCTGCCCGCAATGGCCACGACGAAGCCGGCGCCGGCAGAGAGCGACACATCGGAAATGGTCAGGGTCCATCCCGACGGCGCGCCCATCTGTTTGGGATCGTCGGTGAATGAGTACTGGGTCTTCGCAATGCACACCGGCAGACCGCCGTAGCCAAGTGCCTCGAATCGCTTGAGCCGTTCCCGGGCCGCGGGCTTGAACGCCACTGCCTCGGCGCCGTAGACCTGCGTCGCCACAGCGGTGATCTTGGCTTCGAGCGGCTGCCCAGCCGCGTAAATCGGCTTCACACGGGAGAGGTCCGCGGCGTCGGCGGCGGCCACGATCTTGCCGGCCAGCTCCGTCATGCCGTCGCCGCCCCTGGTGTAGCCCTCGGCGAGCGCGGCGTCGGCGCCAGACGCCCGGCAGTGCGCCAGGACCCTTTCGAGATCCACATCGCTGTCACCAGGAAAGCGGTTGAGCGCGACCACCGCGGGCACGCCCCATCGCGCCAGGTTGGCGAGATGCCGTGTCAGGTTCGGAAATCCGGCTTCGACCGGGCCCTCGGGCGCGCCGCCCTGCGCCCGCAGCGCCTTCAAGGTGACGATTACGGCCGCCACCGACGGCACGTGGCCGCACATCGGCATGACGAGATCGAAAAACTTCTCGGCGCCAAGGTCGGCGGCGAATCCTGTCTCGTTGATGACGAAGTCCGCCAGGTGCAGCCCGATGCGCTGCGCCAGCACGCTGCTGGTGCCGTGCGCGATGTTCGCGAAGGGTCCGCAATGGACGATGGCCGGGGCGCCCTCGGTGGTCTGCACGAGGTTCGGCAACACCGCGTCGTTGAGCAGCAGCATCATCGGCCCGACGGCCTTGAGGTCCGCGGCGGTGACGGCGCGACCGTCGTAGCTGAACCCGACGACGATGTTGCCGAGCCGGCGGCGGAGATCGGCGCGGCGCTCGGCCAGCGCGAGGATCGCCATGATCTCGGAGGCGGCGGTGATCACAAAGCCGGTCTCGCGCGCGGGTCCCGCGTCGCGGCCGCCCAGACCGGTGGCAATGCGCCGCAGCGCACGGTCGTTCA
Organism: Vicinamibacterales bacterium; assembly: GCA_039934485.1. Lineage (GTDB taxonomy): Bacteria > Acidobacteriota > Vicinamibacteria > Vicinamibacterales > UBA2999 > 12-FULL-67-14b. Next base: position 11,491 of record JBDTMB010000011.1, read on the forward strand.
TGTCCAGCGCGCGCGGCCACAGGATTTCCTTCGGATCGATGCGCAGGTCGTTGCCGAAATGCAGGTGCGCGTCGAGCAGCGCCGCGAGCAGGTTGTGCGCGGTGGTGATGGCGTGGAAGTCGCCGGTGAAGTGCAGGTTGATCTTGTCGATCGGTTCGAGCGACGCCAGCCCGCCTCCCGTCGCGCCGCCCTTCATCCCGAAGACCGGGCCGAGCGAAGGCTCGCGCAACGCCGCCACCGCCTTGTGCCCGAGCTTGATCAGCCCCTGGGTGATGCCGATGGTGTTGACCGTCTTGCCCTCGCCGCTGGTCGTCGGCGTGATGGCCGTCACCAGGATCAACTTGCCCCGCCGCTTCGGAAAGCGTTCGAGGACTTCGAGCCGGATTTTTGCGATGTGGCGCCCGTAAGGTTCAAGCAGATCTTGCGGGAGGCCGAGGCGATCGGCGATGTCGGTGATGGGGAGCATAAGGCCCATCCATCTTAGCCTCTTATGGGTGGAACATGGGTGCGGCGACACTCTGCCACTGATCTTCCCACCGCGGCGCCGGATGGCTGGCCAGCCACTCCCGCGACCGGGTCAATGGGCTCCCGTGATCGGCGCTTCCCGCGGCGAGGGCCACCAGCAAGTGCGCGAGCTGTCCGGGATCCTTGAAGGTGACGCCTTCGTGGGCGATGGTCAGCGCTTCGCCCAAGACCGGCGCGTAGTCAAACGCGGCCACCGGTACGCCGGGACCGCGAAAGTCCGCGAGTTTCATCGGCAGGTCGAGACCAGACGACGACTGATGCAGGCAAAGGCCGAGATCCGCCATCGACACCAGCACGGGATAGTCGGCCGGTTCGACCCAGCCCGTGCGAACCCTGATCGCCGAGAAATTCCGCTTCGACAAGCGCGCTTCGAAGTTCTCCCGCAAGGCACCGCGGCCGGTGAGGAGGATGCAGAGCTGCGCGGGTGCTTCGGGCAAACCTGAAGGTTTGCCCCCACCGAGCGTGCGCTCGGCGCGCTCGATCGCCTCGAGCAGCAGATCGAAATCTTCGTCGGGCGTCCAACTCGTGGGGCACACGGCCAGGGGGACGGGCGACTCCGGCAGCGCGCCTTGCGCCGCCAGTTTCGTCCACAGCGCGAGACGCGCCTCCGCGCTCGCTCGCTCGAACGAACGCAGCGGGCGGTCGTACAGCACCGTGGCCCTGGCGCCGTATTCGCGGGACAGCCAATTGGCAAGCGCCTGCGATACGGCGAGGTGCCCGTCGGCGCGCTTCGACCAGCGACGTTCACTGCGCGCGAGCGCCCGAACGGCGCGATGCGTGTCGCCCAGCCGGACCGCGGCGATGGTGTGCGACAGGTTGTGCCAGTCGATGATCAACCGCGCGCCGCGCAGCCGCGCCACCAGCCACGCCACCACCATCGTCGGAACCGCGGGCGGGTTCTGGATCAGGATCACATCCGGGCGAGGCGCCGCCCGCAGCGTCCGCCAGAGGCCCCACGCCTGGGCGACGATGCGAAACGACGAGAGGACGACGAAGCGGCGGACACTGCCGCCGGCCCTCGAGTGGTACGCCGCATCGGCCAGCCGATGCTCGGTGATCCGCGGCTCGGCGGCGATCGCGGCGTGGACGGGCGCGCCGTCGAGGCCCACCAGGTCGACGTCCCCGCCGGCCTGGGCCAGCGAAAGCGCGTGAAACTGCATCCGCGGGCTTCGACCCAAATCTCCGAGTACGATAACGGCTGTTCGCATGTCCGCCTATTTCTGGCTTGTTCTCATGGGCGCCAGCTTGTCTGCCCTGTTCACTCCGGCGGTGTCGTGGACGTCCGCGGCGTTCGGACTGGTAGACGCCCCGGGGGGCCGGAAGGTTCATCTTCACTCGGTCTCGCGCCTCGGCGGGGTCGCGGTTTGCCTTTCGGCCCTTGGGGCGCTCTGGCTGTTGAGGCTGATCAGGCCGGAACTGTGGCCGGACGCGTTCGTCCCCAGTTCGGTCCCCATCCTCGCCGGCGCCGGACTGGTCTTCGGCATCGGGCTGCTAGACGATATCAGGCCCGTCTCGCCGGCCGCGAAGTTGATCGTCGAGGCCGCCGCGGCGGTCCTGGTGATGTCCGCGGGGTTGCGCATCGAGCGGGTCACGCTCCTCGGCGCCTCCTTCTCACTTGGCTGGATGGCATGGCCGATCACCCTGGCCTGGCTCATCGGCCTCACCAACGCCTTCAACCTGATCGACGGCGTCGACGGCCTGGCCTCGGGCGTCGCCGTGATCGCCTGCGCGACGTGCGCGGCGATTCTCGTGACGCGGTCGCACCCGGCGGAGGCCATGGTGCTGGCGGCGATGGCCGGCGCCGCCCTCGGCTTCCTGCTGTTCAACTTTCCCCCCGCGTCGATCTTCCTCGGCGATAGCGGCAGCTTGTTGTTCGGCTTCGTCCTGGCGTCGACGGCGATCGCCGGATGGCAGAAGGGGGCCACGGCGCTGACCACGGGCGTGCCCTTGCTGATCTTTGCGCTGCCGATCGCCGATGCCGCGACCACGCTGGTCCGCCGCATCTTCGCGCCCGGAAACGGCAGCCCCACGCTCAGGCGCACGGTGAGCCAGATCGTCACGCCAGACCGCGGCCACATTCACCACCGCCTGCTTGCGCTTGGCTGGTCGACGCGGCGCACCGTCCTGATCCTCTATGCCATCACCGCGGCCTTGTCGTTGCTGGCGCTGGCGACGGCCCGCGTCGACGTGCCATGAAGCGCGTGTTGCTGGTCCAACCGTCGATGCAGCCGCCCGGCGGCGGCAACGGCGTCGCCGCGTGGGTGCTCCAATCGCTCGTGCGCGAACATCGCGTCACGGTGCTGTCGTGGCGGCCGGTCGAGATTGAACCGATCAACCGGTTCTTCGGGACACATCTTCAGTCGAGTGATTTCGACACCATCCAGGTCCCTCGACAGTGGACGGCGATTCCCGATCACTTGCCGGTGCCGGCGACGCTGCTCAAGCTGGCGCTGATCATGCGCTACACGCGGCGGGTCAGCGACGGCTTCGACGTGATCTTCGGCGTGCACAACGAGACCGACTACGGCCGCCGGGGCATCCAGTACATCCACTACCCCACCTACTTGCGGCCGCGGCCCGACGTCGATCTGCGCTGGTATCATCCGCCGCCAGGCGGCCTCAACGCCTACTACGCCCTCACCGATCGACTCGCCGGCTTCTCGATGGAGCGGCTCAAGCAGAACGTGACGCTCGTCAATTCGGATTGGACCGGGGCGCACGTGAAGAGCTTCCTCGGCATCGAGACCCGGACCGTGTATCCACCGGTTGTCGATCCGGATCCGCCGTTGCCTTGGGGTGAGCGGTCGCCGCATTTCATGGCCGTCGGACGCCTCTCGCCGGAAAAGGACTATGAGCGCGTGATGCGGATCCTCGCGCGGGTCAGGGCGCACGCGCCGGATCTCCGTTTGACGATCGTCGGCACCTCGGATCGCCACGGCACGACGTACTTTCGCCGACTGACCAGGCTGGCCGCGTCGCTCGGCTCGTGGATTCAGTTTCGCCAGGACCTCAGCCGCCAGGAGGTCAAGCGGCTGATGGCGTCGCATCGTTACGGCATCCATGGCATGCGCGAGGAACATTTCGGCATGGCGTCCGCCGAACTCGTCCGCGCCGGCGCCATCGTATGGGTGCCTCGCGGCGGCGGGCAGATGGAAATTGTCGGCCACCAGCCGGCGCTGATGTACGACAGCGACGACGACGCGGTGGAGAAGATTTCGTCGGTGCTGGGCAATACGTCCCGGCAGAATCGGCTGCGCGAATTTCTCGCCGAGCAAGGGCCGCGTTTCTCGACCGCTCGCTTCGTGGCGCAGGTGCGCGACACGGTGGCGGCCTTCACGGGGTAGCGTGCGCATCCTGCTGGTGCAGCGCTCGCTCGAGCCGCCCGGCGGCGGCAATGCGGTCGCGGCGTGGCTGGTGCATGCGCTGGCCGGCCCGCACGAGGTGGCCACGCTGACGGCATCGCCGTGGACGCCAGCCGCCACTAACGCGTTCTACGGCACCGCCATTCCCGACGCCGTCGCGCGGCACGTGATCCCCGCTCCGCTGTCGTGGTTGTCGTCGCTCCCGGAGCACCGGCTGAGTCGCCTGCGCATGTGCTCGGTCCTCCGTTACGCGCGTCCGCTGGCGAACCACTACGACATGCTGATGACGGCGGACAACTACGGCGCCTTCACCAGGCCGGGCGTGCAGTACCTTCACTTTCCTACGGCGCTTCGTCCCACGCCGAGGCGGCTGGCGCCGATCGTCAACCTCTATTTCGCCCTCTGCGACCGTCTCATGGGACTGCCGTGGGACGACGCCCGGAAGAACGTCACGGTGGCCAACTCCCAGTGGACCGCCGATGGCCTGCTGAGGAGCGAGGGCGTGCCGGCGGCGCGCGTCCTGTATCCTCCGGTCATCGATCCCGGCGCGGGGCTGCCATGGGACGCCCGTTCGAACACGTTTCTCTGCGTGGGCCGGTTCCACGGATCGAAGCGCGTCGAAGTCGCCATGTCGATCGTCCGCCGGTTGCGGGCCCACGCGATTCCCGACGCGCGGTTGCTGATCGTCGGTTCTCCGGTGGACCCGGCCTACACCCGGCGGCTCCATCGGTTTGCCGCGCGCGACCGCGACTGGATCGAGTTCCGGGAGAATCTCACTCGCGAGCAGCTGAATAGGTTGATGGGACAGAGCCGTTACGGATTGCAGGCCATGGAAGGCGAGCACTTCGGCATGGCCACAGCGGAAATGCTGCGCGCGGGCTGCCTGGTGTTTCCACACGGCAGCGGCGGCTCGCCGGAAGTGGTGGGGGACCAACGGCTGCTCTGGCAAAGCGAAGACGAGGCGGTCACACGCGTCAGCGAGGTGGCGCTCGACGCCAACCTTCGCAACGACGTGCGCCGCCGCGCCCTGACCCACGCGCGCGGCTTTTCGACGGAACGTTTTGTGGCGCAGGCGCGGGCGATCGCCGACGCGGCCTACGTCAGCTTGCGGAAGGACTCGTCGGCGAGCAGCGCCTGATACGCGCCGATCCCGGCGATCCGGCCGTCGCGCAGGTAGATCAGGCGGTCACACGCCTGCACCGTCGAGAGGCGGTGCGCGATGGCGATGAGCGTGCGGTCGCCGCGCAGCGCCGCGATCGCGTCGGTGACCTCTCGTTCGGTTTGATTATCGAGCGCCGCCGTGGCTTCGTCGAACACCAGCACCGGTGGGTCGTGATAGAGCGCGCGCGCGATCGCCACGCGCTGCCGCTGCCCGCCGGACAATCGCACGCCGTTCTCGCCGACGTCGGTCTCGAGACCCTTCGGCAAGGCCGCGATCACCTCGCCAAGCCGCGCCAGCGAGACGGCCCTGGCCAGCTGGGCGTCGTCCACGGCCGCATCCGAAATCCCGAACGCGATGTTGCGGCGGAGGGTGTCGTCCAGCAGGTAGACGTCCTGCGGCACGTAGCCAATCAGCCGCTGCCAGCCGCGTTCGCGTCCGCCGATCGGATCACCGTCCACCCGGACCTCACCTTCGGTTGGCGTCAGCAGACCCAGCAACACGTCCACGAACGTGCTCTTGCCGGCGCCGGTGGGTCCAACGATGCCGATGGATTCCCCGCGCCGAATCGACACGCTCACGTCGGCCAGTGCCGGCCGATCGCCCGCCTCGTAGCGGAGGGTCACGTGCTCGAGCGTAATCGAGCGCTCGAAGGTCACAACCGGCTCCGGCACGACGCGCGGCGCCTGGCCACGCAGCACGTGCAGGTCGTGGGCCACCGACTTGACGAAGACGTGGCCCTCGCGCAAGTAGCCGAGGTTGAGCATCACGCGGTTGGCGGATGGCACCAGCCGAAAGCCGGTGTAGGCGAAGAGCGCCAGGACCGACACCGTCTGTGGGCCGACGTCGCCGCGCGCGATCACCATCCAGATCACCACCAGCATGCACACGATGAGGCCGGTCTCGACGCCGATGCGGAGGATCGACGAAATCCACAGGCGCCGTTGCCGCAGGTCGGCGAGGGCGCGGCGCACGTGGCGAAAGCGCTCTTCGAAGAACGACTGCCGGCCGGTGATGATCACGTCCTTGATCCCGCCGAGGCTCTGCTGGAGCACGTGCAGCTGCGCCACCGCCAGTTGCTTCTCCTCGCCGCCAAGGCGAACCCACACCCGCCGCGTCAGCTGAACGACGAGACCAACGGCGGTGAGAATCAGCGCCACCGACGACAGCGTGGCCAGCGGCGCGTTGAGGGCCAGGACCAGGACCAGGGCAATCGCCGTCAGCGTCTCGGCGAACAGGTGAATCGAGGACGACAGCACGAACTGGAACGCCAGCTCGGTGGACCTGGTCGCCTCGTCGATGAGCGACGCCGATTGCCGGCGGACATGAAACAGGTAGCCGGCGGACAGATAGCGCGCGAAGAGCCGCTCGGAGGTCCGCGCCGCCGACTGCTGGAGCGTGCGCTCGCGCATCCACTCGCTCCCCGCCAGCAGGACGCCGCGGGCGAGGTAGAGGAGCGCGGTGGCGATCGTCAGCGTGGCGATGATCGCCGGTGGGTCATCCGAGCCCCAGGCCTTCCACAACTCGGAGACGACCGGCGCGGTGCGCACGCGGCCGGGCTCGACGACGAGGCGCAGCAGGCCGAACACGGCGAGCGCGGCGATCGCCTCGACGAGCGCCGACAGGCTGACGAGCGGGACGAGCAGGTACCAGCGGGCGCGCTCTCGCGGCGTGAGCCACGACAGCACCGTCCTGAGGTCGTGAATCATGTCAGGCGTTCGCCAACGGGCGGACGCGGGTTAAGTTAATCAGTACTTCCACCACGGCGTCGTCGTGCCTTCGGGCTTCTGGTTGGCGATGTGCGCGGCCATCTGCTTGAGGCGCTCACCGGTGGATTCAGGCCCCTGCCAGCAGTGTCCCTTGCCGTCGCCGTAGAGGAAGAAGCCGGTGTAGTGCGGGTTCTGCGTGGTCTTCATCCAGTCCTCGAGCTCCTTGGTGGAGTTGTTGAGGAAGAAGTTGTCGGCGGTGCCGGTATAGACGTGGACCTTGCCCACCAACTTGGGCCCGACCGTGGCCCAATTGCGCTTGAGGTATTCGAGCAGATCGTAGTGATCGCGCCAATAGTCCGCCACCGCGCGGTTGATCACGCCGGTCTTCTTGTCGAAGAGCGGCTCGAAGTAGCCGTCCTTCCCGACCGGCCCAAACACCGCCGACCAGATGTCGAGTTGCTCACCCGATCGACCCTTGGTGCCGTTGACCAGTTCCATCTGGTTGCGCTGTTCGGACGTCAGCCGGACGTGGCCGTTGGTTTCCCGGGTGTTGATGATCGGGACGGTGCGCCAATCGATCTTCCGGTAGAACGCATTGTCGTCCTGGTAGACGTTGATGCCTTCGAGATCGGTGAACGTCACCGAGTCGGGGCAGTACGACCAGACGCCGCCGTAGAAATCCGGGTACAGAATCTGGTGCGCCAGCGAAATCCAGCCGCCGGTCGATCCGCCGTCGGTAATCCGCGCCCACGGCGCGCCGATCGCGCGGAAGCGCTTCTCCACTTCGGGAACCAGCTCCTGGATGATGGCGTCGCCGTACGGGCCCAGGTTCGGCGAGTTCACGGCATAGCTGTCGTCGAAGTACGGCGCCGGATGCTGCAGCGTGACCACCAGCATGCGAGGGAAGTCGTCGCGATTCCACGCGGTCGCGATCTCGTTGCCGTCCTGGTAGCCAAGCGGTGCACCGAGACCGAAGTGCCCTTGTCGATACAGCACAGGGTATTTCATCGTCGAGGCGTCATAGTCGCGCGGCAGCAGCACCGTGGCACCGAGGTAGATCGGCCGGCCCCAGAACCTGGTGAGCAGCGTGCTCTGGATCTTGAACCGCTTGACGAACGGCGTATCCGCCGGCACCTGCACCGCGGGAATCGTGTGCGTGGCCGAGAGCTTGATCGTCTCGGTGCTCGCGTCGAGGTGCACGCGTTGCGGTTCGCTATACAGGTTGCCTGGCGAGGTGTTCCAGTGCTGGCCTTCCCACTGGTCATCATGCATCCACACCGTGTGCCCGTCGGCGCGCTTGAACTCGGAGTAGATGTTGACGAAGCCCTGGACGAAGTAATCTCCGGGTGGCAGATCCTTGAGGCTCAGCACCGGCGTGCCGAGATCGGTGACGTCGATGATCGCGGCCTGCCCCGGCGCCAGCTTCTCGACGTCGCGGCCGAAGAACGGCGTGCCGGTTCTCCCGATTTGCAGCCGCGGCTCGCGATCGTTGGTGCGCGACACCATCACATAGACGCGCCCGTTCACCGGCTGGGCGTGCACGCTGGCCGGAAACGACACCTCGACACGCAGACCGCGGCCGGTCGCCGCGGGCGGCGCCTGCGCGGCCAACGTCGCCGCCAATCCCATCGCCACCGCCACGCCCGCAAGTAGTTGCTTCATATCGACTCCCACTGAGGGGCCAGTATAGTCGGCTGGACAGGTCACTCGACCCCGGGCAACGGCCGGGACCCTGGGCGGCGCGGGAACGGATTTCCGTCTCGATCGAGCAGGTCTGGAAATAGACTGCACCGGTGCAGGACCTCACCAGCGGCTCGCTCACCGGGCATCTCCTCAAGACCACCAGCTTCATGCTCGTCAGCATGATCTTCCAGACGCTCTACGTGCTGATCGATCTCTACTGGGTGAGCAGCCTCGGCACCGACGCCATTGCCGCCGTCGGCGTCAGCGGCAACCTGTCGTTCATCGTCCTCGCCATCTCGCAGGTGCTGGGCGTCGGCGCCACCACCCTGGTATCGCACGCCTCGGGCAAGAAGGAACACGACCAGGCGATCTTCATCTTCAACCAGTCGCAGGTCCTGTCGATGACCGCCGGCGTGATCTTCCTCGGCGTCGCCATGGCGCTGCGGCTGTCGTACGCCAGCGCGCTCAGCGCCGATGCGCGGACGATGGAACTGGCCGGACAGTACTTGCTGTGGTTCATCCCGGCGATGGCCCTGCAGTTCGCGATGGTGGCGATGGCCTCGGCGCTGCGCGGCACCGGCAACTTCAAGGTGGGCATGATTGTGCAGACCGGCACGGTGGTGCTGAACATGATCCTGGCACCGGTGTTGATCTTCGGCTGGGGCACGGGTCATCCGATGGGGGTGACCGGCGCCGCCGTCTCCACCTTCGTGGCGATTGTCGTCGGCGTGATCTGGATCACGATCTTCTTCCTCGACAAGGACGCCTACCTGCGCTTCCGGTTCTCCGACTGGAGGCCGAAGTTCGAGGTCTGGGGACGCATGTTGCGAATCGGCCTGCCCGCGGGCGCCGAGTTTGCGCTGATGGGCGTGAGCCTGATCGTCATCTATGCGATTTCGAAGCCATTCGGCGCCGGCGCCCAGGCCGGCTTCGGCATCGGCTTCCGCGTGGTGCAGGCGGCGTTTCTGCCGGTAGTGGCGCTCGGCTTCGCGGTAGCGCCGGTGGCCGGGCAGAATTTCGGCGCCAGGAAATTCGATCGCGTGATGGAAGCCTTTCGCGCCGCCGTCTCGATCGCGTTCGGCGCGATGCTCGTGATCTCGATCGTGATCTATTTTCTCGCCGCCCAGATGGTCGGCTTGTTCTCCACCGACCCGGCGGTGATTCGCGTCGGCGTGGAGTACTTGCAGATCGTCGTGCTCAGCTTCGCGATGTCGGGGGTCACGTTTGTCACCGGCAGCATGTTCCAGGCGATGGGCAACACGATCCCGTCGCTGATGACCTCGTGCGTGCGCATCGTGGTGGCGCTCGTGCCGGCGGTGCTGCTGTCGCGCGTGGCCGGGTTCGAACTACGGTGGGTCTGGTGGCTGTCGGTCGCCGCCGTGGTCACGCAGATGACGTTGAATCTCGTTCTGCTACGGCGGGAGTTTCGGCTGCGACTGGGGTAGCGGTGGCCCGCCGGAGGACCTTCAAGAGGGCGGCGCCCGTGAACGGCTTGGGCAGGAACTCCTTCACCTGCGGGCCGGCCTCGAACGCGGCGCGTTCATTGGCCGGGATGCCGCTGGCGGCAACGATCGAGACGGACGGATCGATTCGCGCCAGGGCCTGGATGGCCGGCGCCCCGTCCAGGATGGGCATGGTCATGTCCATCAGGACCACCGTCACGTCGGCGTGATGGGCCCGGAACACTTCCACCGCCTCGGCGCCGTTGGCCGCCAATAACACCCGATAACCGGCAGCCTGCAGCGTGCGCTGCGCGATCCGGCGAATCGCCGCTTCGTCGTCCACCACCAGCACGGTTTGCCGTTCGCTTGGCGACGGAGCCGGGATTTCGGCCGCTGCGATGGGCGTCTCGACCCCGGTCGAGGCCGGCAGGAATACCCGGAACCGGGTGCCCCGGCCGACGACGCTATCGACGAGGAGGTGGCCGCCGTGGCTCTTCACAATCGATTGCGAAGTCGAGAGTCCAAGACCGGTCCCCTTGCCAGGGTCCTTGGTCGTGAAGACCGGATCAAAAATCTTGTGGAGGATCTCAGGCGAAATCCCGGTGCCGGTGTCCTCGACCTGGAGAATCACCGCCATGGGCAGCGGCGACGGCAGGCCCGATTGAATGGCCAGCCCGGCGCCGACCGCGGGCTCGGCCGAGATCGACATCTGTCCGCCTTCGGGCATCGAATCTCGCGCGTTCACGCACAGGTTGAGGAGCACCTGGTGCAACTGTGTGGGATCGCCAAGCAACAGGGGCAACCCTGGCTCCACCCGGGTCCTGATGTCGATGTTCTTCGGCAGGGTGTCGCGGGCCATCCGTTCGACCTCGGCCACCAGAGCGCCGGCGTCAATCTCGACTCGCCGGCCTTCGACGCCGCGGGCAAACGAGAGGACCTGCCTGACCATCTCGGCGCCGCGGCGCGCGCTGGCGCCGATGGTATCGAGGATTTCCCGCGTCGCCGGCGTGGGGTTGTCTTCCTTCATCAACTCAAGGGAGAGCATGATCGGGGTCAACACGTTATTAAGGTCGTGCGCAATGCCTCCGGCAAGTGTGCCGATGCTCTCCATCCGTTGCGCGCGCAGGAACTGCTGCTCGAGCTGCCGCCGCTCGGTGACGTCGGTATTGATGGTGAGGATGCTTCGCGGCCGGCCGGCCGGGTCTCTCACCAGCGTCCAGCGGCTCTCCGTGATCACGCGCTGGCCGCTCTTGTTGAGGGGCAGCAGGTCTCCGGTCCACTCCCCGGTGCTCTGTACTTCGGCGAAGGCCTTGCGGAATTGCGGAAAGTCCTGATTCGCCGCGAAGAGGTCGGTCACGGTCCGGCCCAGGGCCTCGTCGGCCGTCCACCCGTAGAGGCGCTCCGCGCCCTTGTTCCAGTAGGTCAGGCGGCCGTCAAGGTCGCCCACCATGATGGCGTCCTGCGCCTTGTCGAGCAGCGACGCCTGCTCGCGAAGCTTCGCGCGCGTCCGCTCCTGCCGGGTCAGCAGCACGGCACCCATGACGCACGCGACGGTAATAAACAGGCTGGCCAATACCGCCGTCTGGTAATGAGCCTGCGCCCGCTGCTCGACGAGTGCGAACGCGTCGGTCGTCGCCGTACCGACGGTGGCCAGCAGGGGATAGTCCTTCATCCTGCGGTAGCTGAAGGCGCGCACCGTGCGATCCACGGCGCCGGGGCCGATGTAATTACCGATCGGATTGCGCGCCGCCTCGGTCATCAGCTGTGATTGCGAGATGTCGGTGCCAAACTCGAGGGAGGTGCCGCGGCGGCGAGCCAGCGTGATGCCGTTGACCATCACCAGTGACATCACGTCGTCGCGACCAAGCGTGGTGTTCTCGAACAATTCCGTCAGGTAGCGCGGCTCGATGGAGATGGCGACGATCCCGCCGAAGCTGCCGTCGGGTTTGTTGATGCGACGCGAGAGCGTGATCGCCCATTGCCCGCTGATGCGGCCCAGCAGGGGCGCCGCGATCAGCAGCGCCTTGGTATCGCGCTGTTGATGGACCTTGAACATCTCGCGGTCCGACGCATTGGTCGCGGCAAACGGCTGCAGCGACTCGACCACATCGCCGCGCTCATCGGTCACGCCAATAAACGTGAACGGCGGCGACCACATCGCCTGGGGAATGAGCCGGTTGAGCGGAATCCCTGGCGGTGGTCCCTCGTACTGTCGCTTGATGAGGACAACGAACTGATCGATGCTGTTCAGGAGCTGCTTCGTATTGAAGTCGAGGGCGAGGGCCAGATTGTTGTTCTTGCTAAACTCGATCGCCACGGCTTCGGCGAGTTGGCTGCGGACCCGCTCCACGGTGTAGAGCCAGGCGCCGGCGACGAGGATCACGCCAAACGCGACGAGCGCAATGGCACTGCCTGGGAGACGCATGCCCGCGGTATCCATCGTCCGGGCGGGCGTGTTCAGAACGCCCAGGTGCTCACCTGAGCGTTCGCGAGCCTGCGCACCAGGTGCTCATCAAGGACGAAGAGCGAACCGTCGGGCGTAAAGCACATCCCGTCCAGGTGATTGAAATACGCGCGGGCGGCGGCGCCGTCCCGCGGCTTGAATTCGATCGAATCTCCGGCCTTGAAGCCCCCGCCGGTCACCGGCACCACCGTGGCGCCCGCTTCATCCACGCGCAGCACCATGAACACTGAATTGTTGGTCATGATCCGGCCCCCGTAGTGGATGCGCCCCTGCGGATCCACCGCGATCGAATCGATCCCGTCAAGCTGGACCTTCGCCGGGCTGGCACCGCCCTTCTTGCCGAACAGCACGCGCCGGAACTCGCCATTGGGCTTGATGCGAAACACGGTGGTGTAGAGGGTGTGCACGGGCCGGGCCACCGGGAAGTCGCGGCCGCCGACCAGTTCGCCGTGCACGGCATCCCACGTCAGGTTTCGCAGCGCGACTTTGTCTTCCGGCTGGATCGTCGTCGCGCAGACCTTTTCTGGTGGAATGACGGTGGTCACCTGTCCGTCTGGCGAAATCCGCCGCAACGCGCATTCATCCTGGTCGGGGACCCAGATGTTGCCTTGTGGATCCACGGCGGGGCTCCCGACCTTGTTGAAGCGCGCGATGTCGGCCGGACCGTCCACCAGGCCGCGGACCTGTGACGCGTTGCCGCTCTCTTCGCATGCGGACGGCGCGCCGGCCACCCGCGAGACGAAGCCGTCGGTCTGGATTCTCTCGATGACATAGTCAGTGGTCGTGACGAGGCTGCCGTCGGGCGCCAGCGCGAAGTGCTCCGGCGTGAGGATGGTCTTGCCGTAGCGCGCGTCACACTTCGCGCCGCCACCCGTGATGTAGGCATTCGTGCTGCGCGTGTGGAGCGGGGTGATCGCGCCGTCGGCGGCGATGCGCCAGTAGCCGGTACCGAGCGCTTTCAATTCCTTGTCCAGGCCGGCGCGGGCGCCGACGATCAGGCCGTTGTCGGCAGTGCACTGCAGGGCCAACGACTTGACGAGGACGATCTTCGCCGGGTCCATGAACGGATTGGTGATGGTGACTTCGCCGTGGTAACTGGCCGCGGATGAAAACTTGCTGCCGTACTTCGGATCCAGGAACATCTTGCGCGGCCCGTCCGCGACCCGCGCCGTCGCCTGCGGCGCGACGTAGACTTTTTCTTCCTCGCTCATCCGCTCCGCAACCTGAGCTGGTGCGGTGGCCGCGGGTGCCGGGGCATTGGGCTGTGACGCCGAGGGCGCCGGAGCGGGAGCGGGAGTTGGCGCCGGAGTCGATGGCACGGTGGGCGCCGGAGGGATGGCCGACTTGATGCGGTTCTTCAACCGGTCGGCCAGGCTCTGGGTCGCGTCTTCAAAGGGGCCCGAACACGCCGATGCGATGCACGCGCACAGGAGAAGAATCAGGATCGCTCTCATACCGGCCGGCCCCCCATCGAAGTCCCGATGACATTCATTGTGGCATCTTTTTCGACCTATAATTCCCTCGTAGGTCTGTCGGGCGCTTCTACACACCTCGGCCGGCAGGGAGTCGTCATCCATGAAACTGGCCGTTCCGAAAGAAGTCCGCCCGGGTGAACGCCGGGTGGCCGCCACCCCTGAAAATGTAGCGCGCCTGATCAAGTTGGGCTTTGCCGTGGCGGTCGAACACGACGCCGGCGCGGGAGCCTCGTTTGGCGACGATGATTACGCGGCGGCCGGCGCCGAGGTGATTGCCGACACGCGGGCGCTCTGGCGGGCCGGCGACATTGTGCTCAAGGTGCAGCCACCGGCGCCCAACCCGGCGCTTGGCGTGCACGAGGCCGAACTCCTGCGGGAGGGGGGCACGATCATCAGCTTCCTGTTCCCCGCCAAGAACAAGGACATCATCGACCTGCTGGCGAAGCGGAAAGCGACGGCGATCGCGGTCGATCAGATCCCGCGCATCACGCGCGCGCAGAAGATGGACGCGCTGTCGTCGATGGCCAACATCGCCGGCTACCGCGCGGTGGTCGAGGCGGCGAGTTTCTACGGCCGCTTCTTCACCGGGCAGATGACGGCGGCCGGCCGCGTGCCGCCGGCCAAGGTGCTGGTCATCGGCGCGGGCGTGGCGGGACTGTCGGCGATTGGCGCCGCGCGCGGCATGGGCGCCATCGTGCGCGCGTTCGATACGCGGCCCACGGTGAAGGAACAAGTCAAGAGCATGGGCGCGGAGTTCATCGAGCTCAACGTCAGCGAAGACGGCGAAGGCCAGGGCGGCTACGCGAAAGAGATGAGCCCGGCCTTCATCGCCGCCGAGATGGCGATGTTCCTGGCCCAATGCAAGGAGGTGGACATCGTCATCACCACGGCGCTGATTCCCAATCGGCCGGCGCCGATCCTGATCACCGAGGACATGGTCAAGGCGATGAAGAAGGGGTCGGTGATTGTCGACCTCGCCGCCGAGAACGGCGGCAACTGCGCGCTCACCGTGCCGGGCGAAGTGGTGCAGTGCTACGGCGTCCACATCCTCGGCTACATGGACCTGCCGAGCCGGCTGGCGCCAACCGCGAGCTTGCTCTACGGCAACAACCTCACGCATCTGCTCGCGGACCTGGGGGGCGCCAGCCATTTCCATCTTGACCTGGCCGACGAAGTGGTGCGCGGCGCTTTGGTGCTGCGCGACGGTGAGGTGCTGTGGCCGCCACCGCCGCGGCCGCCCGTGCCGCTGCCCGCTGAAGTGAAGGTGGTGGCGCCGCCGGTGGTCGTCCACGGGAAGAAAGAGTCATCTGGCAGCGGCGTGCTGGGTCCGGTGCTTGCGGTCGTCGGCGCCGCCGCGCTGTTGGGGCTCGGCCTCGTCGCGCCGCCCGCGTTCCTGTCGCACCTGACGGTGTTTGCGCTCGCCTGCGTCGTGGGCTGGCAGGTGGTGTGGAACGTCACGCCGGCGCTGCACACGCCCCTGATGAGCGTGACTAACGCGATCAGCGGCATCATCGTCGTCGGTGGCATGCTGCAACTCGATGGCGAGATCTCATCAGCGGTAGTCATGGTCGGCGCCGCGGCCATTCTTCTCGCCACCATCAACATCGTCGGTGGCTTCATGGTCACGCAGCGCATGCTGCGGATGTTCAGGCGATGACGCAGACTTCACCAGGGCCGCAGATGACGCAGACCTCACCAGGGCCGCAGATGACGCAGACCTCACCAGGGCCGCAGATGACGCAGATTACGCAGATCGAGATGCCGGCACGGGGGCCCTCTTGCCAGAGACGTTAGTCACGATTTCCTATCTCGTCGCCGGCATTCTCTTCATCCAGAGCCTGGGCGGACTGTCGGCGCAGGAGTCGGCGCGGCGCGGCAACCTGTTCGGGATCATCGGCATGGCGCTCGCCGTGGGCGTCACCGCGTTTGGCCCGCACGTCGCGAACTACGGCGTGCTGATCGGCATGCTCGTCATCGGCGGCGGCATCGGCGCGACCCTGGCCGCGCGCGTGGAAATGACCGCGATGCCGCAGATGGTGGCGATGCTCCACAGCTTCGTCGGGCTCGCGGCCGTGCTCGTGGGTTTCGGCGGCACGCTCGATCCCAACAACATGCTCCAGGGTGTCGAAGCCCGGATTCACGAGGTGGAGACGTTCGTCGGCGTGTTCGTCGGCGCCATCACCTTCACCGGCTCGGTGGTCGCCTTCGGCAAGCTCCAGGGGATCATCCGCAGCAAGCCACTCCTCCTGCCGGCGCGCCACGCGCTCAACCTGGTGGCGTTTCTCGCCTGCGTGTTCCTCGGCTGGCAGTTCGTCGGCGCGCCGCACGATGCGGCGGTGATGCCGTTGCTGATCGCCACGGTGATCGCGGGGCTGCTTGGCATCCACCTGGTGATGGGCATCGGTGGCGCCGACATGCCGGTGGTGGTGTCGATGCTCAACAGCTACTCGGGCTGGGCGGCGGCGTCGGCCGGCTTCATGCTGTCGAACGACCTGTTGATCATCACCGGCGCGCTGGTCGGATCGAGCGGCGCCATCCTGAGCTACATCATGTGCCACGCGATGAACCGCTCGTTCATCAGCGTGATCCTTGGCGGCTTCGGCGCCGAGGAAGGGGCGAAGCCGGCGGCGGGCGCGCAGCCCGCCGGCGAAGTGAAGAGCATCACGGCCGAGGAAACCGCGGAACTGCTGCGCGACGCCAAGAGCGTGGTGATCGTGCCCGGCTACGGCATGGCCGTCGCCCAGGCGCAGTACCCCCTCTACGAAGTCACCAAGATCCTCCGCGACAAGGGCGCCAACGTGCGCTTCGCGATCCATCCGGTGGCCGGCCGCCTGCCCGGCCACATGAATGTGCTCCTGGCGGAGGCCAAGGTCCCATACGACATCGTGCTCGAGATGGAAGAGATCAACCAGGACTTCAAGGACACCGACGTCGTGATCGTCATCGGCGCCAACGACATCGTCAACCCCGGCGCGCTCGACGATCCATCGAGCCCGATCTACGGGATGCCGATCCTCGAAGTGTGGAAGGCCAAGACCTGCATCGTGATGAAGCGCGGCATGGCCAGCGGCTACGCGGGCGTGGACAATCCGTTGTTCTACAAGGACAACACGCAGATGCTGTTCGGCGATGCCAAGAAGATGATTGACGCGGTGCTCACGGCGCTGAAGAAATAACGGATAACCAAAACCAATAACGAATAACCAATAACGAATAACAAACGCGGAGGTTCCTGTGCGTCATTCGCGACCCGGCATCCTGCTCGTCGTCATCGCACTGCTCTGGACCGCTCCGCATGCGTCGGTCCAAACCCACAACAGCGGGACCTTCTCACCGGACCGCGCTGCCGTCATCGACAGCGGCCTCCAGCGCTACATCGACAACAACAAGGTGGCCGGCATCGTCGCGCTCGTGCTCCAGGACGGGCAGGCGGTCTATGAAAAAGCGTTCGGGTGGGCCGACAAGGAAGCCGGCCGCAAGATGACCACCGACACGCTGTTCCGGATTGCGTCGCAGACCAAGGCGCTCACCAGCGTGGCGGCGATGCAGTTGATCGAAGAAGGCAAGCTCGCCACCAGCACGCGGGTGAGCACCTTCATTCCCACGTTCGCCATGGCCCGCGTGGCGGTCAGCAACGACCGGGGCGCGGTGACGATGGTGCCCGCCAGGAGGCCGATCACCGTCCGCGATCTGCTGACGCACACGGCCGGGATCTCCTACGGCACCGAGCCAAGCGTGGCCGACCTCTACGAAGCCAAGGGCCTTGGGCCCGCGGCGGGCATGGGCTGGTATACCGCCGACAAGGACGAGGCGGTGTGCACGACGATGGAGCGGCTCGGGACGTTGCCGTTCGTGGCGCAGCCCGGCGAACAATGGGTTTACGGCTACAACACCGACATCCTTGGCTGCCTCGTCGAGAAGGCGTCGGGAATGCCGCTCGATCAGTACATCAAGACCCGCATCACCGGCCCGCTCGGCATGAAGGACACGCAGTTCTTCCCGCCCGCCAGCGAACGCGCGCGCTTGTCGGCGGTCTATGGGAGCGGTGAAGGCGGCAACTATACGCGGGCGCCGGAGGGCGCCAAGGGCCAGGGCCACTACCTCGACGGCCCGCACAAGAACTTCGCTGGCGGCGCGGGCCTCGTCTCCACGGCTCGCGACTACGCGCACTTCCTCGAAGCGCTGCGCCGTGACGGCACGCTGGACGGGGTTCGCCTGCTCTCACCGCGCAGCGTGAAGCTGATGACCACCAATCAAGTGGGCACGCTGCATTCCACGACGGGGCTCGGTTGGGGGCTGGGATTTGAAACCGTCGATCGCTACGGCGCCAACGGGATGAGCAGCGAAGGCTCGTTCGGCTGGGGCGGCGCCTACGGATCGGTCTATCGCGTCGATCCCGACGCGCGGCTCGTGATGGTGTTGATGATTCAGCTGATGCCCAACGCCACCGACGTGCGCGAGGTGTTTCCGAACCTGGTGTATCAGGCGCTGAAGTAGCCAGGCTTCGGGCTTCGGGCTTCGGGCTTCGGGATGATCGCAGCGCACGTCTTCGATCGTCAGTCACTTCTGTTCCATTACCGGTCCGAATGACAGGCTGCGCCTTCCTGGGCGGGACGGCCCGCTCGGCAGTGCCATCGTGCGTGTTTGGTGTCCGAAACCTTCGTGGCATGGCGAAAGGAGAACCAGGTGCCAGACGTCGTTCCGTTTTTGACCTATGAGGACGGCATTGCCGCCCTAGCATGGCTGGCCGAAGTTTTTGGATTCACGGAGACAGTTCGCTTAACGTCTTCCGATGGGAGGCTTTCTCACGGAGAGATGTCGATTGGGAATGGACTAGTCATGTTGGCCAGTCCGTCGCCGGATTATGCAGGCCCCAAGCGACATCGCGACAACTGCGCGATTGCCGCCTCATGGTCCGCTCTCCCATGGATCATTGATGGTGTTCTCGCCTATGTTGAGGACGTCGATGCGCACTATGCTCGGGCTAAGGCCGCAGGAGCCGTTATCTTGTCTGAACCGGAGGATGGACCGCCAGCGCGACGATATCGAGTTGAGGATCTAGAAGGACATCGATGGATGTTCATGGCGCGAAACGAAGCGAAACATGGCCTTCGTGTTTCTTGATTTCGTCGGCGAGGTCGTCAGCGGGGACATCGACCAGGTGTCTCGTCGTTTGACGGAGGGGCCGGCGCTCGCCACGACAGCGTCCGACGCGGGGGCGACACGTCAGGACCCCTCCACCTTCTTCTTCCCTGACATCTCTCACTACCTGTATGCGGGCGACACCGCGCTCCACATGGCTGCCGCGGCATTTCGGCGTGGGATGGCGGAGCTCCTGGTGGCCCACGGCGCGGATTGCCGCGCGAGAAATCGTCGCGGCGCGCAGCCGCTTCACTACGCGGCGGACGCCAACCGGTGGGATCCGGCGGCGCAGGCGGAGACGCTCACCTACCTCATCTCCGTTGGCGCGGATCCCAACGCCGTGGATGACGCCGGCGTAGCGCCGTTGCACAGGGCGGTGCGAACACGGTCGCTGGCGGCAGTACGAGCGCTGCTGGATGGCGGGGCGAATTCACGTCAACCCAACAAAGCGGGGTCGACGCCCTTGCACCTGGCCGTGCAAACCACCGGGCGTGGCGGGAGCGGGTCCCTGCAGGCGCGCGACGCACAGGCCGGCATCGTCAGGCTGTTATTGGAACGCGGCGCACGGGTGACCGACCAGGACCGGCACGGTAAAGCAGTGCACCAGGCCGCCACTAGCGAGTGGAGTCGAACGTTGCTGAGAGAAGCGGGCGCTCGATGACCGCTCGCTTGGCGCGCACGGCGGCTGGCCACCAGTCATGAACAATGTCCTTATCGTCACCGGCGGCAGCCGCGGCATCGGCGCCGCCACCGCGATTCTCGCCGCGCAACGCGGCTATGCGGTGTGCGTGAACTATCGCGTCAACCAGCAGGCAGCCGAGCGCGTCGTCAACACCATCAAGGCGTTTGACGGCCAGGCGATCGCAGTGGCCGGCGACGTGTCGGTGGAGGCCGACGTCAGCCGATTGTTCGAAACCTGTGACACGTCCCTGGGCTCGCCGTCGGCCCTGGTGAACAACGCCGGCGTGCTCGAAACCCAGATGCGGGTCGAGACGATGGACGCGGCACGTCTCCATCGCATCTTTGCCACCAACGTGGTCGGCGCGTTCCTGTGCGCGCGCGAAGCGGTCCTGCGCATGTCGACCAGGCATGGCGGCGCCGGCGGCGCCATCGTCAACCTGTCGTCCGGGGCGTCACGGCTGGGTTCGCCGGGCGAATACGTGGACTATGCCGCGTCGAAAGGTGCCATCGACACGTTCACGATCGGCCTGGCGCGTGAAGTCGCGGAAGAAGGCATCCGCGTCAACGCCGTTCGCGCCGGTTTCATCTACACCGAGATTCACGCCAGCGGCGGCGAGCCGAACCGCGTCGAGCGGGTCAAGGCGATGGTGCCGATGAAACGCGGCGGAACCGCCGATGAAGTGGCGGCGGCCGTCCTGTGGCTGTTGTCGGACGAAGCGTCGTACACGACCGGGTCGTTCATCGACGTGACCGGCGGCAAATGAGCCCAGAGCATAAGCGGCGGCCGCGATACCCCGGCCGGAATCCGCGCAAGTTCCAGGACAAGTACAAAGAACTGAGCCCCGAGCAGCACGCGTCGGTGGTACAGAAGGTGATCGACGCCGGCAAGACCCCGGCGGGATCACACCTGCCGATCATGGTCGAGGAAGTCCTGCGCTGCCTGCAGCCGGGCCCCGGCGACGTCGCGGTGGACTGCACGCTGGGCGGTGGCGGTCATGCCGCGGCGATCCTGGAACGGATTCAGCCGGGCGGACGCCTCATCGGGATCGATGTCGATCCGCTGGAGCTGCCGCGGACCGAAGCCCGCCTCCGCGCCGCCGGCTTCGGCCCCGACACCTTCGTCACCCACCACGGCAACTTTGCCGGCCTGCCGCAGGCGCTGGCGGCGCAGGGCCTGGCCACGGCGGACGTGATCCTGGCCGACCTCGGGGTGTCGTCGATGCAGCTCGACAACCCGGCGCGCGGTTTCAGCTACAAGGGCGTCGGCCCGCTCGACATGCGGATGAACCCGCAGCGCGGTGAATCCGGCGCGCAGCTGCTGGCGCGAATCGACGAAGGCGAGCTTGCCGGACTGCTCGAGGAAAACGCCGATGAGCCGCACGCCCGCCTCATCGCCGGCATCGTGAAGGCGCAGCCGATCGACACCACGCACGCCTTGGAACGGCTGGTCCGACTGGGGCTCAGCCAGGCGCGCCCCGACCTTCCGAAAGCCGACGTGAAGATGTCGGTGCGCCGGACCCTCCAGGCCTTGCGCATCGCGGTGAATGACGAATTCGCCGTCCTGGACAGCCTGTTGCGGGCGCTGCCGCATTGCCTCTCACCCGGTGGCCGCGTGGCGATCCTGACGTTCCACTCCGGCGAAGATCGCCGGGTCAAGAAGGCGTTCCAGGCGGGCCACCGCGCCGGGGTGTATTCTGCCAAGGCGGACGACGTGATTCGTTCATCGATGGAAGAGACGCGCGCCAACCGTCGGTCGATTTCCGCCAAGCTACGATGGGCGATACGCGCCGAAGCCTGAGGAACACCCATGGACTTTGACCTGGCACAAGGTATCGCCGTCCTCGAGCGGACGCCGGCGACATTTCGCGCGCTGCTCGGCGGGCTGCCGGACGCGTGGATCACTCCGACGGAAGGCCCGGCGACGTTCAGCGCCTTCGACAACGTCGGCCACCTGATTCACGGCGAACGCACCGACTGGATTCCCCGGGCCCTCATCATCCTCGCGCCAAGCGGCGACCGCCGCTTCGCGCCTTACGACCGGTTCGCACAAACCCGCGAGAGCGCGGGCAAGAACCTGGCGCAGCTGCTCGACGAATTCGCCACGCTCAGGGCCGCGAACCTCGCGATCCTGGGGAGCTGGAATCTCACGGAGCGGCAGTTGGCGCTCGAGGGGCAACACCCCGAACTGGGAACGGTGACGCTGCGTCAATTGCTGGCCACGTGGGTGGCGCACGACCTCGGCCACATCGCTCAGACCGCGCGGGTGATGGCCAAGCAGTATCGGGACGCGATCGGACCCTGGCGCGCCTATTTGCCGATCATGGATCGCTGATGCGAATCACGCCGCAATCGTGGAAAATGATACGACGATGAAAATTCTCTGGACCCTACTCGCTGCCATCACACTTTCCAGTCACGCTTACGCACAGGACCCGCCTGACTGGACCGAGCCGTTTCCGCCCTTTCGGATCGTCGACAATCTCTACTACGTCGGCAGCCGGGGCCTGGCGAACTACCTGATCACCACGCCGCAAGGGCACATCCTAATCAACAGCGATCTCGAGGCCAACGTGCCGCTGATCAAGGCGAGCATCGAGAAGC
>JBDTMB010000012.1:0-33571 GCA_039934485.1 Vicinamibacterales bacterium
ACGACCCGGAGGAAAAATCCACCGAGGTCCTGCTCGAGGAACTGGTCATCGGCGAGGACGGCGATCTCATCCTGATCCGCGTCGGCGGCTCGCACTTCATCTGGAAGATGGTGCGCCGGATGGTCGGCGTGCTGGCCGAGATCGGCCGCGGCGGCATGGACCCCGGCCAGGTCGATACGCTGCTGGCGGCCACCGGGCCCAAGCACGAGGCCCCGGCGCGCCTTACTGCGCCGGCATCGGGGCTGTTTCTAGAGCGGGTGTTCTACGAGGGCGACTCGCGAACGATGCCCCTGCGCGCGGCGATTTCGGTGCCGCTGGCTGCCGGCTAGCGTCCGGGACCCCTGAATGGGGTGCCCTGCGACCAGCCCGTTGGTAGCAGGCATAACAGAGTGAGTAGTAGGGGTCCCAGGTGGCCATGCCCTGCGCCCGGAACTGGTCCCGCCGGGCCTCGCAGTGCTTGCACGCCTTGCGAACGGCCGGTGTCGGTTTGCGAATGCGAAGTCGTAGCGTCATGAAGAGAGTCTACGAACCGGCCGTGACAGATTAGGTCAAGGGTCGGGAACCGGGAGTCGGGAGTCGGGATTCGGGGGTCGGGAACCGTAATGGAGAGACACACCGAAATCGTGCGCCAGTGGCGCCTGTTGCTGGCCCTCGAGGGCAAGAGCCGCGGGCTGACGCTGGCCGAGGCACAACGGGAGGCCGGCGACGGGGTGTCGGACCGCACCATCCGGCGCGACCTCGACGCCCTTACGCAAGCCGGCTTTCCCATCGAAACCGCCAAGCGCGATGGCAAGACGATGTTCTCCCTCAACCGGGACGTCTTTCGCGGCGTCGCGTCAGCGGGGTTCTCCCTGTCCGAACTGTGCGCCCTGTATCTCAGCCGCACGCTCCTGGCCGCCGTGGCCGGCGGGCCGTTCCAGGACAGCCTGGCCTCGGCCTTCGACAAGCTCTACGAGGCGCTGCCGCCGTCACTGTGGAAGTTCATCGAGAGCCTGCCCGGCGCGCTCGGTGCGAAGGAACACACGTCGCGGCCGCGTTCCGCCGCCGCGGCGCGGTCGATGGACACCTTGATGTCGGCCATCCTCAGCCGGCGCCGCGTCCGGATGCGGTACCACTCGTTCTCGAGCAAGAAGCTGAAGGACTACGTGGTGGAACCCTATCGCCTCGCCTACGCGCAGGGCGGCTTGTATCTGCAGGCCTTCGTCGCCGAATACGGCGAGATGCGCACGTTCGCGGCCCAGCGCATCGAGCAGGCGACCGCACTCGAAGAGACCTTCAGCCCCGTGGCCGACTCCCCCGCCGGCGTGTTTCCGCATTCGCTGGGCGCGTTCTCGGGGACGCCGGAGATAGTGGTGGTCGATTTCAATGCCGCCGAGGCGCCGTATATCCGCGAGCGCGAGTGGCACCCGTCGCAACAGATCGAGGAGCTATCGGGAGGCCGCCTCCGGCTGACCTTGAGTGTGGTGATCGATTGGGGCCTTCAGGCCTGGCTGCTGGGGTTTGGGCCCGCGGCTCGCGTGGTGCGTCCCGCGAAATTACAACAGGCGATTGTCGACGCGCTCGAGGAAACCCGCGCGGTTTATCGGAAGACCTGATACGGATCGAGCGGCGTGCCCTTCCACCACTGCTTCTCGCCGGTGAGCTCGAAGATGGCGAAGTGGAGGTGCGGGGTGTCCTTCGGCGCGTTGCCCGTCGTGCCCACATAGCCGATCACCTGGCCACGGGTGATCGCGGCGTCCTCCACTAACCCGTCGGCGTAGCGCTCGAGGTGCGCGTAGTAGTAGACATACGTCTTCGACGGATCGAATTGATAGATCGTGATCCCGCCGGCCTTGCTGAAAAACAATTTCCCAATGGTGCCGTCCTCAACCGCCAGCACCGGCGTGTTGCGAGGCGCCAGCAGGTCCACGGCCTCGTGCCGGCGATCCGAGCCGCGCTTCTCGTTGAACATGTCGTGGACATCCGTGCTCTTGGCGCCTTGCACCGGCAAGTCGAGATGCCGGCGGCGAAGCTCCTCGATCGGATTCGCCGCCATCACCGGCACTACGGCCGGGACCTGGGCCGGCACCGCGCCCGGCACGGCCGCGGTTTGCGAAGGCGGCGCGACGACCCGCGGCTCCGCTACAGCACGAGGCTCCGCGACCACTGCCGCAGGCCGCCCTGTCGCCAGCACGGGTTCCCGCTGCTCCGGAAAGATCACGACAATCGCCGACATCGTCAGCATGCCTGCCAGGAAGCCGGCGGCCACCGCGAAACTGATCTTCGTTCGTGCGTAGCGTTCCTTCTTCATTCCGTGAACAGCACCTTGGTTCCCTTGGCGACGAGGCCGGCGAGTGTCGTGGCGTCCCAGTTGGTCAGCCGCACGCAGCCGTGCGACTCGGTGTGGCCAACCGTCCGCGGCTCCGGTGTGCCGTGGATGCCGTAGTGCGGCTTGCTGATGTCGATCCACACCAGGCCCACGGGACTGTTCGGTCCCGCCGGAATCCTGGCTTTCGCGTGCGTCGGTTCAGCGTCCCAGAAGAGATCTGGATTGTAGTTGAAGGTCGGGTTCCTGACGATGGCGGTGACCACCCATGGACCGAGCGGCAGCGGGTCGTGCTCGCTACCGGTCGTGACCGGCGCGTGAAAGATCGTGCGGCCGTCGGCATCAGCAACGGTGAGCGCCGAGGTCCGTTTCGAGACCGTGATGGTGACGGTCGCCGGCGGCGTCAGCTCTGCGATCGACAAGACATCGGGCACGCGAATCTCTTCACCGGCGGCAAACTTCGCATGCGGATTGAGCTGCGTGAGCAACACCGTCGCGGCGTGGAACTTCTCGCCCAGTGCCTCGAGTGCGCTTTGATAGCCGAGTCTCGGCAGCTTGGCCTTGTCCATCAGATCTTCGGGAAGCCGCACGAACGGCCCCGCGACGTCTTCCTCGGTGATGGTGTAGGTGGTGACCGCCTCGACGCCCTCTCCCCCAAGCGCGTCGAGCAGCTTCGCCGTGTCTCCGGCCGGGAGGTTCCTCGCTGCCTCAAACGCCGTGATCGCCCGGTCCGTGTTGGGACCGCCCTTGCCGTCAATTTCGCCCGGCGAGAAGTGGGCGCGGGCCAACTGGACCTGGATGCCCAGCATCGGCAGCGCCTGCGGATTGGTTGGCGGTGCCGCAACAATCGGTACCGCGGTGCCGAGGATGGCCAACAGCGCGGCCGGAATCCATCGATACAGCGAAAAAGGCCCGGTAAACGTGGTCATGCCCCTGCATGGAGCAAGCCCTGTGCCGCCGTCTATTGGACCCGCTTCAAGGCTTCGCGGAGGGCCGGCAGCATGCGGGCGACGTTCGGATTAGCACTGTCGGATGCGGCGGCATGGAGGACCAGGATGAACTCGAGCGTGTTGTGCCGCTTCGAGAGTCCCGCTTCTGAACTGAACGCGTCGTCCCAACTCGCGAGCGGTGCGGGATTGAGCACACGCGCGAACCACGCGTCCCATTCGGTCTCGTCGTGCATGCCGCGCTGCGCGATGTAGAAGACCGGCTGTGCGAGCCGTTCCGGTTCCGCGTTGTGATACGCCGGCGCCGCTGCGGGCGAGACCTGGCTCGCCACGGCTTCAAGCAACCGATCGAGCTGCGGCTTGTTGATGCCGGGATTGAGGGCGAGTTGCAGGACCAGGTCGGCCCCGTGCGCCACACCGTGGCGCCAACCCTCGGTGTCGCTGAAGCCGCGATAGTCCTTCACGGCTGGCAGGTACCTGGTGGCGGCCTGCACCAGCGCCTCGCGTTCGTCGGCGGTCATCCACGGCTTGACGCGATCGGTGCGTGCGACTTCCGACATCACGAGCGCCGAAAAGGGCGCGCGAAAACCGGCGGCGTCTTTCACGTCGAGCCCCGGGACCAGGATGTCGCGCAGCGCGCGCAGCGTCGCCTGGTCGAGCTGAGCGCCGCGCATCCACTTCGACAGCGCTTCGAAGGCGATGCCGTCGCGGATCGCCGGTCGTGGATCGCCGAGACATCCGGTGAGCGCAAGGGCGAGGGCTTGCCGCACCTCGTCGGCCGGGACGGCGAAGTCGATGAATTTCAGCTGACTGAGCTGCTCGACGGTATAGCCCGCCGGGGGACACACGTCCGCCGCACCCAGCGCCGCAAGGAGGAGAAGGGCGCCCCCGGTCATGCCCCGCTCCACGTCACAGCCAGCCACATCTCGGTGGCCGCATTGTCGTCGAAGTACAACTTCACGTCACCCACTGGCGATGCAGGCCGCGGCATACCGGGCGCCGCATCGCTGAACGGCGCCTGCAGCAGACCGCCGAACGCGGCGGCCGTCATCGACTCCGCGCGCGAATTCGGGTCGGCCTTGGCGGCCCGATCGTAGACCTTGATTGGCTGGCCCGCCGCCGGCGCCTTGACGATCAGGGCGACGTTTTTTACGTTGTTCAGGCGACCGACGCTCCAGAACGGATAGTGCTCGGACCGCATGGGTAGCGTGAGCTCGGCCCGTTGTCCTGCGGCCGGCGCGGCGGCCTTGAACCGGGCCCACTCGGTGGGGAAATCATGGCGCGCCGAGAACAGGCGCAGGCACCCGGCGGCCGCCGCCGCATCAATCTGCGCCTTCAAGTAATCGGCCGCCGCCTTGCGCAGGGCGGCGCCGCCATCGCGCGCGGTGTAGCGGATGTGGAGGACGACGTCGCTGATCGTTTCGTAGTCGAACTGCCGCGGCTCGCCGAGGCTCGGGTTGGCCGGCAACTCGAGACGCCACTCGCTGATCACGCCGGCGTTCTCGAACGGCAGGTACCGCTCGTCGCGCAGGTTGGTCTCGAGCAACCCGCTGTCGTTCTGCGCGGAACTGGTGACGATTGATTGGTATTCGTCCCGGTCGGCCGCTTGCGGCGCGTAGGGACCTGAGACGAGGCTCGAGGTACGGACGCCGCTCCTGAGCAGGGTGAGCGTGCAGTTCACGCTGGTGTACGGTCCCACCACGCACGGCATGCTCACCGCGACGGACTTGACGCGGCGGAAGTAATGGCCTGGGCCATCCATGTCGAACAGGGATTCCGGCAGCGAGATCATGCAGCGGCCGGTCGCGCGCAGCTCGAGCAATGCCAGCGGGTTGACGCTCGACACGCTGACGTGTTTCGTCATCTCGTACTGGCGGATGTTGCGGGCGAGGTACGCCACTTCCAGGCGCTTCAGGTCCTGGTGCAGGTGTTCGCCGGCGAGCAACCCGCGCTTCAGGCTGTCCCAGCTGTCGGCGCGGATCGTGCCGGGTTCCGGGCCGCCGAGTTCGGCGACAAAACTGCGTTCGGCCTGCCGCGCCATCTCGTAGGCCATTTGATACGCCTGGAAATGCAGCGCCGACACCTTCGCGACCATCCAGTCGTACAGGTCGTAGTTCGAGAATTTCGCCTGCATGGTGTCCTGGAGCTCGGCGTTGTTGGCGACCTGCAGCTGGTGATTTTCAAGGTCGGCCTTGGCGATGTCGCGGCGAAGTTCAGCGCCGGCGATCTGTTTGCTCAGGCCCTGCTGTTCTTTCCCCGCCAGTTGCACCTGCAGCAGCCAGTCTTCCGCGCGTCGCCGATAGCCGCCCATCGTCTGGACGATGCCGCCGACGGATTGGAGGAGCGCGGCGAGGTGGCCGAGGCCGTCGGAAGCGCGCTCGGCCGCGAAGCCGATGTTGTCGCCGCCGAACATCGCCCCAAGCGTCGTCACGAAGCCGCCCTTGAAGTTGGGAATCAGGCTGGCCGCCGCCGACGCCATCTTCGCCCCGAATTGCATGGACTGGAGCTGCAGGCTCACCATGCCGAGCAACAGGTGCACCGCTTCCTCAGGGTTGACGAATTCGCCGAGCAGGCGCTGGTAATGCTGGACGCGGATGCCGGCCGACTCGTGCGATCGCTGCAACGCTTCAATCGCGCGTCCCGCCTCTTCGTGCTGCAACTCCTTGACGGTGCGCACCGCGGCGAGCACCCGCGCCTCGTGCGTGTTCCGCAGCAGGGCGAGGGTCTCGCCGTCGCGCTTCTCCATCGCCGAGAGCAGCGCCGCGCCCAGGGTCTTCACCTCGCTGCAAAGTTCGACGGCTTTCTGCAGCACGACCGCAAACCGGTACCTGGCCGGAGGTCCGTACAAGTCACCAAACAACTCGTCGAGTTCCACGCCCATGGCCTTGGCCCGCACCAGCACCCCGGGATCGAGTGGCGGCGACAGCAGGGGCAGCTGCAGCGCGCGGCCTTCGATATTCAGGCAGTGCCGAATCTTGAAGAGCCGATCGGCCACGAGGTCCCACTTGCCGAGCAGTTGCTCGTTGGGCGGCACGCAGAAGTAGAGGGCCTCGCCGCCGCTGGCCACGTTCTGCATCGACGGGCTCTTCACGAGCTGCCGCCAGGCGTCATAGACCGGCAGTCCGACCACCCGGTCGCGCGCCGCCCGGTCAACCTGGAACACGCCGCCCGGATGGCCGGCCGACTGTTGATAGTTCTCGAACTGCACCAGGGCATTCGAGAACGCGTCCAGGGACGGCTCGAGATCCCGGTACGTCTTTTCGGGCCGGCCCGCGGATCGCGGAATGCGCCGGGGAGGCGGACCAAGCAGCTTCGCGGCGAGGACGTAGAGCTGCAAGGCCTCGTTCACCGACTCCCGCGTCTCCTGCCTGAACAGCGAGTCGCCCCAGGCGACGAGGTTGTCGATGTACTTCATCACCACGGTCTTCTGGAACGCGACGGTTCGGGTCCGCGCGATCAAGTGGGGATTGAACGCATCGCGACGCCACTTGCGAACGGCCCATTCGAGTTCCTGCAAGCCTGGCTGCGCGGCCTCGCTGTCCAACAACAGCAGCAGGCCGTCGATGTCCTGCGCGGCATAGGCGGCCGGCTGGGTCTCGACGAACGGGCGCGTGCGCCAGTACTTCTCCGGCACCCCGCCTCGCGACGCATCGGTGGGATTGAAGATGTAATGGAACCACCGTTGAGCCTCGCGGAACTGCTGATCGGCAGACAGGCGCGTCGCGATGAGCAGTGGCACGTGGAAGAAGACCTCCCAGTTGTAGTCGGCGTACGCCGCGATCGACGAGAACGTGATGTCCTCGACGGGGAGCAAGGCGCGCGGACCGGCCGGATCCCGGTAGACCACTCCGTCCGGCTGGTACTCCGGCGCCCTGAAGTAGTCGTCATCCTTGAGCACCAGTTGCAATGGCTGGCCCGCCTGCCCCATCGCCGGCAACAGGTGGCCGTTCGGCGCGATGACATACCGGTCTTCGTAGATGCCCGGAATGCCGGCTCGCTGAAGCTGCTCGATCAAGGCGCACGTGTAGGGGTGGTAGAAGGGAAAGAACACGAACCCGGACTTGCCGGCGCTCGTCGACCACGGGAAGCAGTAAAACGTGCGGTTGGCGTCGTGGTAGAAGAACCCGAACATCTTGGAGGTGATGCTGGTGGTCTGGTGCAGCGCGAGGATACGGTAAGTGTCCTGGTCTTGCGGCGCATAGGGCGCGCGGAAGTGTTGGGGCAAGGGCGCCTGGTCGAGCTGCCACCGGAACGGCGACGGGCGATCCGGGTCGTCGTCCGGCGTCACCGGTGCGCCGGCCTGGGTCAGTTGGCGATCCTGCCGGAACGCCTCGAGGGCGTCACCGCCGGCGCCGAGCATCGCGTCGAGCACCTGGCCAAACAGGCTCGCGAAGCCGATCGTCTCGCTGGTGTCGAGGGCGTCGACCTCGCCGGCGCACGTGTTCACCCTGAAGAAGCCAATCTCCAGCGGCGCCGACAACCAGGCGGGCCGGTTGGTCGTGGGGTCGTCGTCGGTCAGCGCCGTCACCGTGGATTGCCCGAGGACCTGGAGGGTCTGCGGATTCAACAACGAGTCCGGCATCGCGATGCCGCAGTGGATGATCAGATCGCCATGGGCGACAGAGGCGCGGAAGGTAAAGAGCCGGCGCACGCCATCGCGGGAGAGGCCGGGCAGGTCCGGCAGGTTCTCGAAGAGCAGGCTGAGGAGATCGCGGAACGACACCGCGCCGTTCGAGGTGCGCTTGGCGGTCCAGTTGTCGCCGCGGTACTCGCTCCAGGCCAGCTGCACCTTGAGGAGCTTCGCCGGCAGGAAGGACAGCAGGTACTGCTCATAGTTCGAGACCAGAGCGAGGACGTTCTGAAACACCTCGCCGATGGCGCCGATGTTGGGCATGGCCGCCTGGCCGACGATGTCAAGCGTGTTGTCGCTCGACGCGGTGACGCCAAACAGGCCGAGCAGGGCCGTGCGAATGTCCCTGACCGCGTTGCGCATGTCGCGAAGCTCGATCGGGAACGCTTGCTGCAACCCCCACAGGATCTCGATAATTCCATTCGCGGCGGCGGCAATCACTGAAATCCCAATGCCCTTGAACACGCTCTCGACGAGCGATCCCACGGCCTGCAACAACTTGAACATCTGGCCGTATACCGAGAGGAGGCTCTGCAGCGTGTGCGCCATCGGCGCCTCGTCTTCCGACAGGAAGATCGGCCAGAAGAGGTAGACGCGGCGGTTGTAGACGACGGGGATGAGGTGATCGCCTTCGATGTCGAGGTCGACGCGCTCCCACGGCGTCCAGCGCGCGTCGAGGGACGAATCGTTGGCGCCACCCTTCGACAGCCCTCCCAGGTCCACCTCGAGGAGACCGCGGCGGTAGTAGTAGTGGTGCGGCGTCTCACGCGTGCGCGCAAACACGTGGACGGTCGAGGTCGGAATGCCGGCATCGAGGAACTGCCCGCACACCTGGAGCCGCGCCACTTCGTGCAGCTTCTGCAGGTAGTGCAGCAGCGCGGCCTCGGCCGTGTCATTGGTAATCCGCGATTGCCGCAATTCGCGCTCGAGATCCGTGAAGAACGGCGTCTTGTCGTCGCGCAGATCCGGTTCGATCCAGTTCTCCGGGTAGAGAAAGATCTTCCGGTTGGCCTCCCACACCCGATAGTTCTTCATCCACTCCCACTGCTCCGCTGCATCGTCCGCCAGCATCAGCCCGGGTTCGAGGTTCAGCAGCACGCGCTGCACCAACAACTGCACGGCCGCCGTCGCCTGGATCAGGCGCGAGGTCATCATGCACGGGCTCATCTCGACGTCGATCAGGAAGTGATCGAAGAGATCGTCGGCCCGATCGAGATGCCAGGTGTGGACGAGGTACGCGACGAGGGCCCGGCGTTGACGTTCCCGCAACGGATCGCGCAACGTCTTCTGCACGCCCGGCCAGTGGTCGCCGAACCGGGCCCGCAGGGCATTCTTGATGCGTTCGAGGCGCGACTCTGGTGTGACCGGTGAAGGCGCCAGCCAGCCTGAGCATTCGATGGCCGCCACGCCGATCCGCTGGCCGAGTCGCCTGCCGGCCAGCACCCGAAGGGGCAACCGCTCGTCGACAAAGTGAGCCGGGAACGCCGGTTTCAGCACGCCGCCGCCGCCGTCCGGCATCACGGCCTGGTCGAAGCGGCCGACCAGCGCATCGATGTCGAGCGAGTCTGAGCCGGTCAACGATTTGAGGGTGGCGATGTAGCTGAGGCGCGCGGCGCCAGGCTGCACACCAGCGCCCGGCTGAAACTGGGCGGCGATATCGAACAGCGAAAACAGGTTGCCCCGCTGGTCCTCCGGCAAGGCCTGTCGCAGCTCGACGAGCGATGCGAGGCGCATCCAGGCGTCGAGGGAGGCGGCCGGATCTGCCGCCTTGACCGGCAACGCGGTGAGATTCAGCCAGCCGCGCGACGCCGGTGCGTCACAGAGCCTCGTGAGCTCATCGTCGCTGATGGCCAGCGCGTTGACGATTCGCGCCGCCTTGACCAGGCGGTACATGAGTTCGCGAAGGTCGGCCGCCGACACTGTGGGCTGAACCCCCTGCAGCAACGGCCGGAGGGCTTCGAGCAGCACCTCGCCCGCCTGTCGTGAGGGATCGGCCGGAACCAGGACGCGCGCCAGGAGCGTGGAGGTGACGCCAGCGCCGACACCCAGTGCGGCCGCCAGCCCATTCGTCAGTTGAGGCCGCAAGGTGTGGTCCACGAAGTGCGCGGCCAAAGTCGTGAGTTCGGCACGGAGCGCATCGAGGCTCGCCGCAATCGTGGCCTGGACGAGCGGCGCCTGCGCCAGCGCCGCCAGCACATCATCGAGTCGCGCCGCCAACGCGACGGTGTCGAGTCCGTCGCCCAGGGTGGCGAGCGAATCGCGCGCGCCCTGGAGCAGCTCGCGCATCGTGGTGGCCGTGACTGTCGACACCGCCCCGGCCGCGGCCAGCGCGCGAACGCTGTCGGCAGCCGCGCGCACGGACTCCAGCGGATCTGGTGTTTGCAGATCCTGCGCGAGCGAGCCGATCTGCGCGTCGATCCAATCCACCGTGGGTGCGACGGTGCGACCGCTGAACGGCATGGTCTGCCGCAACACCGAAATCGAGGTCCGCTATTGTTGCGCCCGCGGCTCCGATGGCCGAGGCCTTGGCCATGAAGCGCAACGTCTGCACGGTGCCATCGATCGAATCGTTCGGCGCCTGTTGCACTGCGGCGAACGGGTCGAACCCGATCAAGGTCTTCAGCGCCAGGTAGTCCGCGACCGGCAGTCCAAGAGCACGCGCGACGAACGCGTGGCGAAAGACCATCGACAGGGTCGCCGAGGTGAGCGTTGCGGCATTGGGCAAGACGCCGGCCGACAGTTCGGCCGTGGCCGCCTGAGACATCCCGATCGCGCCCGCGATCGCGGGAAGATGATCGACCAGCGGCGCAGTGGTCGTCGCCAGCTCGAGCCGGGCGCCATTCAAGGCAAAAGTATCGAAGTCGCCCTCACCTGCTCGACCCGACTGGAACAGCCGGTCGTACAAGCAGCGCACCGGCGTGTCGTGTTTGAGTTCGGGGACGCTTCGATCGACCTTGTCGATTTCCGACCAGCACACCACCACCTCGTCCAGCGGACGCCCGCACAGATCGCGCAACCGAAGCGCATTGGCCAGGCGCACCAAGAGCGTCTCGCCGATCGCCGGGCGCCCATTCGCGTCGGGCGTACCGAGCGCGAGGAGGGCCACGTCGAGCTCCGCCAGCGACAGGCCCAGCGCGCGCTGGAGCCTGAGGAAACGGTGCAAGTACCCCAGCGTGTCGCTGTTCAATCCCTTGATGTCGATGGCCGCGGGATCGCAGTCGGTGGCGCCGGTGGCGTCGAGCCTGATGGCGCCCGCTGGATTGAACGACTTCAGGCGCAGCAGCCGGAGCAGATCCCTGTAGTTGAGACCACTGCGCTCGAGGAACTCGTCGACCCTGGTCAGCGGCGCCCACCACTGGTTTGACAGTGGATAGCCCCACATCGCCGCCAGCGGCACGACGGGCGTTAACGGCCGATCGGCGACGAGCATCCACAGTCGCAGCGACATCCCGAGGCGGTCTCGGGCCACGGCTGGATCTTGCAAACGCCGAATGTCGGTCAGATCAGCCGGGTCGCCATTCGGGAACGCTCCTGCGGCGCCGACCTTGAACGGGTAGAACGTCTCGACCAGTTCCGATCGCGTGGTGCCGAGCTTCTCGAGATAGATGCCGCTTTCCTCGTGCCAGACATCGAACGGCAGGCTGAGAGGAAAGCTGGCCTTGCTGAGCGTCTTGTAGGCATCGGCGTTGACGTGCTCTGGCTGAGCGGCCAGTTGGCCGGCATCGAGCGTGGTTTGCGGCGTCGCCCCGCCCGCCGGAGCGACCGCGTTCTCGAGAATCTCGAACACCAGGTCGACGTACGGCATCAGCGTCTCGGCGTTGCGGCACGACAGCAGCGTTCGGACGATGTCGGGCCGGCGAGGTTGCGACGCCTGGACGCCATGGCCGTCGCAATATGTCCGCGCCTCGAGTGCGGCGAGGCCGTCCGCCGGTGCTCGGCTGGCATTGGGATGTTCCTCGTCGCGAATCACCGCAATCTTCAGGAAGTGCAGCAGGTCGGTGAGATACGCAGCCGGGCTGTAGACCGATTCGCAGGGCTCGCATTCGCATCCGTCGAGCGTGCCGAACAACTCGGCATAGTGAGGAAGCGGGCGCAGTTCGGGCGGGCACTCGGCGGCGATCGCGGTCGGCGTGGCGGTGGTGTTGATGAGACCGCTGTAGTGCGCGTACAGGCCGAATGCGCGAGCCGCAATCGTTTCGGCTCGTTGGAAGACGGCCTCGGCCGTCTCTTTCCCCAATCGATCGGCTTCGCCATATTTCGCCAGGAACCGGCGCTTGCCTTGTTGAACCACGGCCGCCGAGGAGTCCAGCCGATCGCTGACCAGGGTGGCGATGACCGCAGCCTCTGGATGGATCCGGAACACGCGCTGAAGGCGCTTCAGGTCGGCGGTGACCTCGGCGTGCCGATCGGGTGCCAGTCCGTGGGCCTCCAGCCGCTCGTTGAGGGTGGCATTGAAACGCACCGTTCCCAGGTTGAACCCCTCGTCGTCGTCGGCCCACTGCCGAACGACGGCAACCGCAGGATGCGCGCCCGCGTCGAGTCGTCGCGCCAGTCCATAGGCCGCGGCGAGCGTGGGATGCAACGCCGCCGTCCTCGAGGCGAGCACGGCGGCCCTGGCGTCCAGATCCGCTGCCGCCGGCGCGTCGTCCTGCGTGGCCTGACGAGTGCGGCCGGTGTGCGTTAGAAGGTCGCGCCATTCGTCCTTGTCGAAGTGGCGGGCCAAATCGCGCGTGTCGCGCACACGCTTGTCGCCGGCGATCGCCGCCGCGACGGCCGGGGCATCCCCGCTGAGTTCGGCCACGGTCAAGGCGAGGCGAAGGCGGCTAACGGTGTCTTCGTCCAGCGAATAGTGGTCCGCCAGTGACTGCCATGCGCCGGCCGCTCCAAGATCGAGACGTGCCAGCGCCTCCGGCAGGCCCGAGTGCAGGTCGTGCGACACGCGGGCCGCGTCCAACAGCGCCCGCACCGACAAGGCGCGGCCGGCTACCGGGCGGGCGAGCGCTCGCTGAAGTTGCAGGGACCCGATGCGCTCCCAAAGCGCCGCGGCCTCCTTCGCCGACGGGGCCGGTATCATCCCCTGCTCCGCCGCTGCCGCGATCACCCGCTTCAAGGTGTCGGCGGTGGTGTCGATCCAGGCGTCGGGCCGGCCCCGCTTGGCACCCTTGTCCATCGCGTAGTGAAACCAGGGTGGTAGCTGCGATGCTTGCGCTGCGGCGTCGGCGCGGAGGTGACGATCGAGGAGTGGCGACGGCACGCGGGTGGTTCTGGAGACGAACTCCCGTTCCGCCGCGCCGAGGTCGGCGAGAGCGGTGCCATCCAGCGCCGGCCGTACGCGCGCCTCAAGACGTTCCCACTCGGAGAGCGGGGCGTCGCGGATCACCATGAGATCGATCACCTCGTGGCCCTGCGCGTCGAAGCGGACGTCCGAGCTGGCGAGCGGCGGTCCCGTGTCGCCGGCAGCTTCGACCTGCAGGTTGGCGACGCCGCGCTGCGGGTCGAGCAACTGCTTCTGCAGGTAGGTGATCCGGTACCGGCCGTCTGGCGATGTCCGCGCCTCGCCAAGCTGCGTTTGCCGGCGCAGGCTCCGGTCGTAAGCGCGGACCAGGGCCCCCTCCAGCGGCCGCCCGTCCGCGAACTTCACCGCCCCGGCCACCCACCGTTCAGGCGGCGCGGTATCCAGCGGATCGACGGCCGGTTGGTGAATCGCCTTGGCGCGAACCGGCGCCTTCCTGCGGACCGCAGCCTTGCGAGGAGTCTTGGCCATGAGTTCCTACTCCGTATGAGTCGAAGTCGTGCTCGTCTTGCTCAACAGCTGCAGCAGTTCCCGGGTCTGCGGGAAGGTGGCGAGGTCGATCGCACGCGGCACCGTCAGCCACTGCTGCCGGCGGCCCTCGGCCGACGGCGCCTCTCCTGCTTCGACCAGGCGCATCACGTAGAAACGGGTCAAGGCGGGGGCTCCAGGAACGGGAATCAGTTGGTCGGTCAGCCGCCGCTCGACCGATGCCCAGTGTCCCGACTCTTCGCGCACTTCGCGAACAGCCGCCTCGGCCGGACGCTCGCCCAGCTCAATGTGCCCCTTGGGCAACACCCACTCGTCACGTCCCTCGCTCGCCTGCACGAGCAGCACTTCCAGGGCGCCGCCGATGCGGCGCGTGACGATGCCGCCGGCGTGCGTGACCTCGCCCTCTCGCGGCTTTCGGGTCACAGGACTGGTGTGCCAATCGCGAAGCACGATCACGAACCGATACGCCTGCTCCGTGGCCTTGAAACGTTGATCCACGTAGCGCCAGGTGGTGGGCAGCAGGGTCGCCACACAGGCGGCCGCACGTCCCCATTGCTGGTGCCAGAGAAAATGAGCGGCCAGCACCAGGAGCACGATGATGAAGCTGCGGAAGAACTTGGAATCCGCTTCAAAGCGTTCCACCGCGGCGAGGCCAGCGGGATGATCTTTCGATAACCGCGCCTTGGCCCACTGAAACGTGTTCATCGACCGGCCGGCGCCTCGGTCCTCGAGCTCGAATACCTTCATCCGCTGCGCCGTCATCACCGCGCGATCGGGATCCGGTGAGAACAGGAACGTGGCGGCCACGCGCCGCAGCCACGACGGTCGCAGCTCCTTGCCCCTGGCGAGCCGGCCGATCTGTCCCCAATCAGTGAGTGCGCGCATCGGGTTGTAGATCAGATTGTCGAGCGTCGAACCGGCCAGGAAGGTGAAGTGTCCCATCAGGTAGCTGGCCGCGATGAACACGATGGCGGCCTCGGTGCGGTCGAGCGGATACCCGGACGCCAACCCGAGTCGCGCGGCGGCGTGATCCTTCAGCAAGTAGGACAGCACCGCTCCCGGCAGCAGCACGGAGAACAGATCGATGACACCAATGAAGAACTTCTCCGGTTCGTATGACACACGTCACCTCAGGAACGTCTCGTAGTACCAGGCTTCAGCCGTCTGTTCGGGGTCCAGGATCTCTTTCGCCGCCCACCCGGCGTCCTCGACGGCCAACCCGATATCCGCGGTCTGACTCACAAACGGAATCTCCGACATGCCGATGGCTGACAAGACGGCGCGTCTCTTGTTGCCCTCAGCGAGCTCGGAGCCGACGCCGTACGCGCCGGCAGCGATACCAATCCCTGGGGCGGCGCGGGCAAACCCCTCGGCGATAATCGGCGCGACTTTCAGGATCGCCTGACCGGTCTTTCGTTTTTCCAGTGCCTCGACGATCGCTGTGCGAGCCCGCGCCCCCAAACCCTTTGGCGCATCGGGCGCGCTTCCGCCATGGCCTCCGGGCGGTGTGGAGCCGCCCCCGCCCCCAGCCCCCCCCCCGCTCGGCGGCTTCTTGCTCTTCGCGGTGACCTGCTTGTTCAGTTCACCAAGCTGCTCGGTCCTGGCTTTCTTGCGGGCCTTGAAGTCCTTGGTGTCGCGCTTCATTCGCTGGCCGGACTCATTAAGCGCTTCCATTTCTGTGGCCCCGGCCACGTCTGGCATCTTCTTGATGGCCTTCTTGATCGACGCCTCCTGCTCCTCCCAGCGTTGCAAGGCGTCAGTGAGCGCTTTCTCCCTCTTGGCCATTTCAGTCTCGGCCTGTTTACTGAGGTCCAACTCGGTATTTAGATTCAGCGACGGGTCATCAGAGGCCATGCGCCTCAGGCTGTCCGCGAGGCTCTCATGCGCACTCTCGACGTCCTTCATCGCCTTGCGAACGCCTTGCGCTGCCGTCTCGAGCCGAGTGATCTCCTCCTGGACTTTCCTTGCTGCTTTCGCTTGATCAACATCGCGGCGGGTTGGCAGATCCGGGATGTCATCCTCATTGCGCCCGGTCCCATCGACGGACGTCACCGGTCGATTGCCAACGAACAGATAGAGGTGTGGCCCGTCGGCGATTCCGGAAGGATCGCAACTCAGCCATCTCGCCAGCCAGGGAACGTAATACCGGGCGCTGACGTATTGACACCCTGTCTCTTCATCGCGTTCATGTCCAGAAAAGCGGTATCGCTTCACGCTGGTCTCGCCGGGGCGAAGCGATTGAAGCGCCGTGGTGCCGTAGGGGTGGAACTCCTCGTGCGAAATCAGCGACGCGTCTTCAGCGAGTTCAACGGACG
Organism: Vicinamibacterales bacterium; assembly: GCA_039934485.1. Taxonomy (GTDB): domain Bacteria; phylum Acidobacteriota; class Vicinamibacteria; order Vicinamibacterales; family UBA2999; genus 12-FULL-67-14b. Next base: position 15,980 of record JBDTMB010000012.1, read on the forward strand.
CGGAACCGAGGTGGTTCGACAACTGATATCGCTGGACTGGGGCGGCGATCTCGATTCCGTCCTCGTCGGTTGCGGTCTCGACCATCGCTACTCGTTGTCGATCGTCCATCACGTGTAGCGTCTCGCGACGGATCGATGTGGTCCCCGTGAACTCGCGGTACACCTCGAAGCCGCCGATGTAGATGCGTTCCTTCTGTGTCACGCCAGCCTGGGACTCGATCACCTTTCGCGCGCGCTGACCCGCAGCGTCGTACACGTAATAGGCCGTCCCGCCACCGCTGAGATCTACCGACTGCAGCTGATCCTTGAAATCCCACGCCATATCGGCCAGGTGCGGCATCGACGTCATGTTGCCGTGCTCGTCGAAGGTGTAGGCCTCGGTGCGGTTGACGCCGTTGCCGACGGTGCTTCCGGTCAAGCGGTTGTTGTGCTTGGCCGCTTCGAGCAGGCTCGCCGACAGGTGGCGGTAAGTGCGCGTCCAGCCGCCGCCTGTCGCCACGTGCCGCATCGTCTCGAAGTTGCCCGCCTCGTCGTATTGGTAGAACTGCGTGTAGTTGCGGATGGCCTGAAGGTCGTTAGGGTGCGCAGCGCCGGCGAAGGGATGATCGCGAAACGATCCACCCGGGCCCGAATAATCGAGCGCCGTCTGACCGATGTGCTCGCGGCCGGTCCCTTCGATCAGCCGGTAGATCGGGTCGTATCGGTACGTGCAGACGGGCTCCACGGTCTGGCCGCCGCCGACCACCGTTTTGAGCGCGCGGTCTTCGATGCGCGTGAGGTTCCCGACCGGATCGTAAGAGTAGTGGAGTTCCTGCACCACGGTCGGGCCGGCGAAGATCTGCGCCGCGACGCCGTTGGCGCCGTGCGGACGCGTCGTCCGCATGCCCCGAAGACGCGCCGTCAATGGATCGTAATCGTACCTGGTCTCCGCGCCGTTACCGTAGGCGATGCGCACGCGCTGTCCCTTCGCGTTGTAGTCAACGTCGGCGACGAACGGCACCGCCGAGGCCGAGCCGCGGATTTGCACGGCCATGCCGTCCAGCAGGTTGGCTTCGTTGAACGACGCCCGGTGGATGCTCGCGTCGGGAGAGATCACGGTTCGCGGCCGGTTCAGCGCGTCGTAGGCCGTGGAGACGGTGAACGAGCCGCCCTCGACCGCCGGATCCAGACGCCAGTCGACATCGGCTGAGTAGCCAGGCAACAGGTCGCGACGGCTTTCGATCGGGTTGCCCTTGAAATCGTACGCCACGCTGAACAGTTCCCCGGCGGCGTCCCGAACCCTGTACACGCGCCCGCGGTGATTCAGCCGATCGCCGCGGCTCTCGCCGTAGAGGGTTTGCTCCGCGAGTCGCTCGCCGCCACCGGCAGCCGTGACGAACAGTGCGGTGGGACGGCACAGCTCGTCGTAGGTCATTCGCCGCAGGAATCCGCGGCTGTCCCACGAACGAATCGGCTTCCCAACGATGTTGTTCAGCGACCAGCGCTCGCCGGCCTCCATGCTCGAATTCCGAATCGGCGTGCCGAGCATGTCATAGGCATAGCGCATCACTTCGCGTCCGTAAAGATCGCCGCCCTCTTGCCTGGCGTCGCGAACCCGTCGACGATTGCCTTCGATGTCGAACTCGACGCGATTCGCATAGATCCGCGACGGTCCCGGATTCGCCGGATCGGGCCCGTTATCGGCGGTCGTCAGGAACGCCCGGCCCAGGGCGTCGAGATGCGCGCGCGAGGGTGTGTTGGCATGTGCCGCGGCGCGGGCGGCCGCGTCGCGCTCGGCATCGCGCACCTTGGCATCGGGCCAGAGGCGGTTGCGATCGGCAGCGTAGGCGGCAGCGATGCGCAGTTCATGCCAGGTTGGTCTGAACTCGCCCACCGGCATCCGGGCTGTCCCATCCGGATGCACCAGGAACGGGGAGGTGTCCGGATCCGTGGCAGGGTCGAGCAGGACCGTATCGTTCGCGTCGTAAGTGGCCTGCGTCCACGCGTCGAACACCAGCTTGTCGTAGGTATGATTCGGATGCAGCGTCGCCACCCGCCGCCCGATCGGGTCGTACAACACCGTTGAACTGACGCCGGTGTCGGTCATCTCCGGTTCCGGCTCGTAGAGCGGCGTGGCGCTGAAGAAGGGCTCGTACTGCCGAACCGGCTTGCCCTTGTTGTTGAAGATCGTCCGGCCTGTTCCCACCCAACGAACCGTCGTGGCGGCGCTCACAATTGCGCCTTGCGCGTCGCGAAGCAGGTCGCCAGGCGTGGTGTCGCCCGAAGGCAGCGTCAACGCCGCGGCGCGGGTGGGCGCCTCCCCTGGTTCGGCGGGAATCTTGCTCTGAATCTCGCGCCCGAAGCCGTCGGAGTACGCGAAGGTCACGCGCAGGCGCACCGGAGGATCGACGTGAGGGTGCACGTGCGTATCCCGCGCAATCGTGGCCGAAAGCGGCGGCTGCCCGCATCGGCGGAACCGATCGAGGTCGTAGACAATCCTGGTGGTGGCGTTGCCGAGTAAGGCCGGCGCCTGCGCGCCTGGTGCGACGATGAAGCCCTGCACATCCATCAGCGCCGGGTGCACCTCGAACCCGTTCAACTCATCCCCTTCGTGGCCGTCCGCCTTGCCCATCGCCGCCGTCGCCACCGGTAGGCCGAGCGCATCGAAGCGGGCCGCGGTGCGATTGCGATTGGCATCGGTGACCATTGCCGGTTGCAGCACGCGATAGTCGTTGACGGCTACGACATGGTTGCCGGCGGCGTCCTCGGTATCCGTCGGCAACAGATCGTGCCCGTCGAAAGTGACCGTCGACTCATGTCCAAACGGATCGACGGCTTTTCGCGAAATGAAGAAGTGCCGCCGGGCGGCCACCAGTTCCGCCGCCGCCGTCGCCGCCGGGTTGGTCGCATCGGCTAGAGGATCAAAGAACGATAGGCTTGACGGGATCCACCACCCACCGTCGAACGCCAGGTAACCGCCGCCATCGGCCGACACGCTTTCGAGCAATCCACCGGGCGCCGGCAGGAGCGGTTCGTCCGGCAATCCGGCGCGCGGCCGTTGCAGTGCCTTCGCCAACAACCCTGGCGTCAGCGCGAGCTTCGCGCTCAGGCCCATCAGCGCCTTCGACTCGATCTGCCCAATTGGCAGGATCGTTACCAGGTCATCGGAGCGGTACCGCGTGAACACGTCCTCGATCCGTCTCAGCTGACGTTGCGAGAGATCGGCGGTGTCCTCGTAGGGAATACGCCCGGCGCTGCGCGTGCGGGCGAAGCTGTCGCGCGTCCACTCATCCAGCGAGTACCGATCGCCGGAGTCCGGCGAACACCCGGTCACCTCGTAGGACTGCGTGCGCGCCGGCAGCGGCGTGCGGTAGTCAATGGCCGTGTCGACGAGGTTGGTGAAGCTCGCCTCGGTGAACGTGATGTGGCTGGCGGTCTGGCAGTCGCGGTCTCGCTGATGTGGCAACGGCGACTGCTTACGGCCATAGGCCACGGTGATCGACTTCTCGACGTTGCCAAAGTCGTCGACCTGCAGCGTGAGGTCATGAAGCCGCCGTGGATCGCTGGTCTGGCGCTCGTAGTGATAGGTCAGCGACTCGCGCGGATTGGCGATGAACACGCCGTGGCGGTTGCCATGCCGGCGTTGGAGGCAGCGGACCGTGACGTTCTGTTCGAGCACCGTGTATGGGACCGCGCTCTCGGGACGGCCATCCACCGCATACACTTCGCGGCGGAGCATCGTGCCGCGCAAGGCGCGGCAGGCCTCACGTTCCTCATCCGTCGAAAGGCCTTCGGGCAGCACCGTGTCGGGCAGCAGCAAGGCGCCCGCCTGCGCTGCACTGACGCCCGCAGGCCGGTAGTACTCCTGATCGGCAAAGTAGTTCGAGACGCGGTCGCGGCCGAAATGAACGCCGGTGTGGAACCAGGTCCTGGTCAGTACCGGCGGCACCCTGGACGAAGCGTCGATGTTGCTGCCGGCGTTGGCCGGGGTCTCCGTCGCCTCGTCGGTGTCCCATTGCTCGACAAGCCCGAAACCGCGGAACTCCCGCTCGTGGCCGTCGAAGTAGCCGTGGTGATAGGCGTAGCGCGAGACGAAGCGGTTGCCGCTGATGTGATCGATGGTGTCGACGCGATCGACCGTGTGCACCGGAAACGGCAAGCGCGTAATCCAGGGATGGCCGGCTTGCTTGTCCTCCAGATACGCCCGGGTGGACGACACATAGTGCACCCGGGTTTCCGCGCCGAGGTTATTGCGCATCGCCACCAGCAGATGCGGCTTCTGCCCGCCCATCAGGTCGACGTAGCGCATTTGCCGGCGCGCCTCGCCGGCATTACTGGAGGACCACACCAGGCACGCCGTGCCAGTGCCGAGCAGGTCGAGGGCGGTCACCCGCGTCTCATCGTCCACCTGGGGAAATGCCGGGACCGGCTGCGCCTGGCCCCATGCGTTGCCCGACTCGTTGAAGTAGAGCCGCACGCCATCGCGATGGAGGTAGATGAGGTCACTAGTGCCGCTCCCATCGATGTCCGCGAGGCGCAGCCGCCTGGCGTCAAACTGGTCGGCGTGATCGAAGAGCGGCGCGGCGTCCATCGCCACCTTCGCGCCGAAGCGTCCGTAACCGAGGTTGGGCCAATAACAGATCTCGCCGTTCCTGACGCGGACGATGTCGGTCAGCCCGCCACCGCTCATGTCGGCGAGGAAGATCGACTGCGAGGTCTCGGCGAAGACCATCCGCGGACCGTCTTCTTCGTCTCGCGCGTGGAAGACTCTCCGCTCCTCGCCAAAGCCATCCTCACCCAGTGACGGATGCCACGCGAAGGCGTCGTTGTCGGTAATCAGCAGATCGGCATGGCCATCGCCATCGAGGTCGACAAACCTCGCGTTGGGATCGCGCGTCGTGCGCGTGAGCCGGGACCTGAACGGGCGGAACGGCTGCCACCCTTCCCCGTCATCGTGTTCGTAGAGGCCCGGCATCGCGCCGTCCATCACGACGAGATCGGGCAGGCCGTCACCGGCCAGGTCCATCACCTGCGCGGTGGCCAGTGACTGGTCGGGAAACGCGGCCACGCGCTCGATCGGGGCGAACCGCGCCTCGGTCCGCTCTGCCCCACCCTCGGTCACGGTGGTCAGGGGACTGAGATTGCGCGCGTAGAACCACGCACCGGCTTGTTCAGAAACGATGCCCGGCAGGCCTTCGCCGTGGAGATCGATCCATTGGTAGGCGGCGCCATCGAGGCCGACGGGCAGGTTCTCCAGGCTGGCGGCATCGACTTCGCGGACCACCGTGTCGACGCGTGGAATGGTGTAGCTGAATTCCACCGCCGGCATGCTCCTGGTGACGTAGCCGCCCAACAGATCGTGCACGTGCCCGGACTGCACGACGCTGACGAGATAGCTGTAGGACGGAAACGCTGCGAGCGGATCGGCCGGGTCCTGGTGGATGAGGCGCGTCGAGCGCACCAGGCAATCCAGGCCGACACCCGGCGCATCCGCGAAGTGATGAAACATGAGGATGCGACGACACAGCCGGCAGGTGCGGATTTCGAACCCCGCCCGATAGGACGAGAAGGCATCCGGCCGATACCGCCACTTGGCGGCGCCGGCCGGCAATGGAGCCGCGTCATCGTGTTCGCCATAATCGAACACGATTTCGAACATCCACCGGGCGGCGTCGAGCTCGGCGCGATCGACCATGAGCGGGCGGCGGCCGTCCAGATCGAGCAGCGGCGTGCGGTTCCCGTAGCGAATGCGCTTGATGTATCGGTTGGCGCTTCGCCGTCGATCCGCCGCCGGACCGCGGTTGCGCTGGTGGGCCGCGTCGAGGGGCGCGCCTTCGCCGTCCTCCGCGAGGTAGTCGTAGATGATGGCATTGCCCTTGTCGTCGCGGCTCTCGCAGATGGACCAGCTGAAGACCCGTGCCCGATCGTCCGGATCGGCCACGCGTGATGCGAGGGTCGCGCCGTACACGCTCAGGATGTTGTCACGCGAGATCGAACGCCAGTGCACATCGCCATCGCCGAGGCGCGTCCAACGCTCGATGCGGGCGAACAGGCCCTCGGTCCGAGGACGGTAGCGCTGGATCCGGTATCCGGGCGCCGCGAGCAGATCTTCGTGCCGCATCCCCGCGGCGTCGAGCACGGGCACCAGGTCCTCGGCGCCGGACAACAGGAAGACGTCCGATTCTTCCGCGTCAAGGTAACGCGGGAGCCCCTTGTCGGTCTTTCGCGACACCGCCGGCAGGGCGAGGCTCCAGCCGATGCCAAAGGGGCCGTTGCCCGACGCGGAGTCGTACGCCAGCGCCAACTGCGGGGTCACGCCCGACCGGCCGGCAGACACGGCGATCGGAATGCTCATGGCGCCGGTGCCCGTGGCGGGATTCGCGCCGAATTTCTCGCCGATGCCGCGAATCGCGCCGCCGCCCTTGGGGAGGTTGATGACCGGCACCGGCGGCGCGCCGGTCGCTCGTGGGGTCGTTACCCCGGGTCGTTAGGCACCATATGACGAATGCGCAGTGTATCTTACCGGGCGCCCGTTGCGCAGAATCTGTCCCTATTCGATCACCGCCCGCTCGATGAACGCCTTGAACTTCTGGCGCACGCCGTCTGGATTGGCTGGCACACTTTGCGTCATCAGGATGGTGATCATGTGACGAGCCGGATCCACCCAGAAGATCGTGCCTGCGGTCCCGTCCCAGCCGTACTCGCCGGCGTTGGGCGAGGCCGGATTCATCTGCACATTGACATTCGCGAGGCCCCATCCCATCGAGCCGCCGCGTGCGGCAAGGACCGCCGCCGGCAGCCCGTTGACGATCATGCGGTCAACGGTCGCCGGCTTCAGCACGCGCACGCCGTCGAGCTCGCCACGGTTGAGCAACATCTGGCAGAACCGCAGATAGTCCGGGACGGTGGAGACCAGGCCGACGGCGCCTTCGAGGAGCGCCGGCTGCTGCGTGAACGGCAGGTCCTCGGTGTCGAAGGGCTGGATCTCGCCGTTCTCCGCCGGCGCATACACCGTCGCGAGCCTCGGCGCGGCATCGGGCGCGGCCCAGAAGGCGGTGTCGATCATCCCCAGCGGGTCCAGCACGCGTTCGCGCAGGAACACGTCGAAGGGTTTGCCGGACCAGACCTCGACAAGACGTCCCAGCACAGTGGTCGCTTCGCTGTAGCGAAAGCGCGTGCCGGGATCTTCCATCAGCGGCGCCCTGACGATGTTCGTCACGAATCGCGGGAGCGTGATCGAGCGCGAGCGGACCTGTTCGCGCTTGTACAACTCCGAGGTGCGATGGCTCAAGCCGGAGGTGTGGAGCAGCAGATCCTCAATCGTGATCGGCCGCGACGGCTTCCGGGTGGCGGTGCCTTGCGGATCCCCGAACACCACGACACGCGCGAACTCGGGCAGGTACTTCGAGACGGGGTCGGTGAGCGCAAAGCGTCCCTCTTCGTGCAACATCATCACCGCCACGGCGGTGACCGACTTGGTCATCGAATAAATGCGGAACAGCGAGCGCTCGGTCATCGGCGCCCGCGTCTTCAGATCCTGCAGGCCAATCGGTTCGAGGTAGGCGATCTTCCCCTTGCGCACCACCGCGGCCACGGCCCCGGCAATCTTGTGGTCCGCCACATACTGCCGCAGCAAGGCCGTTGCTTGCTGCAGCCGCTCGGCAGACAAACCCACGCTGTCGGGTGTCGCGCGCGGCATGGGCGGTGGCGTGGCGGCCAGCAGCAGCAGCCAACTGCCGACGGCGAGCGCCGCAAGACCTGCGTTCATGAGCGGGCCTTACCGGGTTGCAATGACATGGGTGCCGGCCTTCTCCGCGTCGCGGAAGAAGCGAATCACATCATCGAGCTTGACCGGCCCGAACTCCGCGGCGATCGCGTTGCGGACGTCCAGGATCGAATGCTGGCCGTCGGCGAAGTTCCGCGCCTCCATCGCGTAATAACCCGGGAGCGCGGGCGGCGTGGCGACAGGGCCGCCGCCGGGGCCGCCAAAGCCCTGCGGCGCCGGCGCGCCGGGGTTCTTCGCCGGAAACAGCCTCGCCGCCGCCTTCTCGTCGTCGGTCAGCACCGGTGTCTCCACCACCGGGACTTTCAGGCGGCTGGCCGCCGACCGATACGCGATCTTCACGCGATTGGCGTCGAGCGGCTCGGCCGGGTCGAGCGTTTGCGCCAGCGAGGCGATGTCGCTGGCCGCCGTCTTGTCGCCCGTCGCCAGCGAGGCGGCGGACTTCACGTCCACCCGCTCGCGGATGTAGGCGTAGTGCACGAGGTTCACGGCTTCCTTGTAGTTGTCGTTGAGCGTCGCCGCCGTGCTGCCGGCGATCATGGCGAGGGCATCACGCAGGTCCGCGGCAATCCGCTGCTGGGCGTACGACAAAGCGACGCCGGCCACGGCCACCGCCTCTGCTGGTCCCGCATTCGCAAACACCGACCCGACCGCGATCATCAGGAACGCGGCGCGCTTCATCTGCGTCGGGTCCTGGTTGGCGGGCGAATCGTCGCTCGAGTGGTAGACGACGTCCGGCCAGTTGCCGAACTGCACCGCCGGAATGCGGGGATCCCAGTCGAGATGCACCTGGTGGTCGCTGGCGCCATAGAACTTCTCGATGTTGTAGAGGAACGGATCGCGCGTGCCCGACGGATCGACGATCGGGTTCTGGAACGCGTAGGCGATGCGCCGGTTGTGCAGCTTCTCGCGGTTGGTCTCACCGACATATTCGAAGAACTGGCGCGAGACGTCGTTGATCACGCTGGGGATCGAATACATCGTCTGGTTCAAGTGCAGCGAGTTGTGGTTGATCGTCTGGTTGGCGCCCACCATGTCGGTGGAGATCGAGGCGACGACGTGCTGGCCGAGCTCGGGATGTTTCAGCAAGTAGGCGCGCGTGCCGCTGATCTCGGGGACCCACAGGAAGCGGACCGTCCGCTTCGGCTTCGGCATCAGGCCCTGGTTGATCATCTCAATCCAGGCGCGCCCGGCCTCCAGTTGCGTCGCCGGCCCGCCGCAGTTGTCGTTGGCGCCCTGCTTGGCGATGCCCTCGAAGAGGTGCGCGGTGAAATGGAATTCCTCGTTGGTGCTGCCATCACCGGGAATCGTCGCGACCACCACGTTCATCGGCGCGTCGTATTCGGCCGCCTTGACGATCGCGTGCACCATCACCTTCTGGTGGCGCTCGAGGCGACCGAGCAGATCGAGGCCCATGCGCAGCGACAGGATGAATCCCCACGTGGTCCTTGCGTTGGGATCGGGTCCCGCATTGATGCCGCTCCAGCCCATCTGATCGGGCCGGTCCACCGGCTTGCCGGTGCCGTTGAAGAAGCTGACGACGCCTTCGGCCCCGAAGCGGCGCACCGCCAGGTTGTGGGCGGCGCCCACCGCGCCTGAAACCAGGACGATCTTGCCCTTCACGTCCTTGCCGGCGTAATCCTCGGCGGTTTCACCGCGCCCGGCATAGATCAACTCCGCGGTGACGTCGGCGTTGCGGCTGCCGGTGGCGAGGGTCGTGGCGATGTCGCGATAGCGCGTGATCAGTTGCGGTGGACCCGGCTCGGTCACCCACAACTCGCCCATTTCGCCGTCCCACTGCTTGCCGCCGAGCGGAAACGTTTCGACGTGCACGTCGCTGAAGCCGTACTCCTTGGCCCTGGCTTCGGCGTAGAGCGACTCGCGATAGAGACCGGTGTATTCCTCCGCAGGACGGTTGCGCTCGTACGGACACATTTCGAGCACGTGGTTGTGCGCCTGGGCGCCGGACACGTGCTGCGCAATCGCGTTGAGCGTGTCGGATGGGATCAGCGTCCGCGGATCGGCCTGCTCTTGAGCGACGACGGAAACCGTGGCGGCGGTTGCGGCGAGGATGAGACCGAAGAACATGTGGGGGCGAACCTTCAGGTTCGCCCAAACGTTGCTTTCGCGCATGGCGAATCTTATCCCACTTCGCAGGCACCTATTGATCGCGTGAGCGCCTGAATCACGCGCTCAAAAGATCAGCACATTTGCCGTCTCTACTCCCTGGTCACCGCCGTCAGGTTCATCGTGAGCATGATGCCTGGCTTGGGCAGTTCCTTCACGCCGATCGCCGTGCGCGCCGGCCGGTGCGCACCCATCACTTCCGCGTAGGCGCGGTTCATCGCCTCGAAGTCCTGCATGTCCTTGAGGAACACGTTGACGTGGACAATGTGCTGGAGATCGGAACCGACCGACTCGAGCATCACCCGGAACGATTCGAGGATGCGCTTGGTTTGCGAGTAGGTATCAGCCCCGGCGAGATCGCCGGTCTGTGGATCGAAGCCGGCGGTGCCGCCGATCGTGATCCACTGGCCGACCTTCGAGATGTGGCTGTACGGGCCGATTGGCGCGGGCGTTCCGGGCGGCGTGGAGGTGTCGATTTTGGGAGACATCGGATCGCCGTCGGCGATCCTAGCCTACAACAGGCTCTGCCACGATGGGGGCGTCGGTCTCGTCGAGATACCTGCGGGCAGCGGCGGCGTTCGCAATCTGTCGCGGCTTGACGCCGCGGCTGTCGACCGGCCGCAGCAGCACCGGGTAGTTCCAGCCATTCTCGAGCATCGCCCGAAACAACACGTGCGAGCGATCCACCAACCGGCCCGGGGCTATCGAAACCATAACAGGCGCCTCATCACTATCAACAACCACCCCTGATTGCCGCCGTCCAGGCGCGCAGCCAGGGCCCTTAACTCGCTGTTCGTGCGACTCATTGTCTGGGTTACGCAGATGAATACGGAAGCGGCCTGAAATTGGTTCACCAGGGCGTGTGATAACCTCCCGTCAATGGCCAGCCCGACCGCCATCGATGCCGACGACGCGGCGCTGGTGTCCCGGCTCAGGGCCGGAGACGACGCGGCTTATGAGCAAGTGGTTCGCGCCTACAGCGGCCGCCTGTTGTCGGTGACCCGCCGCATCCTTGGCAGCGAAGAAGACGCGCGGGACTCCGTGCAAGACGCCTTCCTCAACGCCTTCAAGAGCCTCGACCGCTTTGAAGGCACGGCGAAACTCTCCACCTGGCTGCACCGCATCGCCGTGAACGCCGCGCTGATGAAACTGCGCACCCGCAAGCGCAAGCCCGAGCAGTCGATCGAGACGATGCTGCCCTCCTTCCTCGACGACGGCCACCACGAGGAGCGGTTCGCGAGCTGGGACGAGCCCGTGGACAAGGCGCTCGAGCGGGCCGAGACCCGCGACCTGGTCCGAAAGAAAATCGAGGAACTGCCCGACAGCTACCGTACCGTTCTCGTCCTGCGCGACATCGAAGGGCTAGACACCGAGGAAGCCGCGAAAATGCTGGGCCTTTCGCCGAACGCCGCCAAGATTCGCCTGCACCGGGCCCGCCAGGCGCTGCGGACGCTGCTGGCGCCCCACTTCAGGAAGCGGGCGTCATGAAGTGCCGGGAGCTCGCGTCGTTCCTGATGGATTACGTGAGCGGCGACTTACCCGAAGAGGCGCGCGCGCATTTCGAGTTGCACCTCTCGCGCTGCCACAACTGCCACGAGTACCTCGAGCAATACGAGGCCACGATCAAGGCCGGCAAGATTTCTTGTGGTGAGGAGCAGGCGTTGCCCGCGGACGTGCCGGAAGATCTGGTGAAGGCGATTCTGGCCGCACGGAAAGCCTAGCCTGCCGCCGGCGGCACATCGTCCTCGGGTTCGTCCGGCAACGGTCCCTGCTTGAGCGCGTAGAGATACGACGCGCCGAAGATCACTCCCACCAACCCAAGCGACAGCCATTTCGGAAGTTCGAAATGCAGCCAGCCGAGCACTCGCCCATATTCGAGCAGCAGCTTGATGCCGACCCACGTGATGATGATGAACGCGCCATCGACCAGCGCCGGGTAGCGGCGAATCAACGTCAGGAGCTTGCCGATCACCATCCGCATCATCACGATGCCGAGGATGCCGCCGGTGATCACCACCCAGAGCTTGTTCGACACGGCCACCGCGACCAGGATCGAGTCGATCGCGAAGACGATGTCGGTGAGTTCCACTTTCACGACGGTGGCCCAGAACGGGCTCATGCCGAGCCACGCCGTGGCCGGCGGAATGTTGCGGCGGCTCGCGGCGCTGTCGTGGCCGAAGAAATGTTGATACGGCAGGTAGAGCAGGTAGAGGCCGCCGACGAGCTTGACCCAGCCGAGCGCGAGCAGGTGCGCGGCGAGCGCGGTGGCGACGGCGCGCATCGTGAACGCGCTTAACATGCCGTAGCGCAGCGCCTTCTTCTGCTGATCCTTGGGTAGTCCGAGGACGCGGACGGCGAGGACCATGGCGTTGTCGGCGCTCAAGACGCCTTCGAGGGCGATGAGCAGGAGAATGGTGACTAGATCGGCGGGCTGAACGTCGAACACGTTCATCCAGTATAGCGGTCAGCCAGCCGTTTCTGGACGGCCGGGCTTGAGAGTTCCCGCAGGGCGTCCTTCCCCACCCACCGGCTCGACGCATCCGGGGCGCGCGCGAGCCGCTGCGCCACCACCACCGCCGCGCCGTTGAGCACGATGTTGCGCTTGCCGATTTGCCGGAGCGCCCAGCTCACCGCCTTCCTGACATAGTTGCGATCGTCGGCCGCGCCACGCTCGATGATCGGCAACAGCCGCACGAACCGGACATCCGCCGCGGTCCGGTCGTGCACCGTGAGGCCGGCAATCAACGCGAAGGCGGCGCGCTTGATGAACTCGGAATTCCGCCCGCTCCACTGCGCCACTTTTTTCCAGGCGTGCGGCGTCCGGGTGAACAGGTGGAGGCAGACCGAGTCGCAGACCGCCCAGTTGTTGAAGTCCCTGGCCCAGCGGTCCATTTGCGCGGGCGTGACCCGCGCCGGCTCATCGATAAACGACGCCAGGATGCGCGCCTCGTGCCAGCCGCTGCTCCACAGGGCCGCGGCCAGGTCGTGGTCTCGCCCAAGCCGCTTCACGAGCGGCCGCATGGTGGCCATCGAGACCCCGAACGCCTTCGGCGAGATGATGCCGAAACGCGCCATGCCCTCGATGTTGCGGCGGGATCCGCGGCGCCGGAGCCAGGTGAGGACCGCTGCAGGGTTCACCCCGTGAATTGTGCCCTATCTGTGTTTATCTGTGGCTTGACTCTGTGTTCATCTGTGGCTTGATTCTGTGTTCATCTGTGGCCCTGATCTGCGGCCCGAGTTGACTCGTGTCGTATCAATGTCTACACTTGAAGTGTGTCAACCCCTGAATTGATTTTCATCTCGGTCGCGGCCCGGATGCTCGACATGCATCCCCAGACGCTCAGGAAATACGAGCGCCTCGGCCTGGTGCGCCCGGCCCGGACCGTCGGCAGCATGCGGCTCTATTCGCGAGACGAAATCGAGCGGCTGCGTTTCATCAAGCACCTCGTGGAAGACTCGGGCGTCAATCTGGCCGGGGTCCAGCAGTTGTTGTCGATCGCGGAAGTGATGCAGCGGATTCGGCCGATGATGCAGCCCCGTGCGCTCCAGCGCGACGCAACGCGCCGCCGCTTGCTGCGCGAAATGGACCACCTGGCGGAGCTGCTGGGATTGGGGAACGAGGCGTAGCGTGGATTTCAAGGATTACTACACCACGCTCGGTGTCGCGAAAGGCGCTTCCGAGAAGGAGATCAAGCAGGCCTTCCGGAAACTCGCGCGCAAATATCACCCGGACGTCAACCCGGGCGACAAAGGCGCGGAGGCCAAGTTCAAGGAACTGAACGAAGCCAACGAGGTGCTGAGCGACCCGGTCAAGCGCAAGAAGTACGACGAGCTCGGCGCCAACTGGCGCCAATACGAGCAGGCTCCGCCCGGCGGGCCCGGTGGCCCGGGAGGTCCCTACGCGAGTGGTTCGCCGTTCGGCGGCGGCGCGGGTCCCGGTGGCTTCCGCACGATGACGGAAGAAGAGATGGCCGACATGTTCGGCGGCGGCGGCGGCGCCGGCGAAGACAGCCCGTTCTCGGACTTCTTCCGCACCTTCTTTGGCGGCGAAGGGCCCACAGAGGGCCGCCGCGGCCGCGGCCGCCCCCGCGCGCAGAAAGGCCGGGACGTCGAGCACCTGTTCGAGCTGGACCTCGAAGACGCACTCCGGGGCAGCGTGCAACGCCTGGCGCTGCGCCACGATGGTCACGCCAGGACGGTGGAAGTGCGGATCCCGCCCGGCGTCGTCGAGGGGTCGCGGGTGCGGGTCGCCGGCGAAGGCGGGCACGGCACCGGCAGCGCACCGAGCGGCGACCTGTTCCTGCGGGTGCAGATCAAGGCGCATCCGGTATTCGAACTGAAGGGCCGCGATGTTTACACCAAGACGCGCGTGCCGTTGACGACGGCGGTGCTCGGCGGCGAGGTGGACGTCCCGACGCCAGACGCCAAGACCCTGCGCCTGAAGTTGCCGCCGGGCACGCAAAGCGGGCAGCGCTTCCGCCTGCGCGGCCACGGCTTCCCCGCCGTCGGCAAGCCCGACGAGCGCGCTGATTTGTACGCGACGGTTGACGTGGATATTCCGAAGAGCCTGACCGACGACGAACGCAAGCTGTACGAGTCCTTAAGTGAAATAACGAAGAAAAGGCTCGTCAATAACGAATAACCAATAACGAATAACCAATAACGAATAGCGAAGCGCATCATGAATCTCAACAAGTTTACGGAGAAAGCCCAGGAAGCCGTGGTGGCCGCGCTGCAATTGGCGGGCGAATCCAACCACGTCCAAGCCGAACCCGAGCACCTGCTGGTGACCCTTGCCGAGCAAAGCGGCGGCGTCGTCCCCAGCGTGCTTCGCAAATTGAACGTGGATCCCGCGCAAGTCGGCCAGGCCGTGCGCGGTCACCTGGCCAAGCAGCCCAAGGCGCATGGCGGCGCCGAGCCGCAGGTTTCGCCTCGGCTCCGCGTCGTGCTGGAGGCGGCGCAGGCCGACGCCAAGGCGATGCAGGACGAATTTGTCAGCACCGAGCACCTGCTGCTCGGCCTGCTGAGCGAGCCCGGCAAGACGGCCACCTCGGAGCAGTTTCAACTCCGCGGCGTGACGCGCGAGCGCGTCCTCGAGGCGCTGGCCTCGGTGCGCGGCAGCCAGCGCGTGACCGACGCCAATCCCGAGAATAAGTACGAGGCGCTCGAGAAGTACGGCCGCGACCTCACCGAGCTGGCGCGCAAGGGCAAGCTCGACCCGGTGATCGGCCGCGACGAAGAAGTGCGCCGCGTGATCCAGGTGCTGTCGCGCCGCACCAAGAACAACCCCGTGCTGATTGGCGAACCCGGCGTCGGCAAGACCGCCATTGTCGAGGGACTGGCGCAGCGCATCATTCGCGGCGACGTGCCGGAAGGCCTCAAAGAAAAGCGGATCATCACGCTCGACATGGGCGCGCTCATTGCCGGCGCGAAGTACCGCGGCGAATTTGAGGATCGCCTGAAGGCCGTGCTCAAGGAAGTGGTGGACTCCAGCGGGCAGGTCATCCTGTTCATCGACGAGTTGCACACGGTGGTGGGCGCCGGGGCATCCGAGGGTTCCCTCGATGCGTCGAACATGCTGAAGCCCATGCTGGCCCGCGGCGAACTGCACACGATCGGCGCTACCACCATCGACGAGTATCGCAAGTACATCGAGAAGGATGCCGCGCTCGAGCGCCGCTTCCAGCCCGTCACCGTGGGGGAACCCACGGTGGAAGACACCATCAGCATCCTGCGCGGGCTGCGCGAGCGCTACGAGGTGCACCACGGCGTCAAGTTCAAGGACGCGGCCCTGGTCGCCGCCGCCGTGCTCTCGCACCGCTACATCGCCGACCGCTTCCTGCCCGACAAGGCGATCGACCTGATGGACGAAGCCGCGTCGAAGCTCCGGATGGAGATCGACTCGATGCCGGTGGAGCTCGACGAAGTGCGCCGCCGCATCATGCAGCTCGAGATCGAGCGCGAAGCGCTGCGCAAGGAGAAGGACAAGGCCTCGCGCGAGCGCCTCGCCAAGCTCGACAAGGAACTCGCCGATCTCAAGGAAGACCAGACCCGCCTCAAGTCGCACTGGGAGCAGGAAAAGGAAGCCATCCAGAAGGGCCGCCAGCTCAAGGAACAACTGGAGCAGGTGCGTCACGAAGTGGAACAGGCCCAGCGCAGCGGCGACTACGCCAAGGCATCGGAGCTGCAGTACGGCCGCGTCCCGTCGCTCGATGCGCAGATCAAGGAACAGGAAGGGCGTCTGCAAACCCTGCAACAGGCCAAGAGCATGCTCAAGGAAGAGGTGGACGAGGAAGACATCGCCGAGATCGTCGGCAAGTGGACGGGCATCCCGGTGAGCCGCCTGCTCGAAGGTGAAATCCAGAAACTGCTGCGGATGGAAGAACGCCTTCATCAGCGCGTCGTCGGCCAGGACGAAGCCGTGATCGCCGTGTCCAACGCCATCCGCCGGGCGCGTGCGGGGCTGCAGGATCCCAACCGCCCGCTGGGCAGCTTCATCTTCCTCGGCCCAACCGGGGTGGGCAAGACGGAACTGGCCCGCGCGCTCGCCGAGTTCCTGTTCGATGACGAGCACGCGATGGTGCGGATCGACATGTCCGAATACCAGGAGAAGCACACGGTGTCGCGGATGATTGGCGCGCCGCCTGGATACGTGGGCTACGAAGAGGCCGGCCAGCTCACCGAAGCGGTTCGCCGCCGCCCGTACTCCGTGGTGCTGTTCGATGAAATCGAAAAAGCGCACCCCGAGGTGCTGAACGTGATGCTGCAGCTGCTCGACGATGGCCGGCTCACCGACGGCAAGGGACGGGTGGTCGACTTCTCCAACACCGTGGTCGCGATGACCTCGAACCTGCAGAGCCAGGACGCGATCCGCGCGCACTTCCGGCCGGAATTCCTGAACCGCATCGACGACATCATCTACTTTCACGAGCTGTCGAAGGCGCACATCAAGTCGATCATCGACATCCAGCTCCGCAGTGTGCTCAAGCGCCTCGAGGACCGGAAGATCCGGATCGAGGTCACCGACGCGGCCAAGGACTTCCTGGTGCGTGAAGGGTATGATCCGATCTACGGGGCCCGGCCGCTGAAGCGTGCCCTGCAGCGGAAGCTGCTCGACCCCCTGGCGCTGCGCGTGCTGGAGGGCGGGTTCACCGAAGGCGATGTCGTGGTCGTGGACATGGCCGGCGAGACGTTAAGTTTCTCCAAGAAAGAGGTTGCGGTTGCCTAGTCCGACAGTGCCACCCGGTTCATCGAAGGATCGGCGTTCGTCCGCCTCGCGTCCCACCACCCTGTGGTGGGTGCTGGGCGCGTTGCTGGTGCTCGCCGTCGGGCAGGCCTACTTCCTCACGCCTCCAGGCAAGCAAGTCACCTACAGCGAGTTCAAGGGGATGGTCCGCGGCGGCCAGGTCGCCGAAGTCGAAGTCGGCGACACGATCATCCGCGGCACGCTGAAGAAGCCCGGCGACGACGGCGTCTCGGCGTTTTCGACGACGCGGATCGAGGATCCGAAGCTGGTCGAAGAGCTGGATGCGAACACCGTGAAGTATTCGGGCGAGGTCGTCAGCCGCTGGCTGCCGGAAGTGATCGGCTGGATCGTGCCGCTGCTGTTGATCTTCGGGCTGTGGTCCTTCTTCATGCGCCGCATGGGCGGCGCCGAAGGCGGCGTGATGTCGTTCGCGCGCAGCAAGGCGAAGATCTACGCC
>JBDTMB010000013.1:0-32189 GCA_039934485.1 Vicinamibacterales bacterium
GTCTCGGCGCGTGGCGAGCGCGCTGGCAGGAGGTGCTCGGCGCCGGCGTCGCCGCCGCCATTGCGCAGGGAGAACTCGCGGCCTCGGCCGAAGCCGCGCAAGTGGTGTTTGAACTCGACGGGGTACTCGCCGCCGCCGGTCGCGCCGCACGCACCCAGCCCGGTGAAGCTGTCAGCGCGCGAGCGCGCAAGGCCATCGACCGTGTGTTGCTCGCGTCGTCGGCCGGCTGAGCGCCGCCACCGCGGCATCGCCATGCCGTCGCGACGCTCGGCTATGCTGATGCCATCTCGCCCATGAAAATCGCCACCTGGAACGTCAACGGCATCCGCGCCCGGCAGGGACAACTGCTGGAGTGGCTGGCCACCGAACGCCCCGACATCGTGTGCCTGCAGGAGATCAAGGCCTCGCTCGATCAGCTCCCGTTCGAGCTGCGCGATCTCGACGGCTATCACGCGGGCTGGCACGGCGACAAAGGCTACTCGGGCGTGGGCCTGCTGGTAGCCAAGACGCTGGTGGCCGCACCGCCCGTCTACACGCACCCCGTCTTCGACTTCGAACGGCGCGTCATCTCCGCCGAACTCGACTTCGGCCGCGGCCCAGTGCTGGTGTCGTCGTTCTACGTGCCCAACGGCGGCAAGGACTACGACGCCAAGATCTCGTTCCTCACCCAGATGGACGTGTGGGCGGAAGAGCATCAGGCCGCCGGCCGCGCGCTGCTCTTCTGCGGCGACCTGAACGTGGCCCTGACCGAGCGCGACGTGCATCCGCGCGAGCGCAAGCCCAATCAGATCGGCACCCGCGACGACGAACGCGCCCTCATCACCCGGCTGCTATCGCGCGGTCTGGTCGACATCGGCCGCACGCTCGAACCCGGCAACGACGAGCTGTTCACGTGGTGGGCGCCGTGGCGCAACCTCAAGCAGCGCAACATCGGCTGGCGGATTGACTATGTCATCGCGTCCAGCGCGCTCGCCTCGCGTGCCAGCGCGTCGGTGGTCCAGCGCGACGTGGGCACGAGCGACCACGGCCCGGTGGTGGTGACGCTCAGCGACTAACCCGCCAGCGCGTGCACCAGGGCGTCGGCGAGTTGTGCGCTCGTGGTCCGATTCAGCGTCTCGTTGACGCCGATGAGGAAGGTGTCGCGCTGCGGCGCACCCAGCATCACGCCGCCGGCGGCCAGCCTGGTTCGGAAGGCCACCGGATCGCCGGTCTTCACACGCAGATGAAACAGGTTGGTGCCGCCCGCGATCCGTTCCACCGCGAAGCCATCGTGCCGGCCGAGCGCGCGGATCAGATCTTCCGACGCGCGCACCGCCTGGCTGTAGCGGTCGCCAAAGCCCTCGAGGTAGTGCAAGGCGACACCTGAAAACGGCCACACCGTGGACAGGCCGCCGCCGAACATCCGCCGGCCGTGATACATCCCGTCGATCACCTCGCGAGGGCCGGCGAGAATCGCGCCCGATGCCGCGTTGAAATACTTGTAGAGCGAGACGTAGACGGTATCGAACGGCCGTGCGGTTTCGGCGACGATTTCTCCGGTGTAGGCCGCCTGCAGGAACAGCCGGGCGCCATCAAGATGGAGACGGATGCCTTCGCGCTTGGCCAGCGCGATCACTTTCTTCATCTCCGCCCCGTCAAAGCGCTCGCCCTGCTTGCGGCGAACCGGCGTTTCGATGGCCATCACCGACACCCGAGGCACCACGCGGCCGCCCCTGGTCTGGTCGATCACCTGCTGCACCTCGTCCGCGGTGAACGTCGCCTTCCCGGGAGCGAGCGGCATCAAGGTGAGGTTGCTCAAGGTCTGCGCGCAATCGCCCTCGTCCTGGTAGAAGTGACTCTCGTTTTGCACGATCACCCGGCTCGCGCCGTTCGCCAGGGCGCGGACCGCCATGTGATTGGCCAGCGTCCCGGTGGGCATGAAGATCGCCCGCTCCTTGCCGAGAAGCCTCGCGCAGTGCGTCTCAAGCTCCTCAACGGTGCCGCCGAGAATGTAGGAATCGGGCGTGACCTTCCTTTCGTCGATCAGGCGCGTCAGCAGGCGCACGTACTCGGGCGGCGTGAGTCCAAGGCCGTCCCCGCTCAACCGGACGACGCGCTCGTCAGCCGTGTCGGGTGGGGGCAAACCTTCCTTGTCCACCGAAGCGCCTCGCGCGAAGGCGGAAGGTTTGCCCCCAAAGGCCGGCAGCGCCGCTAATCCGCCAAGTTGCAACAACTCACGCCGATTGATCGTCGTCATGCTCCAGCCTCACTTCGCGATGGCGTAGTTGAACGTGTAAAAGTGCTTGCCGTCCTTGATGTCGATGGTCATCGTACCTGACAGCCCCGCGAGATCACCGGTCGCGGAACCCGGCACCACGGCAATGGTCAGGTTCTGGGCGTTGCGATCCATCACACCGACATGGTGGAGCGCGAACGTGCCCTTCTTGCCGTGGAGCGTGCCCGAGACGTTCTCGATGGCGACGTACGCCGCGGAGCCCTTTGAGGCATCTCCCGCCGTGAGCATCCTGGCCCTGGCCGTGCCCACCAGGTCGCCGCGGTATTGCTTGTCGACGCTCATCGCCCCGAACTCGTCGTTTGGTTGCGGGGTGATCTTGACGTCGAACTCACCCGCCGCACGCGTCATGGCGGGGTCTTTCTGTGAAATCGGCGTCTGCGTGACCAGCGTCGCGGCAATCAAGAGGCACAGCGCGAGATTCATGCGAAGAGTCTACGGCAACCGACGATCGGTGACCACCAGCCATTCGCCATCCGGGCTAGGGCAGCGCGAAGGCAACGAGCTCGGGGACGTCCTGCTGCCCGCGGCCTTGCACCGTGATCGCGATGAACTGCTTGCCGCCGGCGAGATAGGTCATCGGCGTGCCGATGGCGGCGCCCGGCAAGTCGACGGAACCTAGTTCCTTGCCGGTGGCCTTGTCGTACGCCACCAGCCTCGGTCCACCCGTGGTGCCGCCCATCGTCAATGAATAGATCAACAACGTCTTGGTGAGCAGCGGACCGCTTAGCGTGACGTCGCCGCCGACCGGGGGAAGATTGAGCGGCTTCAGCCTGGGATTGTTGCGGATGCGATCGCCGTTGCCAGTGGGCACCATCCACGCGTGCTCGCCGGTGTTCATGTCGATCGCCGTGAGGCGCGAGTACGGCGGCTTGAACAGCGGCAAGTTGTCGGGCATCTGCGGCGGGCGGGTGGTGTCCTGCATATACAGCAAGTTGCTGTTGAGCGCCGCTGGCGGCGGGCTCAGCTTCGACACCGCAAACGCGTTTCGTGACGGCACGTAGAGCATGCCGGTGACGGGATCGACGGCCGCGCCGGACCAGTTGCCGCCACCGGTCGTGCCCGGCCGCACGATCGTCCCAGTCAGCGACGGCGGTGTGAAGAGCGGGCCCGAACGGAATCCCTTGATCGCCTCCACCGCCATCGCGCGAATCGCCGGCGTGAAGTCGGCGAGATCGTCCACCGTGGCGCCCTGGTATTCGTACGGCGCCGGCTTGCTTGGGACCGGCTGGGTGGGCGAGGCCTTTTCGCCCGGCACATCGGAGGCCGGCACCGGCTTCTCGACGATCGGCCACACCGGCCTGCCGGTGACCCGATCGAACGTGAAGACGTAGCCGTGCTTGGTGATCTGCGCGAGTGCCTTGATGCGCGTGCCGTTGACGGTGATGTCGAGCAGGTTGGGCGCCGCCGGATTGTCGTAGTCCCACAGCCCGTGATGCACCGTCTGGAAATACCACACCCGCTTGCCGGTGGTGACGTCGAGACAGACCACGCTTTCGGCGAACAGGTTGTTGCCCAACCGGTGCGCGCCGTAGAAATCGGGAGCCGTGGTGTTGGTGGGGAGATAGACGTAGCCGAGTTCTTCGTCGGCGCTCATCAAGGTCCACACGGTGACCTTGCCGGCGTATTCGTTGGCGCCGTCGCTCCATGTCTCGCTGCCCTCTTCGCCCTTCGATGGGATGGTCTGGAACGTCCAGCGCACCTTGCCGGTGCGGGCGTCGAAGCCGCGAATCCAGCCGGGGATTTGTTCCTTCGTCTTGATCAGCGAGGAAATCGCCGCCGGCGTGATCACGACATCGCGGACGACGATCGGTGGTGATTGAACGGAGTAGGTGAGCGCGTTCAGGTAATCGCGCTCGCCTCGCTTCGCGCGTGGCAGGCCGTCCATCAGATCGACGCGACCGTCCTGTCCAAACTCCGGCACCGGGCGCCCGGTCTTGGCGTCCACGGCGATCAGGTAGCCGTCACCGGTACCCCAATAGATCCGCTCGGCGGTGCCGTCGGTCCAGTACGCCACGCCGCGCTGGTTCCACCGCAGGCTCATCGTCGTCGTGCCCGACTCGTAGCTCCTGGGGTTGTAG
Organism: Vicinamibacterales bacterium; assembly: GCA_039934485.1. Taxonomy (GTDB): domain Bacteria; phylum Acidobacteriota; class Vicinamibacteria; order Vicinamibacterales; family UBA2999; genus 12-FULL-67-14b. Next base: position 4,354 of record JBDTMB010000013.1, read on the forward strand.
ACCCACTTGAGCGCGCCGGTGCGCGCGTCGAAGGCCGCGCCCAGCGAGGCGGGGGTGTTGAGATAGAGCGTGCCGCCCACCATCAACGGCGTCGCCTTGAAGTTGGTGAGAAACGGCGGCTGGCCATCGCGCCAGCGCTTGGGATCGAGCCGGTTGAGTTCGTCGAAGATCGACTTCGCATCCGCCGACCACTCGGTCCCATTCGGCAGCGTGAGGCTCAGGAAACCGTCGGGCGACTTTGCGCGCCACGCGAGCTTGAGCGTGCCGAAGTTCGCCGCCGAGATTTGATCGAGGGGCGAGTACTTGGTGCTGGCCAGGTCACCGCCATAGGTCGGCCATTCCCCGTTGGCAGTGGAGTGCGCAGTCGGCGACTGCGCCAGGCCGGTGGCAGCACATGCGCCAATCAGGGTGGCGAAGATGATTCCGCGGCTGGTCATGCCGCACATGATACCCAAGGCGACGGCTAAAGCCGTCGCCCTCCATCGGTGGAGGCACATGATACCCAAGGCGACGGCTAAAGCCGTCGCCCTCCATCCGTGGAGGCGAATGATACCCAAGGCGACGGCTAAAGCCGTCGCCCTCCATCCGTGGAGGCGAACCATCGGTGGAGGGCGAGGGCTTTAGCCCTCGCCGGTCAGGGCGCGACGCGGAAGGCGGTGAGCTGCTGGGCCGACTGGTCGCCCTTCGCCGCCACCACGCGCAGGACGTAGACGCTGGGGGCGAGGCTGCCGACCGGCAGCGTCATCCGCAGCCGGCCGTTGGTCAGCGGTGGGGCATCGAGCTTACGGAGCACGTCGCCCTTGCCGTTGAGCAGCTCAAACGTCATCTCCGGCGCCTCGCCGTCCGCGTAGCACTCGATTTCCACGAGCACTCGCTCGCTCGGCCGGAACCGGCGCGACGCCGCGGGAGCCGGTGCGGGATTGGCTTCGATCGCGCGCAGCTCGGGCACCGATCGCGCCCGCAGGAAGCGCGGGGTGGACAGCCCGATCGCCTCGGCGGCCAGCGCCGGGATCGTCATCGTCTGCACCCAGCGATCGATCGTGTCGCCGGCTTTGGTCATCGAGGTCATGCGGAGTTTCTGGCGGCCAGGCGGGAATTGAAACACCGCCATGATCGGAATTTCACCCGGCGCACCGGCGATCACCCTGGCGTCTTCCGACGGCTTGTTGTCGTCGGTGAGCGGCTGAATCTCGAGGCGCGCGGCCTTGTCGCGGTCGGGCGGCAACTGGTTCGGCTCCCACGTCACGGTGAGCAAAGTGCGGCCTTCGTCGCCTCGCGACAGGCCGGTCCACACCGTGACCGCACTGCCGGTGACGGTATCCGACAGCGACGACAGCGCGGTGGTGAGCGCGGCGTTGTCGGGCGTGGCCTTCGCTTCCGAGGCCGCCGTCATTTCTTTTTCGCTCGCCGCCCAGTAGCCGCGGCGCGCCGTCACTTTCGTGCCGCGCCGCTTCACCTTCACGGTGATCCTGTGGAACTTGCCGTCGTTGGTGGTGCGCGTCGGCGTGTAGCCCACCAGGTAATAGGCGCTCGCGTCGGCGATCACACCCTTCAATTGCGCGGTGGGATCGTTGGTGTTGACGATGGCGCGGCCGCCGGTCTCGTTGGCGATCCGCCGCAGCACATCGTCGCCGCCGAAGCCGACGACGCCGAGCGGCCTCGGATCGACGACGTGAATGGTGACGTTGCCGCGGTTGGCATTCTTGACGGCGTCGTTGAGGCGCTGATCGTTGGGACTGCCCAGCTGAATGGGCGGGCCCTGGCTGACGAAGACGATCGACTTGCGGCCCTCGCGCAGGCCGCCCAGTTGCGTGGCCAGCGCGTTGAGCGCGTCGAGCGTGACGCCGGCGCGCAGCTCGGCCCAGTTGCGCTGGGTGAGCTGCATCTCCTCGACCGCGCTCTTCACCGGATACAACTCGCCGCGCCGCCCCTCGAAGGCCTTGATCCGGTTGATGATGTCGGTCTTCGAGCGGGTGTACTTGAGGCTGTCGAGCGTGTTGAGCGGCTCCATCAACACCAGCAGGTCGTTGGGACCGAACAGGTTGACGAACTTGATGAGCGCCTCGCGCAGCGGCAGCGTGATCTCGGGCCGCTTGTCGATGTGATAGTCGTCCAGGAAGATCGCCACCAGCCGCACGTCGTCGCGGGCCGCCTCGAGCCGGGCGTGCTCGAAGGAGCGGATGTCGAGCGGCTCGTTCAGGTCCGAGGTCCGCTCGCCATCGACGCGCAGGAACTGCGCCGTCGACACCGTCTGCGGGACGTCGTCTTCTTCGACGTCGAAGTCCGCGGCTTGCAGATCGACCACCGGCTCGTCGCCGCGGCCGGTGACGGTGACGTCGACCCGCACGACGGCGGTGCCGGCGCGAAAGATCGGGATCGGCTGCTGCGGATCCTGGGGAGGCGGTGGCGCCGGCTGCTGGCCGGAGGCGGGCGCCGACGCGATCACGCCAATCGCGATGAGGCCCGTCCAGCAGGAGCGAAGACGCATACTGGCATCGTATACTGCCTGCGTGCGTTTCGATGTCGTCGGCGTAGGCGCGAATTCCGTTGATTACGTCTACCGCCTGCCGGCGTATCCCCAGCCGCAGGGACCGCACGCCAAGCTCCGCATCATCCGGCACTGGATCTCCTGCGGCGGGCAGACCGCCACCGCGCTCTCGACGTGCGCCGCGCTCGGCCTCGCGACCAGATACGTCGGCGCGATCGGCGCGGACGCCAACGGAGAGCTCGTGCGCGGGGAACTGTCGCGGCGGGGCGTGGCGGTTAGCCCGGACCCGACCACCAACGGCAAGAACCAGTTCGCGGTGATCCTGCTCACCGAGCATTCCGGGGAGCGTATCGTGTTGTGGGATCGCGACGACACGGCCGATCAGCCCCTGGCGTTGCCGATCGAGGCGCTGGCCGCCGCCCGGCTGGTGCACGTGGACGATGTCGATCAGGAGGCGTCGATTCGCGCGGCGGCGATCGCGCGGCAGGCCGGGGTCCCGGTGACGAGCGATATCGATCGCCTGAACGAGCGCACCGAGGAACTGATCCAGGCCGTCAGCATTCCCATCCTGGCCGAACACGTCGTCCCCGGGATCACCGGTGAGGCGGACATCGAGCGTGGCCTGAGAAAGTTACGGAAGCGCCACGCCGGTTCGCTGTGCGTGACGCTTGGTGCGCAGGGGGCGATGCTGCTCGAGGGCGATGAACTGTTTCACGCGCCCGCGTTTGCGGTGGACGCCATCGACACCACCGGCGCCGGCGATGTGTTCCGCGGCGGCTTCATCGTCGCCCGTCTCCGCGGCGACACCCCCGCCGAGGTGCTGCGCTTTGCGAACGCGGCTGCCGCGGTCAGCTGCACCCGCCAGGGGGCGATGAACGGCGTGCCAACGCTCGCGGAGATTCATCTAATGCTGGATGGAGGGTGGGCGCTTCAGCCCCAGCCAGGCGACGGCTAAAGCCGTCGCCCTCCAGTTATTGTTTGGCCAGCGCTTCGACCAGCACCCGCCCGGTTGCGTCTGGAAGCGTGACGCCGGTGAGGAACGCCAGCGTGGGCGCGATGTCGAGGGGCGACGCGGGCAGCAGGTATTCACCGGTTTTGACTCCACCGCCAAAGAGCACGACCGGCACATGCGTGTCGTAGCGATGTCCGCTCCCATGCGTCACGGTGGTGGGTCCTGCAATCCAGTAGGCGCGCGCCACCATGAACATCTCGCCGTTGCGTCCCGGATAGTGGCTGAGCGCCGCGGCATGCACCAGCGGGTCCACCTCGTTTTCGATCGCCAGCAGTGTTTCCTGGCGATACACGCGCCGCACTCCGGGTGAATCCTGGATGGTCTTCATCACGGCATCCATCGCCCTGGGGTTCTGCAGGAGCCGGTCGTAGACGCCGGCATTGAAGAAGATTTCGCTGAACGCCACGCGCGTCCGATACGTCCCCGGACCAAGCTCCCGCGCCAGCACCGCGTCGATTGCGGCGCCGATGCTCGTGGTGCTGATGCGTCCGGCGTCGAGGCCCTGGGCCTGCACCTTTTCCGGAATCGGCGAGACGCCGTGATCGGCTGAAAGCGCGAGCACGTAATTGTTGCGGCCCACGTCGCGATCGAGCTTGTCGAGAAGGGTGCCGATGGTCTGGTCGAGACGAATCAGCACGTCCTGGACCTCGTATGAGTCGGGCCCGAAATCGTGGCCGACCTTGTCGAGTGCCGAAAAGCTGACGCCGAGGTAATCGGTGCCGGCGCCGTTACCCAGCTTGAGCCCGTCAATGGCCGCCGCCGCCAGCGCCCCGAGATACGCGTCGGAATAGGGGCTCGACTCCCACGCATCGGTGAACGTGTTGTCCATCACCAGGCTGGCGCCCTTGACGATGTGGGGAAACGCCTTGGTGGCCAGGGCGGTTTTCTGGCGCCCGGTGGCCGAACCGTCGAAGAGGTAGCGCTCCTTCGGCAAGGCCCGGTCCCAGGTGCGGCCGACTTCGTCCTTCACCGGGTGCGCGCGGACGTAGGCGGCGAAATACGGCGCCGGTTCCTTGGCGAAGGCCGTCGACGTCGCCCAGTCACCGGTTTCCTCGTCCATCCAGATCACCGCGTCCGGGGTGTGTCCCACCAGGCCAATGGCCGATCGCGCCTTCAACGAGATGCTGACGATCCGTGGCGCCACCGCCTCTTGCAGGCGCAGTTCGTCGGCGAACGTCGTGGTCATCAGCCGCGCCGCGCTTTGACCGACGCTCTTCAACGGCGCGCCGTAACTCACGAGCGTCTTGGTGTCATCCGCCGTGCAGGCCACATTCCTGGTGGCGCCCTGTTCCCACCAGGTGTTGGCGGTCATGCCGTGGACCGCCGGCGGCGCGCCGGTGCTGATACTGAAGTGACCCGCGCACGTCACGGTGGTGTAGTAGGGATAGTCGGCCTGCCGGAACCACGCGCCTTCCGACACCAGTTTCTTGAGCCCGCTCGACCACTGGCCCCGATAGCGGTCGATGTAATCGGCCCGCATCTGGTCCACCGCGATGATCACGACCAGCTTGGGCCGCGATGACGCGGGCACCACTCGCGCCTGCTGGGCCGAGGGCGTCTGGAGGAACAGGCCGACAACAAGTACCGTCGAAAACAGGATTCTCATCTGGGTGGGGGCATGCCTCAGGTCTGCCGGAATTCTAATCCGAAGTCATGACAAACGATGCTCGGTAATCTCGGTGTGGAACGACTTGCCGTCGACGTCGAAATAGATCTGCCGCTCGGTGACCGACATCGATACCGTGGCGCGGCGATCCAGCACGGCGGCGACGTCATGGATGAACCCGGCGCCAAATTCGTAAACCGGAATCTCGCCGGCGCGGTGGATGTGCTGGCCGTTCAACTGCGCCAGCACCTGCCCAATCGTGCGGTGCGTGTAAATCGCCACGCGGTCGGCTTTCTTGCTGGCGCGATGGATCCGATCGGCGGCCGGCATGCCGACCTCGATCCAGCTCCTCAACCGGCCCGTCAGGTCACGCACGAGCACCGCGGGTTCGTCGCCGGACGCGACGCCTTCGGTGAACTCGATGCCCTCCGCGTACTCCAGACAATAGGCGAGCAACCGCGTGAGCATGTACTCCGCCGTCTCGGACGGCTGGCGGGCCATGCGGATGGCGATCGTCTCGTAGACACCGCGATCGATGTCCGACAGTTCGGTGTCGAAGTTGTAAATTGTCGCGGTTAAGGCCATTCAGAAGTGAGAAGTGGGAAGTGAGAAGTGAAAAGTGAAAAGTGAAAAGTGAAAAGTCAGAAGTCAGAAAGACACGACAAACGGGAGTGCCGCGAGCACCAGGCCGACGACCATCGTCAGCACGAAGCCATCGACGAAGTACGGGAACAGGCCGAGGCCGATGCCGGCGGCCAGCGCCACCGGGTTGTGGGCCTTCTTGCCGTACATGAAGTAGCCTGTGCCGATAATGCCGAAGAAGATGCCGGCGATGAGGGCGTTCATGCTCCTCATCAGTATGTGCCTTTTCCGGTGATCGTGTCGGCCGCCGAGGAGTGACGCGGCGAGGGCTAAAGCCCTCGCCCTCCAACACCGAGCGACCCGGCTCGCCCTCCAACCTTGGCACGCATCACCAGGACCTTGGCGCCAGGGGCAACGCCGCGCTGCCACGTCCCGGTGCGCGCGCCCTTCGCCGGAACAATCACCTGGACGTCCACGCGCTTCACGCCGGCCGGAATCCCGACGTGCACCGGCATGTCGCTCTGCGCGTCGTAACCCGATCCCGAGTCCACGAGGCGGGTGCCGATCGGCTGCTGCGAACCCGCCGCAAAGACCCGGACCTCCGCTCCGGCCAGCGTCGAGTGCCCCTTGGCGTCGAGGACGCGCACCTGAACGGAGCGCGCGGCGTCGGCGGCCGGCAGCAGGTTGCGCATCACCAGGTGCATCCCATCCGGCCGCGATCCGTTGAGCGCGAGGTCCAGATCGCCGTCGCCATCGACATCCGCCCATTGCACGCCGTGATCGGCCTGCAGCGCGCGCAGGTTCGCCGGCGTCACGTCGTCGAAGCCGGCGCCGTGGTTGCGGAAGAGCGTGTCCTGGAAGCTGGCGCCGCCGGTGACGGTGCCGTTGACATAGAGATCGAGCTTGCCGTCGTTGTCGAAGTCCGCTGGCGCACAGGAATCGTAGCGCGAGTCGATCGCCAGGCCCCACGCGGCGGCGCGATCCTCGAACGTGCCGGCGCCGCGATTGCTGAAGAACCCGAGCGGACCGTAGTTGGCGGCGATGAGATCGAGGCGGCCGTCACCATCGAGGTCGCCCGCGCACACGCGCACGGTGCCGTAGCCCTTGTCGTTCGGCGCGCGGCCGCCCCACTGAACGCCGGCGGCGGCCGCGACGTCCGTGAACATGCCCTGGTCGTTCCTGAACAAGCCGTTGGCGTCGCCATCCATGTTGGCCACGGCCACGTCGAGGTCGCCGTCCTGGTCGTAATCGAACCACACCGCGCCCACCGTCTTGCGCGCGTCGGCCAGGCCCACGCCGGCCGCGATGTCGGTGAATTTGCCCGCGTCATTGCGGAACAGGGCGTTGGCGCGGTCGCGAAAGCCGATGAAGAGATCGAGATCGCCGTCGGCGTCGAAGTCAACAAAGGAGGGCTGGCGCACCGCTCCGGTAGCGACGGCCAGGCCGGCGGCCGTCGTAATGTCGGTGAACTTGGCGGCATCGTTGCGATAGAGCCGCAACACCGGGCCGGCCGCGCCCGGGGTGAAGCCGAGGATCAAATCGGGATCGCCGTCGGCGTCGAAATCCCCCCACGCCGCCGCGCGCGTGGCCCGCGCATCCGCCATACCGGCCGCTGATGCGACGTTCGAAAATACGCCGTTGTCGTTCCGGTAGAGGCGATTCGGGGCACCGTCGAAGCCGACGAACAAGTCCAGGTCTCCATCGCCGTCGATGTCGGCAAAGGCGTTCACGAGGTTGGCACCCGCGGCAAACAGCTCGGGCTGCATCGGCTCGAAGGCCGGCTTGGGTGGCCCCTGCGCCAGGAGCGCAACAGAACCTCCGGCGATTAGCAACAGAAGCGCTTTTGTCATTTGCGTAATCCTAATCCAGGGCCGCAGATGACGCAGACAGGCCGCAGATAAACGCCGATAAGACAGCCGTAGATAAACGCCGATAAGACAGCCGCAGATAAACGCAGACAAGAAAGTCAGTCCGTGGTCACGCCGTCGAATCCGTCGACCAGGGGTGGCCGCGTAGCGGCCACAGGTCGACATGGCCGGCCCAGGAACGAGCAAGCCAGGAGTGCGGGGTGGCTTGTTCGTTGCTGGGCCGGCCATGTCGAATGGCGCGGCTTCGCCGCGCCCTGGTCGACGACTCATCTGCGTAATCTGCGTAATCTGCGGCTATGATTCCGTCGTGACCAGAGCCCTCTTTCTCCTCATCACCATCTCGTTGTCTGTGGCCCTGCCATCCGCCCAGACTCCGGCGCCGCAACCCTTTGAAGTGCAAGAGGCCACCATCGCCCAGATTCATGCCGCGATGCGCGCGGGGCGGCTCACCTGCCATGCGCTGGTCGAACAGTATCTGCGGCGCATCGACGCCTACGACAAGAACGGTCCCGCCATCAACGCCATCATCATGACCAACCCGGAGGCGATGAAGCAGGCCGACGACCTCGATCGCCGATTTGCTCAAGGCGGGCCCGTCGGCGCGCTCCACTGCATCCCGATGATCGTCAAGGACAACTTCGAGACCATCGGGCTGCAAAGCGCCAACGGCTCGCTGGCCCTCGCCGGCTTCATCTCCGCCAAGGACGCGTTCCAGGTCAGGAAGATCAAGGACGCCGGCGCCATCGTGCTGGCCAAGTCGAACATGGCGGAGTGGGCGTTCACGCCCAACGAGACGCTCAGCTCGATTCTTCCCGGTTATACCAAGAACCCCTACGCGCTCGACCGCGTCACCGCCGGTTCGAGCGGCGGCACCGCGGCCTCGGTGGCCGCGAGCTTCGGCACGGCCGGCCTCGGCAGCGATACCGGCAATTCCATCCGCGGCCCATCCTCGCACCAGGCGCTGGTCGGCATTCGATCGACGATGGGGCTGACCAGCCGGGGCGGCGTGATGCCGCTCAACCTTCTCGCCGACGTCGCCGGGCCAATGGCGCGGACGGTGGAAGACGCCGTCGCGGTGTTCCAGGTCGTGGTCGGCAGCGATCCGGCGGATCCGGTGACCGCGGCGGCGGCGGCGCACCTGCCGCAGAACTATGCGGCGTCGCTCGTTCGCGACGGCCTCAAGGGCGCCCGCATCGGCGTGCTGCGCTTCGCCTACGAGCGCGACTCCACCGATCCCGAGATCGTGTCGGTGTTCATGAACGCCGTCGAAGATCTGCGGCGCGCCGGCGCGACCATCATCGACCCGGGCGTCGTCGAGGGCCTCGATCAGATCCGTCGCGCCCCAGGCTCCGGTGCGTGCATGGGATTCAAGTACGACATCAATCGCTACTTCGCGTCGCACGGCGACCGCATCCCGATGAAGAGCCTGGCGGAGGTCGTGAAGTCCGGCAAATTCCATCCCACCGTCCAGCGCCGGCTCGAGCAGGCCGAAGAAGGACCCGAGAACGGCCCCGACTCGCCGCAGTGCAAGGCCGACGCCGAGTATCGCGAAGCGGTGCGCGTGGCCGTGACCAGGACGATGGACGCGCAGAAGCTCGATGCGTGGGTGTATCCCACGTGGAGCAACCCGCCGCGGCTCATCGGCGATCTCAACACGCCGGGCGGCGACAACAGCCAGTTCTTCTCGCCGACGACGGGCTTCCCGGCGATTCAAGTGCCGATGGGCTACACCCGCGGCGCGCGGCTGCCGGCCGGGATCACCTTCTTCGGCCGCGCCTGGTCGGAGCCGGCCTTGATCAAGCTGGCGTATGCATACGAACAAGCCACCCATCATCGTCACCCGCCCGCGACCACGCCGCCACTGAGATAGTCTTCATGTGAGACCCATCCGATGGACCCCGGCGTCGAAGTCCTGATCGCGGAAGACGAGCCGGTGTCGCAGCGCCTGCTGATGCGGACGCTCGAGTCCTGGGGCTACAAGGTGATCCTGGCGCACGATGGCGCCGAGGCGTGGCGGTTGCTGCAGGCGCCCGAGGCGCCCGGCCTGGCGATCATCGATTGGGAGATGCCGGGCCTCGACGGCACCGAGGTCTGCCGGCGCCTCAAGGCCCACGTCGACAAGCGCCACACCTACGTGATCATGCTCACCTCGCGGGACGCCGCATCGGACATCGTCACCGCGATGGATGCGGGCGCCGATGATTTCGTCGAGAAGCCGTTCCGTTCCGAAGAGCTGCGCGTGCGCCTCCGCGCCGGCCACCGCATCGTCGAGATGCAGGCCGAATTGCGACGCAAGGCGAGCCACGACGACCTGACCGGCATCTTCAACCGGCGCATCGTGCTGGAGATGCTGGGCCGCGAGCTCCATCGCGCCGTGCGCGACCACAAGCCTCTGGCCGTGGCGCTTCTCGACCTCGACCACTTCAAGCGCGTGAACGACACCTACGGCCACCAGGCCGGCGACCTCGTGTTGCGCGAAGCGGCGGTGAGAATCAGCTCGTCGATTCGGGCCAGCGACGTCGCGGGACGATACGGCGGCGAGGAGTTCCTGATCGTGATGCCGCGTTGCGATGAAGAGACCTCGCTCAGAGTGGCCGAGCGCGTGCGCGCGGTGATTGGCGGCACGCCCGTCCTTGCGGCCGACCAAGCCATCGACGCCACCGTGAGCATCGGCGTGGCGGCGACGGCGGCGGCCGCGACGACCACGCCCAAAGCGCTGATCGGACAAGCCGACGCGGCGCTGTATCGGGCGAAAGAAGCCGGCCGCAATCGCGTGGAATTGAATCGGGCCGACTAGGTCAGAGGAGAAGGCTGATGCGCGACACCACCGCCGGCTCGCCGGCGAAACAGCTCGCCGGGTTCATCGCCAAGTTCGATCCGATCATGCAGAAGCGGATCAAGGCCTGCCGCGCCGAGCTGCGCAAGCAGATGCCGGCCGCCGTCGAGCTGGTCTACGACAACTACAACTTCTTCGTGATTGGCTACGGCCCGAACGAACGCGCCTCCGACGCCATCGTCTCGCTGACCGCGCAGGCGAGCGGCACGGCGCTGTGCTTCATTTACGGCGCGACCATGCCGGATCCGAAGAAGCTGATGCAGGGCGAAGGCAACCAGGTGCGGTCGATCAAGCTGCCCAGCGCGGACGTGCTCAAGACGGCCGATGTGAAGGACCTCATCCGCGCGGCGATCAAGCACGGCGAGGTGCCGTTGCCGAAGGGCAAGAAGGGCTACCTCGTGATCAAGTCGGTGTCGGCGAAGCAGCGCCCGCGGCGAGCTACTTGAACAGATCGCCGGCCAGGTACTTGAGCCCGGTATCGACCGCGACGGTGGCGACGACCTTGCCCGGCCCGAGCTCGCGGGCGAGATTGGTGGCGGCCAGCAGGTTCAACCCGGTGGAGGTCCCGGCAAAGATGCCCTCTTCCCTTGCGGCGCGTCGCGCCATCGCGCGACCTTCGTTTTCGTCGATCACCCGCACCTCGTCATAGGAGCCCGTCACCAGGTGTGGCGGCCAGAACCCGGCCGCGGTCCCTTCCACGCGATGCGGCCCACCCTTGCCCGTGGTCAGGAACGTCGACGTCGATGGCTCGAGCGCAACCACCCGCGTCGCGGGATGGGATTGCTTCAGCGCCCGCGAGACGCCGACCAGCATGCCGGCCGTGCCGACCATGCCGACAAAGGCGTCGACCTTGCCGATCTGCTCGGCGAGCTCGCGACCGATGTTGGCGTAGCCGTCGATCGCGTCCGCATTGTTGAATTGATCGGTCCAGTAGGTGTTCGGGTCCTTCGCCAGTTCCGCGATGCGCGCCTTGAAGCGATCGAACAACGCGGGCGTGACCTTGCCGCCGTCGCTCGGGATCAACTCGAGGTCGGCGCCAAACGCGCGCATGGTGTCGAGCTTCTCCGCCGAGAAGGCGTCGGACGACAGCGGGTGAAACGCGTAGCCCTTCATTGCGCACACCAGCGCCAGCGACGAACCGGTGCTGCCGCCGGTGTACTCGACGACGCGCATGCCCTTGCGGAGCGTGCCGCGCTGCTCGGCGCCCTCGATCATCGCGAGCGCCATCCGGTCCTTGTAGGAACCGGTTGGATTGAAGGACTCGAGCTTGACCACGACATCGGCGGAGCCCGGCGCGACGAGCCGGCGCAGGCGGACGAGCGGGGTGCGGCCGATGGCCAGGAGAACGGAATCAACAGGCGCCGGTGGTGGACTGGGATGGGGCATAGGTGAACGCGTGATTATAAATCAGTCGCGCTATGATGACGCGCCCGTGAGGAAGGCCCGATGATCACATTCCGCTCCACGTTTCGCATCCTGGCCCTGATCGCTGTTGCTGGCGGCCTGGCCGTCTCTGCGCAACAGCCACCCGTCCCAGCCACTGCCATCGCCCCGGCGTCGGTTGGCGTTTCGGCCGAGCGACTCGAGCGCTTGCATCGCGGCATGCAGGAGCTCGTTGACCGCCACGAAGCCGGCGGCATCGTGACCTTGATCGCCCGCGACGGCAAGGTCGTGGACGTGCACGCGTCGGGGTTCCAGGACGTGGAGAACCGCACCACGATGCGGACCGATTCGTTGTTTCGCGTCGCGTCGATGACCAAGCCGATTACCAGCGTCGCCGTGATGATGCTGTACGAGGAAGGCAAGCTCCTGCTCACCGACCCGGTCGCGAAGTTCATCCCGGCCTTCATGAGCTCGCGCGTCCTCGAGACCGGCACCGAGGCCCCGGTGGCCGCCCGGCGCGGCATCAACCTGCGCGACTTGTTGTCGCATCGCTCGGGACTGACCTATGGGTTCCTCAATGGCGGTGCGGTGGGCAATCTCTACCGCAAGGACGGCGTCACCGATGGCCTGACCACCACGACGATGACCCTGGCCGAGGCGATCGACAAGCTGGCCGCGGAGCCGCTGGTCAGCCAGCCTGGCGCGGCCTGGAATTACAGCCTCTCCACCGACGTGCTCGGACGCGTCGTCGAAGTGGCGTCGGGACAACCCTTCAACGTGTTCCTGCGCGAACGGATCTTCAAGCCGCTGCACATGGCGGACACCGACTTCGTCGTTCCCGAGGCGAAGTGGTCACGACTGACCACCGTGTATGCGCCGGACGGCAACGGCGGCATCAGGCCGATGAAAGATCCCGAGACGTTTGGGAACACGGTGATGTCGCCGGTCGCCTCGTACCAGCCGACCAAGACGTACTTTTCCGGCGGCGCGGGGCTGGTCTCGACGGCGCGCGATTACGCGCGCTTCGCGCAGATGTTGCTGAACGGCGGGGTGCTCGATGGCACGCGGCTGCTCGGCCCGAAGACCATCGAGATGATGACCCTGAGCCACACCACGGATCTGCCGCCATCGGGCCTGATCGGCGCCGGCGCGCAATTCGGTCTCGGCTTCCGGGTGGTCACCGACCCGGCGGCAACCCAGACACTGGGTTCGGCGGGGCTGTATGGATGGAGCGGCATCTACGGCACGGTGTTCTGGGTGGATCCGAAGGAACGGCTCGTCGCCATCATGATGGTGCAACGCTACCCGGGCTCGCCGGTCGCCGCGGCGTTTCAGCCGTTGGTCTACCAGGCGCTGGTCAAGTAATTCCCACGCCCAATGAAGCCCGTCTCGAAAACCGCGTTCTACTGCACCGGCGTGCGCGCCCTCGACGCCCGCAAGCCGCAGCCGGCGTGCGGCGACCAGTACGCCGAGCGCTTCATGGACGACGAGGCGTGGCGGGTGTTCGAGCCGTTTCGCGGATTCGTCGGCCCCAACATCTCCAATGCCGCGCGGGCGCGCATCATCGACGACTTGTTGCGCGAGCGGCTGGCTGCCAACCCGGGCTTGCTCGTCGTGCTGATTGGGGCCGGCTTCGATTCGCGTGCGTTCCGACTGACGGGCGGCCGGTGGCTGGAGGTGGATGAGCCCCAGGTCTTCGCCTGGAAGGAGCCGCGCTTACCGGCCGGGGACAGTCCGAATCCGTTGACGCGGTTAGCGGTGGACTTCGCGAGCGAGCGGCTGGCCGATCGCCTGCAGCCTTTCGCGAACCCCGGAGCAGTGGTGGTCGTCATCGAGGGCGTGCTGATGTACCTCGGCGAGCCGCGCATCCACGAGTTACTGCAGACCGTGCGCGCGACGTTCCCGCGCGCCGAGATTCTCTGCGACGTGATGACGGTGGCGTTCTTCAACCGCTTCAGCCGTGAGATCCACGAAAAGATCCGCGACCTGGGGGCATCCTTCACCCTGCCCGAACGGCCCCTCGAGGCGGTGTTCGCCGATGAGGGCTACACGCAGACCCTGCAGACCTCGATCCCGCGCCACTCCACGGCGCTGCGGCAGATGCCCTTCATGATGAGGGTGGCCGCGCGCCTGATACCTGAGTTTGGCACCGGCTATACAGTTCGGGTGTTCACGCCGAGATAAGCCTGCGGGCCTCGGGCTTCGGGCTTCGGGTTCAAAAAAAGAGCATCTGTGTTTATCTTGTGGCCTGTGTTTATGTGTGGCCCGCATTTATCTACGGCGCAGCAGTATCAGCGAGTGACGCCAGGTCATCCGCGTCGGTGAACGCCAGCGACTCGGAGTTCACGCAGTGTCGCTGCCCGGTCGGCTTCGGGCCATCGGGAAACACGTGGCCCAGGTGGCAGCCGCACCTCGCGCAGAGAATCTCGATGCGCACCATCCCGTAGCTGCGGTCGGCGATCGTCGCCACGTTCTCATCGGCGATCGGTTGAAAGAAGCTGGGCCAGCCGGTGCCCGAATCAAACTTCGCATTCGACGCAAACAGCGGCAGCCCGCAGCAGATGCACGAGTAGACCCCGGCGCGCTTGTTGTCGAGCAGCGTCCCGCAGAACGCCCGCTCCGTGCCGTGCGCGCGCGCGACCTGGAACTGCTCGGGCGTGAGCTGCGCCTGCCACTCGGCGTCGGTCTTCTCCACTTGCGGCAGGTCGATCGGGCCCACCAGTTGCCCGGCACGGTTGAAGACTTTCACAGCAACGTTCATTTGACCTCGTTCACTATTCTTTGGCTGTGACGTTTCTGACTGAGACGTCGGGCATGGGGGTTTTTCCGGCGAGGAGCGGCGACTTCCGCCCGCGCAGTTCCTGGTCGAAGAATTCGCGCACGATCACTCGGGTCACGTAAGCGGCTCGCTTCGGCGCAATCGCGCCGTAGGCGCCGCGGCGGCGCAGCGGCCCCGGCCACCAGTTCATGTCGGTGAAGTCCAGGTGCATCGTGCCGGCCACATCCACGCGGTAATAGTTGGATGCCGCACGCCGGTAAATGATATCGCTCGCGCCGGCCCGGCCTGGACGGCCCGAATAGACCATCAGGAACGCCGCCGGCATCGGCGTATCGATCATCTTGCCGTATTGCGGGATGCCGTCGAGGTTGAGCCCGGCCTTGCAGCGGCGATCCTCGACGCAGAACTGGCCGCCGGCCACGCCGCCCATCGAATGGCCGGCGATGCCGATCCGGGCCCGGTCGAGCCTCGCGGCAAGACGGCCCGGCACCCCTGACGCCGGCAACCGATCGAGCGCCAGTTTCGTGTCGAGCACCCAGCGCTTGACCACCAGGTCGGTGTTCTTCAACGCGGCAAGGTAGCCGCGCATCAGCTCCTCCCGCTCCCCATCGTCGGCGGCGGCGGTGACCTTGGCCATCGTCCCGTCTTCCGGCCCCCACTCGTTGAGGACGTCCATGATGCCCTGGTGCATCGCGCCCTTCTCGTTGAGAAAGGTGATCACCCGGCTGCCGTCGATGATCGCGGCCGTGGCTTCGTAGGGATGGACGATGCTGAGGACGGCGTAGCCATGGCTGGCGAGATCTTCAAAAAGTGCCGTGTGTGAACTCGGGAGTCCCGTGTAGCCGTGGGAGAAGACGACCACCGGGAATCGCGACGGGCTCGCAGCAGGTGGCGCGTCGAGAATGGCATGCGTCGTGACCTGGGCGAGGCCGTCGAACACGCCCGGCTGGCGCATCAACTGCGCGAAGCTTTGCACTTCGGCGAGCGTCTCCCGCAAGTACGGCGCCGGCGTCCCGCCCGTCGACGGCGCCGCCGGATACCACGCGACCACTTCCACCTGGCGTTGCTGATCGGGCGCGAACGATTCCTGTCGTGACGGGTCGGTCACGACCCACCGCGTGGTGCCGATGGGCGAGGTGCCAGTGGGCGCAGGCACTTCGAGCGTCTGCGCGAACGCGGTGAGGGCCGTGGCGGCCATCAGCCATGCGAGCAGTGCCGTGCGCATGTATATCAATACCGCAAAACCCGGAGGCCCGGCACGCGCGAGAAGTCCTTCACGTTTTTCGTCACCAGCGGCGCATCATCCAGCAGCGCCGCCGTAGCAATCATCAAATCCATCGCCGCGATCGGCCGGCTGCTCCGTTGCACGGCGGCGAGGAGGCGTCCATAAGTCGGGGCAAACCGGCCGTCCGGGTAGGCCACGATCAAGCCCCCCAACAGCCGGTCCAACTCCTCGTGTTCACGAAGCGCGCTTCGAGAGAGCTCGGCTCCCGCGCGAAGCTCGCAGAGGACATGGACGGACACCGCCAGGGTCTCGGCCGCATCGAGACCCTCGATGAAGTCGAGGGCTTCGCCGGGGCGGGCCCGCGCCGTTTCGCGCAGCAAGTCGATGAGGTAACAAGTGTCGAGATGGATCATCGCTTGGCGGCGCGCGCGGGATTGGCCTGCCGGTCTCGGACTTGCTGTTCCATCGCCTCAAGGGCGCGTTCGCTCACGCGAACCGTTCCCAACAGGGCACGAAAGCCGGCCACGGTCGGCTGCCGGCCAAAGTGGGCCTTGATGACCTGGGAAAACGACTGCCCTTCTTCCTTCCGGCGGGACAGGAGGGCATAGGCTTCCATGTCGATGGTGATGGTCTTGACAGCCATGCACTTATCATGCACTTACTTCGCGGACCGGTCAACACCGAACAGGATTCCCACGGAAGGCCCTTCGCGCAGGTGATCGTCTTCGATCGCGGCGCGTGAGCCGGCGCGCTATCCTTACGGGATGCACTCGCAGATCCGCATCGCCCTCATCGCCCTGATCCTGGCCGCGACGCAGGCCGATCCGCAGCTGCCGTACACGCCGTCGCTCGATCCGGCGGCGATGGACCGCACCGCCGATCCGTGCGTGGACTTCTACCAGTTCGCCTGCGGCGGCTGGATGAAGAACAACCCGATCCCGGCGGATCAGTCCAGCTGGACGACCTACGGCAAGATGCAGGACGACAACCGCGCGTTGCTGCGCGCCCTGCTCGAGCACCTGGCCCCCGGGACGCCGGGCCGCACGCCAAACCAGCAGAAGATCGGCGACTACTATGGCGCCTGCATGGCGGAGGCGGCGCTCGACCAGCGCGGCATCTCCCCGCTGGCGCCGCAGATGACCGCAATCGACGCCGTCAAGTCAGTCGCCGACATCGCCGCGGTGGTCGCGGAGAGCCATCGCAGCATGCTCGTGCTCGGCCCCATCCTCTTCAGCCTGCGCGCCGAGCAGGACGCGAAAGACTCGAGCGACACCATCGCGTCGGTGGATCAAGCCGGGCTCGGCCTGCCCGATCGCGACTATTACCTCAAGGACGATGCGAAGTCGGCGGCGTTGCGCGCCAAGTACGCGGAGCACGTGTCGAGCGTGTTCCAGTTGCTCGGCGATTCGAAGACTCGCGCCGATGAGGGCGCGCAAGTGGTGCTCCGAATCGAGTCCGAGCTGGCGAAGGGCCAGATGTCGCGGGTCGATCGGCGTAATCCCGACAACACCTACCATCGTTTCCCCCGCACCAGGCTCAAGGAACTGATGCCGTCGTGGCCATGGGACGCGTATTTCAAGCAGATGGGCATCCCGCAGATCGCCGACCTGAACATCGCGTCGCCCGGTTATTTCGCCGCCACTGAGGTGCTGCTCAAGAGCGTGCCGATCAGCGACTGGAAGGCGTATCTCTGGTGGCACACCGCGCGCCTGGCGTCGCCCTACCTCGGTTCGACATTCGTCAATGCCGACTTCGACTTCTTCAGCAAGACGCTGACCGGCGCCCAGCAGCTGCAGCCGCGCTGGAAGCGCTGCGTCAATCGCGTCGATCGCCACCTGGGCGAAGCGCTCGGCGAAGTCTACGTGGCGAAATATTTCACCGCCGATACTCGCACCCGCACGCTGCGGATGGTGAAGCAAATCGAGACGGCGATGGAAGCCGACATCAACTCCCTGGAGTGGATGTCGGCGGCCACCAGGCAGCAGGCGCTGGAAAAGCTGCACGGCGTGACCAACAAGATCGGCCATCCCGAACGGTGGCGCGATTATTCGACGGTGACGATCACCGCCGACGACTACTTCGGCGACGCGAAGAACGCGATGGCGTTTGAGAACCGGCGCCAGCTGGCGAAGATCGGCAAGCCGCTGGTGCGCGGCGAATGGTACCTGAGCCCGCCCACGGTCAACGCCAACTACGACCCGCAGATGAACGAGATCAACTTCCCCGCCGGCGTCCTGCAACCGCCCGCCTTCGATCCGAAGATGGACGATGCGCCGAACTACGGCAACACCGGCGGCACCATCGGCCACGAGCTGACGCATGGGTTCGACGATGAAGGCCGCCAGTTCGATGCGAAGGGCAACCTGCGCGACTGGTGGACGGGCGCGGACGCGGCGGAGTTCGAGCGCCGTTCGAGCTGCATCGCCGATCAGTATTCCTCGTACGTGGCGGTGGATGATGTCCACGTCAACGGCAAGCTCACGCTCGGCGAAAACGTCGCCGACCTCGGCGGGCTAATCCTGGCGTATCGCGCCTGGATCACGGAGACGGCCGGCAAGACCCTCGTGGTGAAGGACGGGCTCACGCCGGAGCAGCGCTTCTTCGTGGGCTATGCGCAGAGCTGGTGTGCGAACACGCGGCCGGAAACGCTCAGGATGCGGGCCGTCACCGACCCTCACGCGCCGGAGAAATTCCGCGCCAACGGCGTCGTCGGCAACATGACGGAGTTCGGGAAGGCGTTTGCCTGCGAGGCGGGACGGCCGATGGTACGAGAGCCCGCCTGCAAGATTTGGTGATTTGCGATTTGGCGATTTATTGGCGCGGGTCGACGCACATCTCGCAGACGCGGTTGAAGGCGTCGAAGCCTAGGACCTCGACCCGCGGCGTGAGGTAGCCTGGCTTCACCGGTTCCACCCTGAGCAGGTCGGTGCTCAGGTACTTCTTGTTGCTGTCGCACAACACCGTGGTAACCACGGCGCCGGCGCCAAGCGCGTCTTGCACGCGCAGCGCGCCAATCACGTTGGCGCCCGACGAGATCCCCACCGCGAGACCATGCTGCGCCAGCAACTGCGCCATGAGAATCGCGTCGCCATCGTTGGCCTGGACCACCGCATCGAGCTCATCGAAGTGGATGATCGGCGGGACGAACTCGTCCGAGATGCCCTGGATGCGGTGATGCCCGACCTTGTGTCCCGTCGACAGGGTCGGCGATTCCGCCGGCTCGAGCGGGTGCACGGCGATCGACGGCTTCACCGACTTCAGATAGCGCCCGACCCCCATCACGGTGCCGCCGGTGCCGACGCCCGCGACAAAGGCGGCGGGCTCGAGGCCGTGGGCCTTCAGTTGCAGCCAGATCTCGGGACCGGTGCCCGAGCGGTGCGCGTCGATGTTGGCCTCGTTGGCGAACTGGTGCGGCAGGAAGGTGCGCGGGTTGGCGGCCTGCATCGCATCGGCGCGCGCGATGGAGCCGAGGAAGCCGCCGTCGGCCTTGCTGACCAGCACCACCGACGCGCCAAAGCTCGAGATCAGCGAGATGCGCTCCGAGCTCATCCAGTCGGGCATGAACACGGTGACCGGATGTCCGAGCGCGCGGCCAATCGCGGCAAACGAAATGCCGGTGTTGCCGCTGGTGGCCTCGGCGATCGGATCGCCCGGCGCGATCAAGCCGGTCTCATAGGCGCTCTGCAGGATGTGCAGCGCCATGCGGTCCTTGATGCTGCCGGTCAGGTTGAGCGACTCGTACTTGGCGTAGATCGTCCGCGGCGCGCCATCGACGCGGAACGAGAGCGCCAGCAGCGGCGTGTTGCCAATCAGGCGCCGCATCGCACGGAAGCGCTGCATCAACTCGGGCGGCAGCATCAGGGTGTCGGGCATCTATTGCTTCTTCATCAGCGAGGGCCAGTTGACGATGACGACGAGGTGCGGCGGAACTTTCGACGGAATCGGCGCGTTGACAATGAACCGCTGACCGTCAGACGTTACATCGTAGACCGAACCGTTGCTCGGTTGTGTCTCCATCCGGAAGAGCGGCGTCGGCTGGCCCGCCTCGAAATGCGCGCCCGTGCCCTTTACCGGCACGCTGACCAGCATGCGCTCGCCGTTGAGGTAGAAGATTTCCTTGCCGTCGCGGCGCCAGCGCGCGAACGTCCCGTTGTCGGTCGACAGCTGCTTCTTGCCGCCGCCCTTGTCGAGTGACAGCACGTAGATCTCGAATTGGCCCGATTCGTCGGACTGGTAGACCATCGACTTGCCGTCGGGAGAAAAGGCCGCGCCGTTTTCGTTGAAGGGCGTGCCGACGACCAATTCCGGCTTGCCGCTGCCGTCGAGCGGCAGCCGCCACATATCGTTGCTGGTGTCAGCCCCGCTCTCGCGATAGAGGAGCCACTTGCCGTCGGGCGACACCTCGCGGGGGTCCTTGCTGCGATGGTCGGTCTGCACGGCGGTCTCTCCCCCGGTGAAGTTGGCGGCGCGTTGATACAGGTCCAGGCCCCTGGAGGTGTAGAACACGCGTTGGTCATCCCGCGACCACACCGCCGACCGCTCGTCGCTCGGATCGAAGGTCAAGCGCTGACGCACGTTGCGGATGATGTCGATGATGTAGATGTCGCGGGTCCTGGCCAAGGGGTCCAGCACGCTCACCAGCAAGCGGCGGCCGTCGCGCGACAGTTCGAGATTCGAATAGTCCGCTTCGTCGGGCAGCGTCGACTGCACCACGCCGCTCCGGTTCATCCACACCAGACGCGATCCGATGTTCTCTTGATTCGGCTCGTAGACCAGCGTCCCGGCTTGCGACACGCTGAAGGCGGCACCCCCGGTGCTTTGTTCCACGCCCTCGGTGAGCACCACGGGTTCGCCTGTCGTCTTCAACAGCTGATCATCAAACGGCTGGGCGAAGAGCGTGCCGCCACGCGCATAAATCAATGCGCCATTCGCCACCACCGACTGGCTGACATTGGGTCCGGGGACCAGCAGTTGACGATCCGCGGAATCGAGCGAGGCGAGATACGTGCCCGACTCGGCTTGCGGTGCGCCCGGCTTCAGATACTGATGGAGGAAATGTCGTCCGTCCGGCAGGAACGACAGATAACCGAGCGTCCCGCCGTTGATGACCCTGGGGAGCAGCGGCGTCAACGGTCCGCCAGCGGCCGTCGTCCGCGACAGCACGGCTTCGCTGAACACCGGCTCGACCAGCAGGACGTCGTCTTTGCTCCAAGCGAGCCAGCCCCCGGCGGAGGCCAGGACCACGGGGGGGCCGCCATCAACCGCAATCTTCTTCGTTCCCGAACCGATCGAACCGATCAGGCCGAAGGCGATCCACTTGCCGTCTGGCGACCACGTGGGGCCTGCGGCCAGTTCGGTCCCGGCCAGTTCGCGCGTCGAGCCGTCGATCAGCGAATGCAGCCAGAGGGTCCGATTGTTGGCGCCGTTGACACCGGTAAACACCACCCGTTTGCTGTCCGGCGAAATCGCCAGCCGCGCACCGGTCACCAACTGATCGCTGAGGCGAATGCCTTCAGGAAGCAGCAGCGTGAGCCGGTAGGGCAACCCAGGGCGGGTCTCTGCCGGTCTTCGGGGCGCGAGCGTCTGCCAGGCCAGCAGTGCGGCCAGGCCCGCCGTGGCGGCGGCCCACATCCACCGCTCGCGCGCCAGCCTCGGCGAGATCGCCACGGCAGCGGCCACGGCGGCACCGGAACCCGAGCCCGACAGCGAATCGAGGGCGAACGCAACGTCGCGCGCCGTCTGAAACCGCTCGATCGGGTTCTTCTCGAGGCAGTGGCGGACGATGCGGTCGAGGGCGGGACTCAGGTCGGCGCGGGCGGCGGCGAGCTCCGGCGGATCCTCTTTGAGAATCGCGGTCATCGTCTCGGCGGTCGTGTCGCGTTGAAACGCGCGTCGACCGGTGAGCATTTCGTAGAGCACCGCGCCGAGCGCGAAGAGATCGGCGCGGCCATCGAGCGCCTGTTCCCGCACCTGTTCGGGCGCCATGTAGCCGACGGTGCCCATCACCGTGCCCGGATCGGTGTGGCGCGGCGCCGCGATCGTCTCGCTGGCGCCAGACGCCGGCCGCGCCACGTCACGCGCGAGGCCGAAGTCGAGAATCTTGACGTGGCCGTCGTTCGAGACGAACACGTTCTCCGGCTTGAGATCGCGATGGATGATGCCGCGGTCGTGTGCCGCGGCGAGCCCGCGCGCGATCTGCGCGGCGTAGTCGATCGCCTTGCGCACAGGAAGCGCACCGGCCCTCAAGCGCTCGCGCAGGGTCTCGCCCTCGAGCAGCTCCATCACGAGCGCCCGTTCCTCGAAGCCGTAGACCTGCGCGATGTTCGGATGGTTGAGGGCCGCCAGCGACTTGGCCTCGCGTTCGAAGCGGGCGACGCGGTCCGGGTCGCTCGCGAAGAGGTCGGGCAGGATCTTCACCGCCACCTCGCGCCCCAGCTTCAGGTCGCGAGCGCGGTAGACCTCGCCCATTCCCCCGGTGCCAATGGACGCAATGACTTCGTAGGAACCGAGCTTGGTGCCAGGGGTGAGAGCCAATTAGGTCGAGGAGAAGTATAGCGTGGGGTCTACCGGCGCATGGTCATGATATCCAAATGGACAGTCAAGTGATCTCATCACAGCCATGAGTGCGGTATCAGCGAAGTCAGCGCCACGAACGGCCCGGGTACTCTTGCGCCTGCCCGCCGACCTGCACCGGACGCTGGTCAAGGCCGCCGCGGATCTCAATCTGTCCTTCAACGAGTTCTGCGTGCGCCGCCTGCGTGCGCCGTCCGACGCGCACGGCCTGTCGGTGGTCCGGTCGCTCGTCGTGTCACGCGCGCGCGCGGCGTTCGCTGATCGATTGCTCGGCGTCCTCGTGCTGGGCTCATGGGCCCGCGGCGAAGCGGCCGCGACGTCGGACATCGACGTGCTGATTGTGATCGACACGGAAACCGCGCTGACTCGGGATCTCTACCGTGCCTGGGATCTCGACCCGCTGATCTTCGAAGGACGCGGCATTGACGCGCACTTCGCGCATCCCTCGGCGCCGGGCGCCGCGCCGACCGCCGTGTGGTGTGAAGCGGCCGTCGACGGCGTCGTGTGGTACGACCGCGACGGCGCGATCGCGATTCGGCTCGGCGAGGTCCGCCGGGCGATTGCCGAACGCCGCGTCGTGCGCGCCTTCGCGCACGGGCAGCCGTACTGGAAGGGAGCCGCGTAATGCGCAATCGAGACCTGGCTGCTGATCACCTGCGGCGCGCCGGCGCCCGCCTGCGCGCGCTCGATGTGCTGTTCGAGAGCGGCAGCTGGGCCGACGTGGTCCGCGAGTCGCAGGAAGTCGTGGAACTCACCTTGAAAGGCCTGCTCCGCGATTGCGAGCTGGCGTTCTACGGCGCGGAGGATCTCACGCCGTCGTCGTTCTACCGTGAGAGTGATGCGGTCATCGCGCGAGATAGCGCACGTGATGTGGTCGCGGTGGTGCGGCCACACGTGGGGGATAAATGACGTCTTCATCGAGTGCCGGGGGCCAGGCTCATCGAGGAGACGTTGGACTATAGTCCTGCGGATGGATGCGATCACCCGACGCGATCTCCTGAAAGCCGGCCTCACCGTTGGCGTCGCCGGCGCCGGGCTGCGCCCCGCGAACGCTGGAGCGGCTTCACAGGTTGCCTCCGCCACGGCGGCGCCGCTGTCGGTCGCGCCCATCGAGACGGTGCGCATCGGCGTGGTCGGCGTCGGGCTGCAGGGCGGCAGCCATGTCGAGAACTTCCTGAAGATTCCCGGCTGCCGGATCACGGCGGTGTGCGACATCCGCGAGGAACGCACCGCTTGGGCACGCCAGATCATCGCTGCAGCCGGGCATCCGGAGCCGCGCGCCTACACCCGCGGGCCGCGCGACTTCGAGCGGCTGTGTGAGACGGAGGACCTCGATCTCGTCTTCACCGCCACGCCGTGGGAATGGCACGTGCCGGTGATGCTGGCGGCGATGAAGAGCGGCAAGCACGCCGCCACCGAGGTCCCGGCGGCGATGTTCCTCGACGATTGCTGGGCCATCGTCGACGCCGCGGAGAAATTCCGCCGCCACTGCGTGATGATGGAGAACTGCAACTACGACCGTCCCGAGATGATGGTCTTCAACATCGTCCGTCAACAACTGCTCGGCGAGGTGCTGCACGCCGAAGGCGGTTACCTGCACGACCTGCGCGACATCAAGTTCGAGCGCAAGGACGAGGGTCTGTGGCGGCGCGCGTGGTCCACCAAGCTCGATGGCAACCCCTACCCGACGCACGGCCTTGGCCCGATCGCCAATTGCCTGGACATCAATCGCGGCGACCGCTTCGATTACCTCGTGTCGATGAGCGGGCCGTCGCGCGGCCTCCAGGCGTGGGCGGCGGATCACTTCCCTGCCGACGCGCCCGAGCGCAAGGAGCGCTTCGTGCTTGGCGACGTCAACACCAGCCTGATCAAGACGGCCCTCGGCAAGACCGTGATGGTCCAGCACTGCACCAACCTGCCGCGGCCTTACAGCCGCATCCAGGTGGTGCAGGGAACCAAGGGCATCTTCAACGGCTACCCGCATCGCCTCTACATCGAGGGCCGTGGGACGCCGCATCAATGGGTCGATGAAGCGAAGGCCCGGGCGGAGTTCGATCATCCGTTGTGGAAGGAGCTCGAGGCGCGCGCCACCGGCGCGGGACACGGCGGCATGGACTTCATCGAGGACTACCGGTTGATCAAATGCCTGCGCGAAGGCACGCCGACCGACATGAATGTCTACGACGCGGCGGCGATGAGCGCGGTGGTGGAGCTCAGCGTGAAATCGACCGGCGCCAGGAGCCGGGCGATGGACTTCCCCGACTTCACGCGCGGCAAGTGGCAGACGGCGCCGAAACTCGGCATCGTGCACGTGTAGAAAGTAGAAAGTGGAAAGTGGAAAGTGGAAAGTAGAAAGTGGGGCCAGCCGTTTCACTTTTCACTTTTCACCTTTCACTTTCTACCTTTTCCTTCCGTCTCGTCGAAGCTGGATTATAGTCGCGCTCTGGAGGGAGGCAGGCATGGCGTATACCTACGAGGAACTGAAGGGCAAGACCATCGCCGAGTTGCGCGAGATCGCCAAGGAACAGGGTGAAGCGGTGCAGGGCTACACACAGATGAACAAGGACCATCTGCTGCCCGCCCTGTGCCAGGCGCTCGGCATCGACGCCCGCGCGCACCACGTCGCGCACGGCGAGGTCAAGGAGAAGGCGCGTGCGCGGATGAAGGACCTGCGCGAGCGCCGGCAGAAGGCCGTCGACACGCACGACGCCAAGGCGCTTCGGGCGATCCGGCGGGAATACCACCGCCTGAATCATCGCCTGCGGAGGAATGCGAAGCACTCCGCCGCGTCATAGCGGTATGATGCGCGCGACGCCAACGGAGGACGGGTGATGCTCGGACAGATGATGAACGAACCGCTCTTGATCTCCAGCCAGATCGAGTTCGCGGCCCGGTTTCACAGCGGCGCTGAAGTCATCACGCGGACCGTCGAGGGTCCCATTCACAGGTCCAGTTGGGGCGAAGTGGCCCGCCGCGCCCGCCAACTCGCCAACGCGCTCGTCGCGATGGGTGTCAAGCCCGGCGATCGGGTGGCCACGCTCGGCTGGAATACCCATCGCCACCTCGAGGTCTACTTCGCGGTATCGAGCATGGGCGCGGTGCTGCACACCATCAATCCACGGCTGCCGCTCGAGCAGTTGCGCTACGTGGTGGACCACGCTGAAGACGCCGCGCTGTTCTTCGACACCACCTTCATCCGGCTGGCGCAATTCCTCGCCGCCCAGGACAACCCGCTCCGCCACTACGTCGCGATGACCGACGCGGCGCACCTGCCGGCCGAGGCCGGCATCCAGGGGCTCCTGGACTACGAAGGCCTGATCGCCGGCCAGCCCGAGACGTTCGAGTGGCCGACCTTCGACGAGAACACCGCCTCGTCGCTCTGCTACACCTCGGGCACCGCGGGATTCCCGAAGGGCGTCCTGTACTCGCATCGCTCCACGGTCATTCACTCCTACGCCATCTGCATGCCCGACTCGCTCGGCATTTGCGCCGCCGACGTCACGCTCCCGGTGGTGCCGATGTTTCACGTCAACGCCTGGGGCGTCCCGTACGCCACGGCGATGACCGGCTCGAAACTGGTGTTGCCCGGCCCCGGGCTCGATCCGGTCAACCTCCTCGAGCTGATCGAGAGCGAACAGGCCAGCAGCCTGCTGGGCGTGCCAACCGTGTGGATGGCCTTGCTGGCGCACGCCAGGGCGCAGGGCAAGAAGCTGTCGTGGGTGAAGAAGGTGGTGATTGGCGGATCGGCGTGTCCGCCGCCGATGATCGTGGCGTGGGAGAAGGAGCACGGCGCCCGCGTCATCCACGCCTGGGGGATGACCGAGATGAGCCCGGTGGGCACCACCGGCGTGCTGCTGCCAAAGCACGAAAAGATGGACGAGGAAGCGCGCTTCGCCTTGAAGTGCAAGCAGGGCCGCCCGCTGTTCGGCGTCGACTTGCGCCTGGTCGATGACGCTGGCGTGGTGATCGAACACGACGGCAAGACCTCGGGTCACTTGCAAGTGAAGGGCTTGTGGGTGGCGGATTCGTACTACAAGCGCGATAAGGACGAGCAGCACAAGGATGGCTGGTTTTACACCGGCGACATCGCCGCGATCGACGCCGACGGCTATGTGCAGATTACCGATCGCAGCAAGGATGTCATCAAGTCGGGCGGTGAATGGGTCAGCAGCATCGATCTCGAGAACGCCGCGATGTGCCACCCTGCGGTCCAGCACGCCGCCGCGATCGGGCTTCCCCATCCCAAGTGGCTGGAACGGCCGCTGCTGATCGTCGTCAGGGCGCCGGGCAAGGACGTGACCGCGGCGGAATTGCGCGCGTTCCTGGAACCCAGGCTCGTGAAGTGGTGGATGCCGGACGCGATCGAATTCGTTGACGCGCTGCCGCTGGGCGCGACCGGCAAGGTCCTCAAGCGCGAACTGCGGACGCGGTTCGCGGACTACGTCCTGCCCGCACATTCCGCGCAGCAGCACTGATGGGCCGCCCTGCCAGTCCGCTGTTCGATCTTTCCGGCCGCACCGCCATCGTCACCGGCGGCTCGCGCGGACTCGGCTACGAAATGGCGGAGGGACTCGCCGAGGCCGGCGCGAAGTTGATGCTG
Source organism: Vicinamibacterales bacterium (assembly GCA_039934485.1). Classification (GTDB taxonomy): domain Bacteria; phylum Acidobacteriota; class Vicinamibacteria; order Vicinamibacterales; family UBA2999; genus 12-FULL-67-14b. The sequence goes on from JBDTMB010000013.1 coordinate 31,306, forward strand.
TGTGCCCGCCGGTCCGAATGGCTCACCCCGGCAGTCAAGGACCTGCGCACCCGCGGCTTCATCGTCGAAGGCGCGACCTGCGATGTCTCGAAGCCCGACGACGTCCAGGCGGTGGTCGACAAGACGCGGGAGGCCTACGGCCGCATCGACATCCTGGTGAACAACGCGGGCGTCACCTGGGCGGCGCCGCCGCAGGACATGCCGATCGACAAGTGGCAGAAGGTGATCGACATCAATCTCACCGGCGCGTTCCTGTTTTCGCAAGCCGCGGGCCGCGACATGCTGAAGGCCGGCTACGGGCGCATTATCAACGTGTCGTCAATCTCGGGATTGGTCGCCTCGGTACAGGGCCCGCATTACGCCGCCTACGCGGCGAGCAAGGCCGGCTTGATGGGACTGACCCGGGAACTGGCCGCGTCGTGGGGACGCCACGGCATCCGGGTGAACGCCATCGCGCCCGGCTTCTTCCACTCGCGGCTGGCCGACGCGGCGATTGAGATGGCCGAGCCGCAGATCAAGGCGACCAGCCCGATGCCACGGGTCGGCGCCGCCGGCGAATTGAAAGGCGTGGTGATCTTTCTCGCCGCCGACGCCTCCAACTACATCACCGGGCAGGTGATCGTCGTCGATGGCGGGATGACGATCACCTGACCTCGTGTCGCGACCTCAGCGCGAGTTGGCGGCGCCCTTGGTCACGAGCTTCTGCACGCGCCAGTTGATCAATTCGCCCACCCAGATCTCGTTCTCGGACGGGCACGCGATCGCGTGGATCCAGCCGAACTCGCCGAGGTTACGCCCGGGCTGTCCGTAGACCCCCAGGAGCTTGCCCTCGAGCGACACCTTGTAAATGCGGCTCGGGTAGAGATCGCCCACGAACAGCACCG
>JBDTMB010000014.1:0-31740 GCA_039934485.1 Vicinamibacterales bacterium
AGAGCATCTCCGCCAACGGCGCCAACGAGTTCTACGAAGGAGAAACCGCCACTCGCTTCGCCGCGGAGATGGCCAAGCACGGCGGCCTGATCTCGGGAACAGACCTGAAGAACTACCGCGCGCTGGAACGCGTGCCGCTGCAGGGCGCCTACAAGGGCTATACCGTCATCACCGCGCCGCCGTCGAGTTCCGGCGGCATCGCGCTGCTCGAAATGCTGGGACTGCTCGAAGGCACGGGATACGAAAAGGGCGGCTCCGGTTCGGCCTCGGCGATCCACTACGAAGCCGAGGTCATGCGACGCGCCTACGCCGATCGCAACGAATACGCCGGCGACCCCGATTTCGTGAAGGTCCCGATTGCCGGGTTGCTCGACCCGGCCTATCTCGCGCGCCGCCGCGCGACGATCGATCCGGAGCGCGCCACGCCGAGCGCCGAGGTGCGCCCGGGACAACCGGCCGGGTCCGAGAAGATGGAAACCACGCACTACTCCGTCGTCGATGCCGAGGGCAACGCCGTGGCCGTGACCTACACGCTCAACGGCGGCTACGGTAACGGCATCACCGTGCCGGGCCTTGGGTTCCTGCTGAACAACGAAATGGACGACTTCGCGTCGAAGCCAGGCACCGCCAACATGTTTGGACTCGTGCAGGGCGAGGCCAACGCGATCGCCCCGGGCAAGCGGCCGCTGTCGTCGATGACGCCGACGATGCTGCTCAAGGACGGCAAGTTGTTCATGACCGTCGGCGCGCCCGGCGGATCGCGCATCTCGACCGCCGTCCTCCAGGTCATCCTCAACGTTGTCGACTTCGGGATGAACATCCAGGACGCCATCGACGCGCCGCGCGTGCATCACCAGTGGCAGCCGGACCGGCTGTCGCTCGAGCGCGGCATCTCGCCGGACACGGTGGCGATCCTGAAATCACGCGGTTACGAGGTGGACTATGCCCCGGGCGTCGTGCTGGCGCAGACCGCGGCGATCGTGAGTGATGGCGGATGGCTCCAGGGCGGATCCGATGGGCGCTCCGCCGCCGGCAAAGCGGTTGGATACTGAAAGGGCACACACCATGAAGCGGCACCTCACCGTCGGCATCGCGTTGCTCGTGGGACTCGGGGCGGGGTCGATGGCACTCGAGCACCTCGCCGCCGCGCCGGCGGCCGTCCAGGCGCCGCGCTTTGAAGTGGATCCGCTGTGGCCGATGCCGTTGCCCAACAAGTGGATCCTCGGGCAGACCATCGGCGTCACCGTCGACGCGCAGGATCACGTGTGGATCATCCATCGCGCCGGTTCGCTCGAGCCCGGTGAGGTGCACGCCACGACGACGCCGAAGATCTCGCAGTGCTGCGCGCCGGCGCCGCCGGTCCTCGAATTCGACGCCGCCGGCAACCTGATCGGCCACTGGGGCGGTCCGGGCAATGGCTACGACTGGCCCGACTCGAACCACGGCATCACCGTGGACTATCGCGGCAACGTCTGGATTGGCGGCAACGGCCGTGGCACCGCCGCGGCGGCGGCGCGGCCCGCCGCCGGGCAGAACCGGCAGCAGGATGAAAGCCAGATCGGCGGCACGCAGTCATTCAACGACAACATGGTCCTGAAGTTCACGCAGGACGGCAAGTTCCTGATGCAGATCGGCAAGCCGCGATCGAGCAAGGGGAGCAACGACATCGCCAACCTGCGGCTGCCGGCCAAGACCTTCATCGACAAGCAGACCAACGAGATTTATGTCGCCGACGGCTACGGCAACCATCGCGTGATCGTGTTCGACGCCGACACCGGCGCCTACAAGCGCCACTGGGGCGCCTACGGCAACAAGCCCGACGACGTGGACCTGGGGCCGTACGATCCGAAGGCGCCACCGGCCAAGCAGTTCCGTAACCCGGTGCACTGCGCGGATCTGTCGGTCGATCGCCTGCTCTACGTGTGCGACCGCGTCAACGATCGCATCCAGGTGTTCAAGCCGGACGGCACGTTCGTGAAGGAGCAGTTCTTCAACAAGGAGACGCTCGGCTCCGGATCGGCGTGGGACGTGGCGTTCTCACGGGACCCGCAGCAGAAATTCCTGTATCTCGCCGACGGCGAGAACGACAAGGTCCACGTCATCCTCCGCGACACGCTCGAACTGCTGACGAGTTTCGGTGAGGGCGGACGGCAGCCGGGCGCGTTCTACGGCGTGCACAGCCTCGCCACGGATTCCAAGGGGAACCTCTACACGACCGAGACCTATCGCGGCCAGCGCGTCCAGAAGTTCGTCTACAAGGGCCTCGCGCCAGTCACCAAGATGGATCAAGGCGTGGTCTGGCCGAAGAAGCCCTGACCAGCACCCAGCACCCGGCGGTGCAGATTTGACATGTAATAAACATTACATGTATATGTAACAACCATGTCACCCGTAGGCCCGCCGCCGCGCTGGCTGCTGTTCGCCTTTCAGCTGCCGACCCAGCGCTCCAACGCGCGGGTGAAGACGTGGCGCCGCCTGCAGCAACTGGGCGCGGTGCCGACCCGTAACGCCGTCTACGTGCTGCCCAACACCGAAGCCTGCCGCGAAGATTTCACATGGCTGCGGGCCGAGATCGGCGCCAGCGGCGGCGCGGCCACGGTGTTCACGGCCGACGCCCTGGACCAGGAAGGGGAGGAGGATATCGTGGCGACCAGTCAACAGGCCCGCGAGGCCGACTATCACGCGCTCAAGCGGGACGCCGATCGGCTGCGCGCGGCCGCGACCCGGAAGGGCGGTCGCGCCGCCCGCGACGTCACGGCCCGCAGCGTCCAGGCGCTGGACGAGCGATTCCATCAGATCGAGCGCATCGATTTCCATCAGGCCCGCGGGCGCCAGCCGGCGGCGGAAGCGCTGGCCGCGCTGGCCCGCGCCGTGGCGCCGGCGCCGCCAGCGCCACGCGCCACGCCGGAGGCGGTTCCGCTGGGCCAGTTCCGGGGCCGCCGCTGGGTCACACGGCCGCGGCCGGGCATTGACCGCATGGCCTCGGCGTGGCTGATCCGCCGCTTCATCGACCCGAAGGCCAGGTTTGCGTTCGTCGAGCGGCCGTCGCCGCGCGATGTGCCGTTCGACATGTACGCCGGCGAATTCAGCCACCAAGGTGGGCGGTGCACCTTCGAAGTGCTGTGCGATCGGTTTGGCGCCGCCGGTTCGGCCGTCACGCACATCGGCCACATCGTGCACGACCTCGACTTGAAAGAGACGAAGTACGCCGCGCCGGAAGCGGCGACCGTCGGCCGCATGGTGGATGGCCTGCGCGCGGTCCACGCCGACGATGCGGTGTTGCTCGAGCAGGGCATCACCATGTTCGAGGCGCTGGCGCGGTCATTCGAGGCGCCTGAGGGTGAGGCGCGGAAACGGCCGGCGGCGCGGACGGCGAAGAAGGCACGGCGATGATGGCCGCGATCAAGGTCCTGGTGATGGCCGTCCTCGGCTGGCAGGCGGCGCCGTCACCGCCGGCGGCCTACGTCGGGTCGACCGCATGCGCGCGGTGTCATGCGCCGATCTACGAGCGGTGGCAGCGCACGCGCATGGCCAACGTCGTGCGCGACCCGGCGCGACATCCGGACGCGGTCGTGCCCGACTTCCGCATCGCGGATCCGCTGGTGACCTTCACGTTGAGCCAGGTCGCGTTGGCCTACGGCAGCAAGTGGAAACAGCGATACTTCGCCAGGCAAGGCGACGACTACGTGCCGCTGCCGGCGCAGTGGGACGTCACCGCGCGCGTGTGGCGGCCGTACGGCGTGGCGCGACCCACCGGGGAGGCCTGCGATGGTTGCCACTCGGTGAACTACGACGTGACGACGAAGACGGTGACCGAGTGGAACGTGGGCTGCGAGCGCTGTCATGGGCCCGGTGGGGATCATGTGGTGCGCCCGTCGGCGGCGAACATCATCAATCCCGCGCGCCTCGATTCGGTCAGCGCCAACGACACCTGCATCCAGTGCCATTCGGAAGGCCAGCCGCTGGCCGCGCCCCATGACGGCCGCACGTTCAGCTGGCCGGTGGGCTTTCAAATGGGCCGCCGGCTGCGCGACTTCTGGCGGCTCGAGGCGCCGGTCCCCGGCGCCGAGACGACCTTGCACTTCGCCGATGGTACCGGGCGCGAGAACCGGATGCAGGGCAACGACTTCGTGCAGAGCCTGATGTACACGCGCGGTGTGACCTGCTTCAGCTGCCACGACCCGCACGGCAGCGGCAATCCCTCCGAGCTCATCAAGTCGACGCGGCTGGTCTGCTTGACGTGTCACGGCCCGCGATCGCCGAACGGCCCGCACACGGCGACCGTCGAGGCCCACACGCACCATCGGTCCGGATCACCCGGGAGCGAGTGCATCAATTGCCACATGCCGGCGATCCAGAAGATGATCGGCGATGCGAACGTACGGAGTCACACCTTCAGGTTCATCCCGCCGTCGGCGACCGAAGCGCAGAGGGTCCCCAATCCCTGCACTACCTGTCACGCCGACAGGACGCCGGCGTGGGCGGTGGCCGCGCTGCGCAGCTGGCCGGAATTCTCGCCGTGGCGCGTCGCACCGTAGTCCGGCCGGCCCTTCTTGCGTCTTGACACCAGCCCCGTGCGCCCTCGATACTCGCCGCCACCACCACGGAGGTCATCATGGAGCGACCGTTGGGCCCGCTGGTCAGTTGGACGCAGATCATCTACGCGTTGCACGCGTTCAGCCTGCTCACCGGCATCCTCGGCGCGGCCACCGTGGTTGGCGCCTTCCTCACCGGCTGGCCGTCGATCATCGCCGTCATCCTGAACTACGTGAAGCGCGACGAGGCGCGCGGCACCTGGCTCGAATCGCACTTCAGGTGGCAGATCCGCACGTTCTGGTTCGGCCTGCTGTGGATCTGCCTGTGCCTGGCCTTCGTCGTCATGACGCTGGGAATCGGCATCATCGTGGCCTGGCTGCCCATGGGGTTGGTCGGACTCTGGTTCATCTACCGGGTGGTGCGCGGCTGGCTGGCGCTCAGTGACGGCCGGCCGATGTACGTGTAGCGGCGATCCTCAGGTCTTGTCGCCATCCCGCGACGACAGCCCCGGCAGAAACTGCCGATGTTCCAGCCGAATACTGATCAGGTCCGGTCCCTCGATGTGCAGCTGGTTGGTGATGCGGTGGAGTTCCGTTTCTTCGTCCATCGAGATGTGCTCGTCGCTGGCGGCGACGTCGAAGAGGCAGCGGACCAGGGCCAGCTTCTCGTTGTAGGTCGCGGCCTCCGCAAATTCCTGCGCCACCATGAAGTCGGCCGTGCCGCCGAACAGCCGGTGGCTCGACTTGGCCAGGGCCACCACCAGTACGGCTTGATTCGCGGAGAGGCGGCCGTGCGCCTGGACGAGCGACTCCATCGCCGCGGTTTCCGCCCGCGTGATCTCATCGTCGGCGTTGGCCACACGACCAAGCAGGTAGGCGAAGCGCGCCAGGTGCCTGGCCCGATCCGGGTCGAGACGTTCGAGGGCGTCGACCAGTTCTCGCAGCGGCGCCGGCTCCGCCTCCGGCGCGTCGTCGAGCTTCAGCCACGATCGGAGTGCGTTCATCATGCCGGTCTGGCCAACCCTAGTGGGTGATGTAGTGCACCATCTGATCGATCAGGAATTGCTTGTCGGAGATGACCGCCTTCACGACGTCGCCGATCGAGAGCATGCCGGCCAGCCGGCCATCTTCGAGTACCGGGAGGTGGCGGCAGCGCTGGCTGGTCATCACCGCCATGCACTCGTCGACCGTGTGCGTCGGCTTGACGTAGGCCACGCGCTCGGTCATTACCTCGCGGACCCTGGTTTCCTTCGAGGTGCGGCCCTTCAGCACCACCTGGCGCGAGTAGTCGCGCTCGGTGAAGATGCCGATGGTCTGCGTGCCCTCGACGACCAGCACTGAGCCGATGTTCCGGCCGGCCATCAGCGTGAGGGCCTCGAACACCGTCTGGTCGGGGCCCACCGTGAACACGTCGCGTCCCTTGGCATTGAGCACGTCCCGAACAGTCATGGTGAGGACCTCCCAGGCGGCAGTTCGCGGACCGCAGTTCGCTTATCCTCCCACTCGGCGCCCGGAGACTCAAGCCCGGAAAATCTGGCAGGTGTCCTGCACAGGCTGAAGGCGAGGGCTAAAGCCCTCGCCCTCCGACCTCAGTCCGTTCTAGAAACTCATCTGCATGCCGAAGCGGACGTAGCGACCGTCCATGATCGTCAGCGGCGTCCGCCAGGCGGTGCCGTAGGTTTCATTCACCCTCAGCACGGTGCCGGCGTTGAGCGCGTTGAAGATGTCGGCAAAGCCCTGGATCTTGTAGCGGTCGAACCGGAACGTGCGCGCGATGCGCAGGTCGAGTTGTTTCTTGTATTCGAGGAACACCGTGTTCGGCTCGAGCAGGTTGACCTGGATCGTCGTCGCGCCGGCCGTGGAGCCGATGATCGTGCGGCCGGCGATCGCCGCCGTCACGGTGTAGTTCGCCGCCACGCTCGGACCCGGGATGGCCATGAAGGTGCCGCTCAGCTGGAACTCGTACGGCAGGTTGTAGGCCGCCGACGCCTTGAAGGTGGTGCGGAACGGCGGGATCGAGTCACAGAACCTGAGGCCGTTCGGGTTGTCGCGCGCCGTCGTTGGCACCGTCGCCACCACCGTCGTCGAGCCATCACACTCGATGGAGGCGCGGCGGTCGGTGGTGATGCCGCCGAACATCAACAGCTTGCTGAACCTCGCGTTGGCGCTCAACTCGAACCCGTTATAGATGGTGGTGTTCTTCGTCGAGAAGGTCCGGAGGTTGTCGGTGGCGGCGCCCACTTTGTTGGCGTTGAGGCTGTACATCGTGATCGGCTGGGCCGAGGTCGGCAGCCGCTGGTCCGTGGGTGTGACGATGCCGAACGCGTTCCACTCGTCGGCCGTCAGGTTGGTGTTATCGATCACGTCGAGGTTGTAGAACTGGCGGCGGAAGTAGCCCCCGGTGATCGACACCTTCGGGAAGAGCTCGTGCTGCACCGAGGCGTTGTACTCCCAGTTGTAGCCGCGCGCCAGGTCCGGATCCGGGCGGCTGGTGATCTGCCCGAAGTTCGAGGTGCCGCCGAGCACTTCGTTGAACTGGATGTTGCCGGCGCTGTCGAAGATGCTCCGGTTGCCGTCGAAGTCGAGCCACGCGCGCGTCTGCGTCGAGTAGGTCATGCCGTTGAAGTTGGCCGCATAGCCGGCTGCCGCCGAGGCGATGTACTTGCTGGCGTTCACCTTCACCGCGGTCTTGCCGTTGCCGAACAGGTCGTACGCCGCCGCGGTTCGCACCGACCAGTCGTTCCAGTTGGGGACATTCTCGATCGCCGCAAACGTGCGCGCCTGGATCCACGGGCCGGCCGGCGACGATTGCGCCGGGACCTGGGCGTTGAAGTGATCGAAGCGGCCGCCGAGGTTGAGCGTGAGGCGGTTCATCGTCCAGGTGTCCTGGAGGTAGAAGCCAAGGTCCGACTTGACCTTCTGCTGCGCTTCGGTGGGGCCGTTGGCGACCACGACCGCGATCGGACACGGCAGCGCGGCGCACGGCAGCGGGTTGGTGGCGCTGGCAGGAGCACCGAAGAGGCCGGCGTTGAAGACCAGCGTGTTGATCTCCGCGTTCGAGGAGAAGGTCCGAGAGTTGGTGCCCCAGCCCATCGTCAGGCCGCCCTTGATGGCGTGCGAGCCGGTGATGTAGCTCGCCGATGCCGCCGAACTGTAGCTCTTGGTCCAGCTCGTGTAGGGCGGGACGGTGTTGCCGGCGGCGACGCTGAGACGGCCCGTCGACTGCTCGAGGCGCGGCAGGTCGCGCGGCGTGACGCCGGCCGTGTAGTTCTGCTCGTAGGGCTGGGTGTAATAAGCGACGCCGGCCTCGAGCAGGAGCTTGTTCGAGGTGGTCTGCGTCCATTTGACCTGCGGGATCCAGCCGCGGCCCCAGGCGTCGGTCGACGCCTCAGGCGTCGTCGTCGGCAGCGTGTTGAAGCCGTTGTAGAACTCGCCGTTGAACTGCTTCTCGACGTAGAGCCGGACCTTGTCGCGCTTGCTGGCCTGCCAGGTCACCCGGCCAATGCCGCTGTAGTTGCCCATCGCTTGCCGATACGCCTGGCTGCCGTCGGCGAACGTCGAGCTGGCGACGTAGATCTTGTTGTCCTCGTACTTGTAGGTGGCGTAGAACCAGAGCTTGTCGCGCTTGAGCGGCCCGCCGAATGACGGGTTGACCTGCCACGTGTAGGCGATGCCGGGCGGCGCGCCGACCGACTTCTTGACTTCATCGGACCGATTGTCCGCCTGCAGCCCGCCGCCTGCACCGTAGGCGAAAAAGGTGCCGGAGAAGCGGTTGCCGCCATCCTTCGGCGTGCTGTTGATGCGCAGGCCGCCGTTCTGCATCTCGGCGGATTCTGCGCCGGTGGTGTAGGTGAGCTCCTGCACCGCCGCATCGTTCATGTAGAAGCCGCTGTACTGGCCGCTCCCGCACAAGTTGTTGACCCGCAAGCCGTCGATGGCCAGCACCATGTCGGACGTCGAGGACCCATGCACGCTCATGTTGTACTGGCCGAGCACGAACGGCGTGACCGTGGTGCCGGGCAGCAGGAGCGCGCGCGCCGGGGTATTGCGAATCGGGGTCGGAATGGTGTCGAGGATCTCGCGGTTGGCGACAAACTGCGTCGTGTTGTTGCTGACGTCCACCGTCGGCGACGCCGCCGTCACCGTGATGGTCTCTTCGAGCGAGCCGACCTGCATGTCGCCGTTGACCTGGGCGGTGAAGCTGCCCTGCAGCACGACCCCCGTGCGCTTGATGGTCTTGAAGCCGGTCAACGAAAAGATGACGTCATAGGCGCCGGGCGGCAGGTCCACGATCTTGTATTGCCCCGCGGTATCGGAGACGACCGAACGGCTCCTCTCGATCAACGCCGGACTGGTCGCCTCGACGGTCACGCCCGGCAGGACCGCACCGCTCGTATCTTTCACTGAACCAGCAATGCTGCCTTGCGCCCAGACCGCAGCCGGCAACGACAGCGTAGACACGACGACCAAAACGCAGGGGACGAGCCTCATCGTTCCTCCTCCGAATGTTTCAAACCGGCTGGAATTGCGCCGGACGTACGTGGCGTGCTCGCGGACACTAACACCGCCGGCGTGGTCGGTCAATGTTTTCAGTGCCCCGCCCGGGCGCGCGGCGCCGCCCTTGACAACGGAATACCGCTCGCTATATATAACTATAAGGTTATTAAACCAATGAGTTATGAACAGCTGTTGCCGCCCGACCGCCTCGACTCCACCTTTGCGGCCCTGGCCGACCCCACCCGGCGGGCGATCCTCGCCCGCCTCATCGCCGGCGAAGTGTCGGTGATGGAACTGGCCGCGCCGTTCGAGATGAGCCAGCCGGCGATCTCGAAACACCTCAAGGTCCTCGAACGCGCCGGCCTGGTCACGCGCGGACGCGACGCGCAGCGCCGGCCGGTTCGGGTCGAGGCCAGGCCGCTGGTCGAGGCCAGCAAGTGGCTCGACGGCTACCGCGAAAAGCTCGAAGCCAGCTTCCAGCGCCTCGACGCCCTGCTCGAGGAAATGAAGTCACACGAGAAGACCCATCCACGCCCCAAGCGATCGAGGAGATCCCGATGAGCGACACGCACACCCAGACCATCACCCCCTTCCTCTGGTTCGAAGACAAGGTTGAAGAGGCCATCGACTTCTACATGTCCATCTTCAAGGATTCGAAGAAGGTGAGCGTGATGCCCGGACCGAACGGCACGGTGATGGGCGCGACGTTCATCCTGAACGGGCAAAAGTTCATGGCCCTCAACGGCGGTCCCACCTACAAGTTCACGCCGGCCATCTCGTTCTTCATCCACTGCGAGACGCAGCCGGAAGTGGACGAGTTGTGGGAGAAGCTCTCCGCCGGCGGGCGCACCGACCGTTGCGGATGGCTGCAGGACAAGTACGGCTTGTCGTGGCAGGTCGTCCCCTCGGCGTTGCCGCGGCTGTTGCAGCACCCCGATCCCGACCGGCGGTCGCGGGTGCTGAACGCCATGATGAAGATGACCAAAATCGACATTGCCGGACTGGAGAGCGCGTGAAGCTCGAAATCACGTTGCCGTCGGACCGCGAGATCCTGATCACGCGCGTCTTTAACGCGCCGCGCCGCCTGGTGTTCGACGCCCACACCAAGCCCGAGTTGCTCCGTCGCTGGTTGTCGGGTCCCGACGGCTGGACCTGGGTCGTCTGCGAGGTTGATCTTCGCGTGGGCGGCGCCTATCGTTGGGTGTGGCGCGGTCCCGGCGGCGTCGAAATGGGGATCCACGGCGTCCATACCGAAATCGTTCCGCCGGAACGGCTCGCCTGCACGCAGGTGTTCGAGATGGGGCGGCCCGGGGACGAGGCCACGGGGACCCTGGTCCTCACCGAAACCGACGGCAAGACGACGCTGCGGAACACCACGCTCTATCCGTCGAAGGAAGCCCGTGACGGCGCCCTCAAATCCGGCATGGCCGACGGCATGGAAGCCGGTTACGCGCGGCTCGATCAACTGGTGGCGTCGGCGTGAAGAATGGGGCGCCTGGCCGAGCGGAATTTCGTCAACAAAGGCGTCAATTGGGCGTTACGCTGCATGCGTTGCGCGGCTTGTCGATCCGGCCACCGGCCGTTCGACGTAAGGGTGGGGGTAGAAAACACTAATGGACCTTCGATACGCAATCCGCTCGCTTGGCCGGGTCAAGGGCCTCGCCGTCACCGTGATCCTGACCCTGGCCCTGGGCATTGGCGCCAACGCCGCCATCTTCAGCGTGGTCCGCGGCGTGCTGCTCCGGCCACTCGTCAACGACGATGCGGATCGGCTGATTTACATCTGGCAAAGCGCCCCTGGCCTCGGCTATGAGAACGCCAAGTTCTCGGTGCCCGAATTGCGCGACCTGCGCTCGCGGGTGAAGAGCGTGGCCGCGTTCGGCGACTTTTCCACCATCGACTTCACGCTGGTGGGCCTCGGGGAGCCGCGCGTCGTCAAGGCCGGGGTGGTGGGCGGCTCGTATTTCAGCGTCATGGGCTTGCATCCCGTGGTCGGCCGCCTGCTCGACGCCACCGATGACGGCCCGCAAGCGGCGCCGGCCGCCGTCCTGACCCACCGCTTCTGGAGCACCACCCTGTCGAGCGACCCCGCCGTGGTGGGCAAGACCATCAAGCTTGGGACGCGGGCCGCGACCATCGTCGGCGTGCTCGAGCCGTCGGTGCCCTATCCCACCGAGACCGAGATCATCGCCAACATGGTGACGAGCTCGCACCACCTGTCGGCCACCATGGTCGAGGGCCGCGTGCATCGCATGACCGACCTTTTCGGCCGTCTCGCGCCGGGCGTTGATCTCGAGACGGTGCGCGCCGAACTGCGCGCCGCCGAAGGCGCCATCATCGCCGAACATTCGGAGGATTATCCGAAGAAGGCGGATTTCCGCATCGACGCCGTGTCCTTGCGCGATCAGATCACCTCGCCGGCCAGGACCATCCTGCTCGTGCTGCTCGCCGCGTCTGGATTGATCTTCGTGATCGCCTGCTCGAACGTGGCCAACCTGATTCTCGCCCGCTCGGTCCGCCGCGAGGGCGAGCTGGCGATTCGCGCGGCGCTCGGGGCCGGCACCGGCGCGCTGCGCCGGACGCTACTGACCGAAAGCCTGCTGCTGTGCGGCGCCGGCGCGGTGCTTGGCGTGCTGATCGCGCGACCCATGGTCGCGATCCTGGCGCGCTACGCCTCCCGCTATTCCATCCGCGCCCTCGACCTCACCGTGGACTCCAGCATGCTGTGGGTGGGCGTCGGGCTCGCGCTCGTCTCCGCGGTGCTCCTCGCGTTCGTGCCGCGGCTGCCGTCCGCGGAAGCCGCGAACGGCCTCGGCCTGTCCAGTGGCAGCGTGCGCATCACCACCGGGACCAACCGCCGCCTGCGGCTGTTTGCGGTCACGCAGATCGCCGCCTCGTTCATGCTCCTCGCCGGCGCCGGCATGCTGATCACGACGCTTCTCGCGCTGCAGCGGGCGCAGACGGGCCTGAACACGCACAACGTCCTCGCCGTGCACGTGCCGGTGAACTACGAAGTGCCGCCGGAACAAACGCTGCCGTTCTACAAGGAAGTGATCCGCCGCATTGGCGAGCTGCCAGGCGTCGAGCGGGTGGCGATCGGCACGGTGGTGCCCTGGCGCGAGTCGGGGTTCTTCGACGCGCAGTTCTCGATCGAGGGCTACCAGAAAGCCGACGGGGAAGACGACCCGCGGGCGAAGTTCCGCACCGTCTCGCCCGGCTTCTTCTCCGCGCTGGGCGTGCCGATCATCGCCGGCCGCGACTTCAACGCCGACGATCGCAAGGGCGGCGAGCGCGTGGTCATCGTCAGCGAGAGCCTCGCGCAACGGATGTTTCCCAGCCAGGACGCGGTGAACCGCAAGTTCCTGTGGACCGATCCGGTGATCAAGTTCATCGACGTCAGCGGCGAGCCGCGGCGCATCGTCGGCGTCGCCGCGGACATCGACGATCAGAACGTCGTGCCGGAGCCGACCCTCACCGTGTACCACCCGATGGAGCAGGAGATGGGCGGCGGGCGCCTGTTCGTCCACGCCAAGACCGATCCCTACGCGCTGGTGCCGACGATTACGAAGATCGTCCGCGACCTGAATGCGGAACAGCCGGTGGAGCAGGCCGCGACGCTGGACGACGTGCGCGCGGAAGTGCTGGCGCCGAATCGCGTGAACGCGCTGGTCTTCGGCGGGTTCGCCGCCGTGGCGCTGGCGATCGCCGTGGTTGGGGTGGCCGGTGTGCTCGCATTCTCCGTGAGCGCGCGGACGCGCGAGTTCGGCGTGCGCCTGGCGATTGGCTCGACGCCGGCAAAGCTCCTGGCGCGCATCCTCGGCGAGGGCGCCGTGATTGCCGGCGCCGGCGTGGCTGCCGGTGTCCTCGGCGGACTGGCGCTGGCCAGGTTCGCCGGCGGTTTCATCACCGAGATGAAGATCCCGGATCCGTGGACGCTGGCCGCCGCTGCGGCAGTGCTCGTGGCGGCCGCGGTGCTGGCGTCGCTGATGCCCGCCGCGCGCGCTTCGCGCGTCGACGTGATGCAGGCGCTGCGATCCGAATAGCTGCCGGGAGATCACCGAGGCGTGGGAGGACTGGGAGACTGGCGAGATCGTGGCGACCACGGTGTTGACCGAAGACCGCGGCCGGACCACCTCGAGCGGTGTCTGGCCGAGGGATTCGCGGGATCCGTGGGGGCAAACCTTCCTGGCCCGCCGTAGCCTTGGCGAAGGCGGCTAGGTTTGCCCGCCCTTCTTCACGGTTCCCCACATCGCGATCGATCCGACCACCAGGACCCAGGCGGGGAAGACCGCCACGCCGGGGATCGCTTCAGCGATCAGCGCGGGCAAGATCAGCCACTGCCGGCCCAACACCACGAACAGCAGCATCGCCGTGGCGACGTCGAGTCCCCACTGCAGCGGCGGCGCGAATTCGAGCCATACCGACAGCGCATCGGAGACCAGCGCCAGACCAAACGCCAGGACCAGTCGCCCACGGCTGCCGAACGGCATGCCGGCTTCACCCGGGCGGCGCGGATCTTCCGGCGGTAAGACTTCCCAGGTTTGGTCGGTCATCCTCAGTATGATTATCGGCCTAAGTGGCGACGCTCCCCAAGGCGATCCTGATCCACGGCAACGGCGGCTGCACGGCGGGAGATATCTGGCTGCCATACCTCGAGCGTGAACTGACGGCGCTCGGGATCGAGGTGATCAACCAGACGTTCCCGGACAACATCAAGGCGCGGGCGAGTTACTGGCTGCCATTCCTTGAAGAGCTGGGGGCGGATGCCCGCACCATCCTGGTTGGCCATTCATCGGGCGCGGTGGCCGCGATGCGATACGCGGAAACGCATCGCCTGCTCGGCTCCGTGCTGGTGGGCGTGTGCTACACCGACCTTGGCGACAGCTTCGAAGCCGCCAGCGGATACTACGCCGCGCCGTGGCAGTGGTCGCGGATTCGAGAGCACCAGGAGTGGATTGCGATCTACAACTCGACCGATGACCCGCACATTCCGATCGCCGAGCCGAGGTTCATCGCCGCGCAACTGAAGTGCAGCTACTTTGAGTTTGCCGACCGCGGTCACTTCGTGGACACGCGCGAATTGCCTGAAGTGGTGGATTACATCAGGCGCAAGATCGGCAAGTGAGGGCGGGGACTGGCAAGCCCCCGCCCATACGATCTACTGACGAAGCTCGGTCATCGGCACGACGCTGTCGAAGCGGACGCGGAGCACGGTGCCCGGATCCAGGTCGACGTCCTTGCCTTCAGTGGCCACGAGCACGCCGCCGCCGCCGATCAGCACGCCCGCGATGGCGCCCTTCACCCCACCGAGGATGCCGCCGATGATGGCGCCGACCCCGGCGCCGGCGCCGACCCGGCCCGCTTCGGCCTTGACGCCGCCGGCCTCGATGGCCTGCGTCACCGAGCCACGGATGTCGCGCGTGCGGCCATTCACCGTGAGGCGCGTGAACGCCACCGTGAGGCTGCCCTTGCGATCCGTGCGGGTGGCCTTGTCAACCGCGGTGACCTGTCCGACCATCACCGAACCGGCCGGGACGAGGAGGTCGTTGCCCTGATACAAATCGACCAGCGTGGTCGCTTCGACGCGGTCCTCAACCATGGCTTCCTTTGACGAGAGGCGCGTCAGCAAGCGCACGTCAACCTCGGTGCCCGATGGAATCGAGCGGCTGCCGCCGGCCTGGCTGTTGTCGCGATCGCGATAGACGCCGTTGCTGTCGCGGTAACCGCCGGTGGCGCGATTGCCACTGTTGTTGTCGCGGCCGCCGTTATTGTAGCCGCCGTTGGTGCGCGAGGCGTTCAGTTGCGCCGTGTAACGATCGAGGCGAACCGACAGGTTGCGACGCTCCGTCGCCGTGACGGCTTGTCCGCGGCGGGTCTTCACCCGCAGATAGCCGAGCTCGTCGCGGATTTCCTGGAACTCGCTGTCGCGCGCGGCATCCGCGCCGCTCAACGCGTATTGCGCGTCCTGGAACTTGCGCTCGAGGCTGGCCATGTCGGTCGACGATGTGCCGCGCTGTTGCTGGCCGAAGGTCACGGTGCTGGTCAGCAGGACGGCTGCGATCACTGTCAATCCAAATCTCATCTGTATAACTCCCCTTAAGTCCGAGAAAGAGCAAGCCTTGTGCCGCACAAAAATGTCCCATGTCACTTGCGGGGCGCCCCTGGTCTACCCTTAGTAGGCAGGCTGTTACCGATTCTGGCGCCCGGGCCTTGCCAACGCAGTTCAATGCAGCACACACGAACGGCGCGGATCTTGTAATGCTGGCCTTCGAGGGGAATGACATGAAACCGCTTGCTCGCGCCGTACTCGTCCTGACGCTGGTCGCCACGACGGCCGCCGCCCAAACCCGCATCACGCCGCCCAAGAACAAATACTCGCCGGAAGAGGACGTCAAGATTGGCCGCGAGGCCGCCGCCGAAGTCCGGAGTCAGTACCCGTTGATCACCGATTCACAGATCACGAGTTACCTCGACAGGCTCGGCCGCCGACTGGTCGAATCCGCGCCGGCCGAACTCCGGCAGCCCCGCTTCGAGTATTCGTTCACGCCGGTGAACCTGAAGGAGATCAACGCGTTCGCCTTGCCGGGCGGGCCGATGTTCGTCAACCGCGGCATGATGGACGCGGCCACCACCGAGGGACAGGTCGCCGGCGTCATGGCCCACGAACTGAGCCACGTCCTCCTGCGCCACGGCACCGCCAACGCCACCAAGGCCCAGGGCTTTCAGATCGGCGCCATCGCCGGCGCCATCGCCGGGGCCGTGATCGGCGGCACCGCCGGCCAGGTGATTTCACAGGGCTCGCAGTTTGGCATCGGCACCTGGTTCATGAAGTACAGCCGCGAGTATGAAAAGCAGGCCGACCTGCTCGGCGCGCAGATCATGGCGCGCGCCGGTTACGACCCGCGCGACCTCGCCCGGATGTTCGAGACCATCGAGAAGCAGAGCGGCGGTTCGGGGCCGCAGTGGCTGAGCAGCCACCCCAATCCCGGTAACCGGACCCAGTACATCAACGCCGAAGCCGGGATGCTCGCGATTGGGCCCCGCCCCAGCGACAACGCCTTCAACCAGACCAAGGACCGCTTTGCGTCGCTGCCACCCGCCCGATCGACGGCGGATGTCGAAAAGGGCGCGGCCGGTGGCGGCGCTGGCGGCGGCGATACCGCTCCAGCATCCGTGGGGACTATCGGCTCGTCCGTACCGAATCCGTCCACTCAGTACCGCACTGAGCGCGGCGGACAGTATTTCCAGGTGAGCGTCCCGAACAACTGGACGACGCTCTCATCGAACAACGAAGTGAAGTACGTGCCGCAGAACGCGTATGGACCGGTGCGCGGCGGACAGACCGTGATGACGCACGGTGTGGAGATCGGCATGGCGCGGACCGGATCGTCGGACCTGCGCACCGCCACGCAAACGCTGATCGACGGGTTCGTGCGTGGCAACCCCGACATGCGCGTCGCGGGTCAACAGGCCACGCGGATGCAGAACCGGTCGGCGATCCTGACGGCACTCGAAGGGAGTTCGGCGCTTGGCGGCCGCGAGCTGGTGAACGTCTACTCGGCGTTGCTTGCGGATGGCACGCTCTTCTACTTCGTCACCGTCGTGCCCGAGCGCGACCGCGACTATTACACGAACGCGTTCAATCGCGTCTACCGGTCGATTCGCTTCAATCAAGGGACCTGACGAGAAATGGTCTGGCCATGCCCAGGCGGCATGACCAGACCATCAACTCCCGGCGCCTCGTACCTGCCTTACTTCTTGCAGCCCTTGCAGTCTTTGCAATCCTTGCAGCCATCGCCGCACTTCATCGCGGACTTCATCTCCGGCTTCATCTCAGCCTTCATGTCACCCGCGCAGCAGGCCATGCCCTGCATGCCCTTCATGTTGTTCATATCGTGCGGCGCAGTGGCCTGCTCCCTGGCCGGCACGCCGTGCGCTTCGGTGTCCCCGGCAAACTGATACTCGGTAAGCGTGCTCGGTCCCGGCGCCTCGCGGCTGATCGTCGCCGTGAACTTGGCCGGCGCGTCGTCGCCCAACCTGGGTTTGCAATGGAACGCGACGATTTCCTCGGCCACGCCCGTCACCGGCGAGAATCGATGGACCGAGGTGCACGCTTCTCCGCGCACCATCTTGTCGTCGTCGTGCACGAAGACCACCGGGCCCGACACCAGCTTGCCGGCGATCAGCGTCGGCTCGGTCAGGTTGACGATGGCCCACTTCAAGCTGGATTCCGCCGCGGTGCGGGCCACCAACGCGCCAATGGCCGTCAACAGCAACACGCCGAAGAAAATTCGCGATCGCATAACTAACCTCCAAGATATGAATGTCTTGGTGGTCGGTTTTGCAAGAAGGGTGCCTCGGGAACGCCGAGGTTTTTCGGCCGGAATTCCACTGGCTCGCGTCACCAACGCGGAATAGCCCGCAACGGCCTCAGTTTTTCCCGCCTGTCCCGTTGGGCCGGGTGCCGGCGGGGCGGCGTGTGTGCTGAAATGCACAATCTGGCGGTTGTCGGGACACCTAAGATCGGGCCATGGCAATTCACTGGAAGATGGCGCTTGGCGCCATCGTGGCAATCGCGATCAGCAGCGGTCCCACCTCCGCCACTGCGGGCGAGGCGCAGGGCAGGGACAAGGGCCACGGGCAACAAAAAGGCAAGGGCGACAAGCACCCGGCGCAGCCGGCAGCGATCGTCGTCGTAATCGATCAAGGCGGCCACCGCCAGGCGGTCGGAAATTACTACTCCCACGCGAGCCTGCCGCCCGGGCTCGCCAAGAAGGAAGCCCTCCCGCCGGGACTGCGGAAACAATTAGTCGAGAAGGGCCGCTTGCCTCCTGGACTTGACAAGCACTTCACGCCGCTTCCGCCGGAGTTGACCCTGCGCCTGCAGCCGATGCCGACCTACTATCACCGCTATTTTGCCGGGCGCGACTTGGTGGTCGTGGACACGCGCACGAATACCTTCGTGGCGATCATTCGCGACATCCTGCAATAGGGATTGGACGCCGGTCAGAGTTTTACCAACTGCTTGCCAAAGTTCTTGCCCTTGAGCAGTCCGAGGAACGCTTCCGGCGCCGACTCGATGCCCTGCGCGATGGTCTCGCGATACTTCAACTTGCCTGCGGCGAGCAACGTCCCCAGTTCGGTGAGCGCTTCGGGCCAGACGTCCAGGTGTTCGCTGACGATGAAGCCTTGGACCTTCAATCGCGAGGTGAGAATGAGGGCCGGGTGACGAAGGGGGATGGGCTCGCCGTCGTAGCCGCTGATCATGCCGCACATCGCGATGCGGCCGAAGTCGTTCATCCGCACGAGCACGGCGTCGAGAATCGCGCCGCCGACGTTTTCGAAGTGGCCGTCCACGCCGTCCGGCGTGGCTTCCTTCAGCGCGAGGTACAGCGACTTCGGATCGCGATGCTGCTTGTAATCGATGCAGGCGTCGAATCCCAGTTCGTCCACGACGTACTTGCACTTCTCCTCACCGCCGGCGAAGCCCACCGCTCGAGATCCCTTGGCCTTGGCGAGTTGTCCGACCACGCTGCCGACGGCGCCGCTGGCGGCACTCACCGTCACGGTGCTGCCCGGTTTGGGCTGGCAGATCCTGATCAAGCCGTACCACGCCGTCACGCCCGGCATGCCGAGCACGCCGAGATAGGCGGAGATCGGCACGCGGCTGGAGTCGATCTTCCGCAGTGCGCCCCTCGCGTTGCCGTCGACGACGGCGAACTGCTGCCAGCCGCCCATGTTCGCGACGTGATCGCCAATGGCGAAGCCCGCATGCCGGGACGCCGCCACTTCGCCGACGGTGCCGCCGACCATCACGGCGTTGAGCGGCTGCGGCGGCGCGTAGCTCCTGGCGTCGTTCATGCGCCCGCGCATGTACGGATCGAGCGAGAGATAAAGGTGGCGCACCAGGACCTGCCCATCCGCGAGCTCGGGAATGGGAGTCTCGACGAGACGGAAGTTGCCGGTCGTCGCCTCGCCGGCCGGGCGCGATACAAGGAGAAGTTGTTTGTTGGTCATGGCTTAATCACTGGCGCTTCACGGCTCATCGTGCGGTGGCAGGCGTTACAGGATTGCGCAATCATCTCGTAATTTTTTCGCACCGCTGGGAAATCTTCCCCTTGCGCACTCGTCAATCCTGCCAGGACCGACTGGGCGGTGCTGGCAGTGGCCTGCCGGGCTGCCGCCGCAAGGGTTTTCCACTCTGGGGTCGCTGCTCGTTGGTGTGGCCGGAACAGGATCAAGTTCTCGAATTCCGCCAGGCGCGCGGCCTTTTGATAGAGCAGGGCCCATTGCCGACGGTCGGCGGGCGGTTTTCCCATCATTTGCTGTAATTCCACGTAGGCGGGGCGGATCACCATCGCCATCAGCTCGCCGGTTTCAAGAATCGGCTCGGGCTGCGGCGGGTCCGGTTGCTGCGCAACGTCCGCGCCGGTCGTCGCGCCGGCAATTACGAACAGGGCCAGCAGGAGTCGCATCGGCAGATACTAGTGGAAATCGGCGGTTGGCGCATGGCATCCGACTTGCTCTAGACTTCGCCATAGAGGTGGTTATGCGACGCGTCCCTTTGATTGTTTCCGGCATGTTCACGGTAGCCGCGGTATTTGCGATGTTTGGCGTGGAGGCGAGCGCGCAGCAACCATCGTCGCCGTCGCAGCAGACCGTCGCTGGTGCGGCCAACTTTGACCAATACTGTGTGGTGTGTCACGGCAAGGATGCCAAGGGCACTGGGCCGCTGGCGGCGACGCTCAAGAAGAAACCCGCCGATCTCACGGAGCTGGCCAAGCGCAATGGCGGCACCTACCCGCGCGAGATGGTGTACCAGATCATCGACGGCGATAAGCCCATCAAGGGCCACGGCGGCGGCGACATGCCCGAGTGGGGCGCCGCGTTCAAGCGCTCGGCCGATTCGACCAACGCCGATGCGGTCAAGATGCGCATCGAATCGCTCGTCGAATACCTCGCCACCCGCCAGGTCAAGTAGGGGTCAGGTCACGAAAGACGAGCAACTCTAGTTGCGCCGGCGCTTACTCATCATCGCGTGTGCGCCGGCGCGATGCCTTTACCGTCCCGCGGACCTTCTTCGTCGTCAGCCGTCGTTCCCGCGCGGCGGCCTTGGGCCTGGTCGGGGTTCGCTTCTTCGGCCGCACGGCCGCTTTCTCAATCAATTCGCGAAGACGTAGCTGCGCCGATTCCCGGTTCTGCAGCTGTGTCCGGTGAGCGCGGCTGTCAATCAGCAGCACATCGTCGCTATCCACGCGACGACCCGCGATAGCGCGCAAACGATGCTTTACGTCTGGCGGGAGCGGCGAGGCGCCGATGTCGAAACGCAATTCGACGGCGGTGGATACTTTGTTCACGTTCTGGCCGCCGGGGCCGGAAGCCCGGACGAAACGTTCGTCGGCCGTTAACGTGAGGCCGAGCGCGTTGAATGTAGACGCCATGATGCGTGTTGCAACTCCAGCCTGAAGTCAAAAGTGAAAAGTGAGAAGTCAGAAGGGGCGCGAATTCACTAAGGTACCGACGCAGGCGGGATGCGCTTCCTGGTGGCTTGTTCGAAGGCGTGCGCCAGCTCGATGAGCTTCGGCTCCGCGCATTGCCCACCGACGAAGCCCACGCCAAACGGGGCCGGTTTGGCATTGAAGCCGGTGGGGAACGGCGTGTTCGGTGCGTTGGGGATGAGGCCAAACGGCACGACGATGATCGGGTAGCCCGCGCGCGACGCGATGCCGGCCCCCGACCCGCCCGGCGTGACAATCGCGTCGAGCCGGTTCGCCTTCAGCACGCCGTCAATGCCCTGGTCGCGGCTCAGCCGCCAGTCCTTGGCGTTGTCGGCGTCGTTGCGCGCGCGGTCGGCGGCGAGATCCATCTCGTCGGAAATGTCGAGGCGCGACTGCCCATACTTGATCGCGCCCGCCCGAACGTGCGCGGTGTTCCACTCCCGCAACTCCGTCAGCGTCTTCAGCGGCGCCGACGCGCCCAGGCTCTTCAGCCAGATATTGAAATCACGCTTCATCCCATACTTGAAGTTCACCGAGCAGTTCGCATCCTTGCCCTTCGCCTGATCGGCGCCGGCGCAGAAATCCCACGCCGCGAAGTTGTCGCTCGGGTCCTTCGCCGCAAGACTCGGGACCTCCGCGGGATCGACGACGATCGCGCCTTGCTGCTTGAGGACGGCGATCGCCTCGGCCATCACGCGCGCCTGCTCGGCGTTGAGGCCGCCGCGCCCCGCCGTAATCCCCGTCGTCGGGCCGATGCCGTCGGGACCACCCGGCCGATCGCCGGTCAAGGTGATGCGGTCGTAATAGAACGCGCGCGGGATGCCGAGGCGCGCGCCCTTGAGCCCACCGGCGTTCAGGAACTTCGTGTAGTCGCGGCCGGGCGGGGGCGTGCACGTTTTCGTGGCGGCGTCATTCGGATCGGGCGCGGGACTTTCGAGCGCGCCGAGCAGGATCGCCGCGTCGGCGACGGTGCGCGTCATCGGGCCGGCGGTGTCGTGGTCCGCGGTAATCGGAATCACCCCGTAGCGGCTGATGCGGCCGATTGTCGGACGAATGCCCACGAGCATGTTCGCGTTCGACGGGCTGATCACCGAGCCGCCGGTGTCGGTGCCGACGTTGGCCGCCCAGAAGCTGGCCGCGGTGCCGATGCCGGAACTCGAGCCGCCGGTCTGCATCACGGGACGCCCGTCACCCGGGTCCTTCCGCGGATCGGGACGCGGATCGTACGGATTGAAGCCAAAGCCGCCGACGGCATTGTAGTTACCGGGCATGGGATCGGGCGCGCCCGCCACCCAATTGGCCAGCTCCGTCAAACCGGTCTTGGCGATGATGATCGCGCCGCTGTCGCGCAGATTCCTGGTGAGCGTCGCTTCGTACGGCGGTACGTAGCCCGCAAACGCCAGCGCGCCGCCGGTGGTGGGCAAGTGCGTGGTGTGGATGTTGTCCTTCAGCGCCACCGGAATGCCGTGCAGCGGCCCGCGAACCTTGCCGGCCGCGCGCTCGCGGTCGAGTGCATCGGCCTCCTGGAGGGCCAGGGGATTGATCGCCAGCACCGCGTTCAAGCGGTCCTCGTAGATCGCGATGCGGATCAGGTACTGCGCGACCAGCTCGCGCGACGTCGTGCGGTGCTGGGCCATGGCGGCCTGCATGGCGGGGATCGTGGCTTCGACCACGTTGAACGGCGCCCGCGCCGCCCCCTGTTCGGCCGGCGCTCCCTGGAGGGGCGCCCTGCCAAGGGCGATTGTCAAGGCGGTCAATCCGAGGCCCAGCAGAAAGAAGCGCTTTCTCATGGGCCGTATCTTACGCCATCGTTTTCACGCCGTCTTCGTGGGTTGCGCGAGGCTCCTGGAGAACGTCGAGGCAAACCGGCTCAGTGCCGCCCAGTCGGTGTATTCGTAGTCGCGCGAGGTGTCGGTCGGCCCCTCTTGCTTCTTGGTGATGCGTTTCATGATGAACCGGATGAAGAAGTTGTATTGGCGATAGAGCAGCGCGCCCGCGACGGGCAGCACTTGCCGGGGATGCCAGCCGGTGTCCTCGACGAAGGCGTCGATCACTTTCTTCACCGCCAAAGCGGCCTCGGTACGCCGGCTCTCGGACACATTGCGGTCTTCGGCGGTGGCCTCGGCCAGCATCACGGACAGGAACGCGTTGGGCATCTGGTCGAGCGCCGCGTGGCCGCGCCGCACAAACGCGATCATTTCTTTTTCGTGGTGGCCGGCGTAGACGGAGGCGACGAGAATCGCCGCGCTGTAGTCGGGCCAATCAATCGCCGGCGTGCGCGCCACGTCGGCCACGATCACGGGCCAGCCCCACAGCGTCAGCTCGCGGGCCAGGTGGTCCGCCACCTTGCGGGCCTGTCCGTGCCGGGTCGCATAGGCGATGAGTATGCGATTCGACGTCATCGTGTCCCCCTGCATCTGCCTCCCTACGCCACCTTCGCTGCCCATCGCGATTCCGCCTTGATGCGGATGGCGTTGAGGAACTCGCGGCTGACAAACGCACCGGCGGGTTTGATCACGCGCCAGTAGTGCCGGAATTTCTCGTGCGCCGCGGCCGACAGCGGCACCGTGGCGTGGTCGAGCACGATCCAATACGACAGCGCGACGTCGCTCGGGACCACGCGGAGGCTCATGAACAGCTTCTCGTGGTCCGGATCGTTGAAGGCCACAAACGCCGCTGCATTCTCGAACGTCACCGGCGCCTGGTCGACGACGCGATGGAGCTGGCCGGCGGAACCGGTGAGCAACTCGTACGGCGCATCCTTCAGGATCAACGTGCCGCTGTCGCGCAGGACATCGAAGAAGGGCCGATGGGGATCCTCCGGCCGCATGTGGCCGGTGACCCGCGCCGGCAGGTAGCGCAGCTCGCCGAGAATCCACGCCAGGCGCATGTCGCTCAACGACACTTCGTGAAGCGCGCGATAAATGGCGTCCGGGGAAGCGGTGGCGAGAACGGCAATCCGATCGCGGAACGGGGTGGCGCCGGCCGCCGCCTCAAAGGCCGGCGAGTTGGGAATCCGCAACTCTTCTCTGACCGTCATGCGGCCAGAGAAGGCAACAGTCGTGCCGCCGGATTGCCCCCTTGGAGGCGGCGATCACCACCGTTGTGACGGGACTTTTTTCGCAGGGTGGCGGGAATTTTCCTCCGCTAGGAGCGGGTCTGCGTCACCCGCGAGATCTGGGCAATCTGCGTCATCTGCGGCCTAGGCGACCGGCGTGGTGAAGACCATCCCCAGCACCGCGGCGACGATGATCGCGAGCGCGAACCCGAAAGTGCACACCGCCACCGCCCTCAGGGTGCTCGTGTAATCGAGGGCCTGGCGCACGGCCACGATCATGGCCAGCAGCATCCAGATCGCGGTGAGGATGAACATCGGCTCGGCCAGCGGCGTGATCAACCCGAACACCCGGAGGATGCCCGGGGCCGAAGCGAACCCGAGCGTGCGGAGCAACTCGCCCAGGTCCACTTTCGTGGCGGGCTCGGGGAACATCCTTCCGCCGATGTGCAGCGTAATCACGGCCCACGCCGACCAGGCAATCAGCGCGATGATGGCGACCCCCACCAGCGGGATCTGCTGGTCCGCACCAAAGCCCCGCGCCCCGATTCCCGCAGCCGCCGCCGACATCAGGACCACGGCCAGGGCCTGGGGCGTCGCGGTGCGGTCGGCCTCGATCTCTTCGTAGGTGGCCACATCGAGAGCGGTGGCACCGAAGAGCCGGTGGACGAACAATATTGTGCTCATCGTCTCGAAACCGAGCAACGGCCGTGCCAGCAAATGGCCGAGCTCCACCCTCCCACCAATGGCAGGGTTCTACCGCATCTGTCCAATTATTTTCGCGGATTGAGGTCGCGCCGAAGTACCGGCAACTGGCGCTTGTAGCCGGCGGCATCGCCGAACTCGGTGAAGTTGGGGTAGTGCGAGTGCGTGGCGCGCAGGCGGCGAGCGTGCTTGATCGGGCACCAATACTGCTCCGTGCGCGCCGCCACTTCGCGGACGTACGCGATCACGCCGTTGGCGTAGCTGCAAAACAGGCAATTAACCTTCTCAATACCGTTGAGGTACGCGAGCCGCTCGCGATCGAATGCGAAGTAGGGCTTCCGCCGCACGCGCTCGATGGAATACACGGGAAATGCGACGAATTGATAGACCGACACCCACAGATCGAGGAGCGCGAAGGGCAGGAGGAGCGCGTAGATGAGGGGGGCCGTGAGGATATTGCCGAGGCTGGCTTCCGCAAAGAAGGTCAGGAGGCGCTGACGAAATTGCCGGTGCGCGCGCCGAATCGCAGGGTCGAATAGCGACTCGCGGCGGATGATCCGGCGGTGCCATGCGGGGGGATGCGCCATGCGACAGATCAGCTGCAAACCACCTGCCTTGTCGACGCAAGCGATGGGCATGCCGTTTGCACACGCACCGGCTCCCGCGCGACCTGTCGCGTGTCTGAGGTGACGCCATGCCGACGATCGAATCCGTCCCGGTTCACTGGAAACGCCTGATTGAAGCGGAGTACCGCGAGATGCCCGGACTGTCACTGACCAAATCCCAGATGCGGCGGTTCTGGGGACTTGACGAGGCCACCTGCGACCGGCTGGTGGACGCCCTCGAGCGCGAGCGCTTTCTGAGACGCACCCACACCAACGCCTACGTCATGGTCGGCGACCCCAACTAGAAATATTCGCGCACCTGCGGACTCTTCCCCGCACGGCGCGCGCGCGGCGCGTATTTCAGGCCTGATCTATTGGGCGCCCTGGTGGTACGCGACTTGCGGTTGAGGTGTGCGAGGCCGGTCTTGGACACCACCAGAGTTGCCATCAATCGCATCCTGTGTCCCGTTGATTTTTCGGAGTTCTCCGAGCACGCGCTTCGCCATGCCGCCGCGCTCGCGCGCTGGTATGGCGCCGAGTTGCGCGCGTTGCACGTGTTCGCGGTCCCTCCCGCCGTCGACATCATCCCCCCGCTCAACCCGTCGCCACGACCGCGCGTCAGCCTGACCGCCGCCGATCGATATCGGATCGCCGCCGAGGTTCAGCGCATGGCGCAGCGGGCGGCGCCGGGCGCCTCGATCGAGCCGGTGGTGCAGGATGCGGCCAGCGTGCATCGAGAGATCATTGTCCAGGCGGAGCAGTGGCCGGCCGACTTGATCGTCCTCGGGACCCACGGCTACTCGGGTTTCGAGCACCTGGTCCTCGGCTCGGTCGCCGAGAAGGTGCTCAGGCTCTCGCCCTGTCCGGTGCTCGTGGTCCCCAACGCAGTGGTCGAAGCGCCGGTGGCCGGCGATGTCGGTTTCGATCAGGTGTTGGCCGCGGTGGATTTCTCGGAGTCGTCTCTGGCGGCACTGCGCTTTGCGATGTCGATCGCCGAAGAGGCCGATGCACGCCTCACGGTGCTCAACGCCATCGAGGTGCCGCCAGAGCTCCAACGCCCGCCGACCTCGGCCGACAATGATGTCGTCGCGATCCGCGCGCAGGCCGAGGCGGAACGGCTGCGTTGCCTGGGCGCCCTGATTCCCGAGGATGTCCACACCTATTGCACGGTGGAGACGGCGGTGGTTGAAGGGAAGGCGTCGCGCGAAATCCTGCGGCACGCCGAACAGCGCCACAGCGACTTGATCGTGATGGGCGTGCAGGGACGCAGCGGCATCGACCTCATGCTGTTTGGCTCCAACACCCACGACGTGATCCGCCAGTCGCAGTGTCCGGTGCTGATCGTCCGCAACGGCGCGCATCGCGCGTTGGTGTCAGGGGTGGAGTCATGACCGTCTTCGCACGCACCGCCGCCCTGCAAGGCGTGTTGATCCTGGCCCTTGTGGCCGCCCTGAACGGCCAATCGCTTGCGCCCGCGGCTTCGCCGGGGCCGGCCCTGGATGGCCACGAGCTGTTCAGGACTTACTGCGCCTCCTGTCATGGCGAGAGCGGACACGGCAACGGACCCGCCGCCGATTCCCTGCGGCACCTCCCTCCCGACCTGGCGCGGTATTCAGCCCGGAACGGCGGCGTGTTTCCCAGCGAGCGCCTCGAGCGGATCATCGACGGCCGCGACGTGCCCTCGCACGGCAACCGCGAGATGCCGGTCTGGGGCGACGCCTTCCGCGTGATGCCCGGCGGCGTTTCTCCCGAAACGGCCAGAGCGCGCATCGCCGCCATCCTGAAGTACGTGGAGCTGCTCCAGGCGCGCAACGGCAACTAGGGCCGCATCGTCCAGTGGCGGCGGCTAAAGCCATCGCCCTCCACCCTTCGCAGAAATCCCAGCAATTCCGGCGTCAAACCAGAGACGTCCGGAGACAACTGGCCCGTGCACGTTGCGGCGCTTATCCGATCAATTCACAAATTTGTATGGAGAGGATGCGAGCGCTCCGGCTAGTATTGTCGGCGTTGTAACAAGCCGGCAACTTGCGGTGGGTGACAGTTGTGTCTCCCGCCTCGCGTTCCGGCGTTTGGAGGGGGCATGACCATGGCTTTTCGGCGTGCGACGCTTGCGTGTTTTGGGATGCTGCTACTGGCATCCGTTGCGTTCGCTCAGGTACAGACAGGATCCATCACCGGCACCGTGACCGACTCGAGCAACGCGACGTTGCCCGGCGTCAACGTGACAATTAGCGGCGAACGCGTGCTCGGTGGCACGCTGACGCAGGTCACCGACACGAGCGGGACATATCGCTTTGACCGTCTCTCGCCTGGCAGCTACAACGTCAAGTTCGAGCTTCAGGGCTTCCGCAGCGTCGAGCGCCCGAACGTCATCATTAACGCGGCGTTTGTCGCCACCATCTCCGCGAAGATGGAAGTGGGCTCGCTGAGCGAGACGATCACCGTGACTGGTGAGTCGCCGACGGTTGACGTGCGCTCCAACGTCCAGCAGACCGTGATGAACCAGGCGATCCTCGAAGGCGTCCCCACCGGCCGCGATCCGTGGTCCCTCGCCAAGCTGATTCCCGGCGTGCAGGTGGCCACCTACGACGTGGGCGGTACGCAGTCGATGCAGCAGAGCAGCATGTCGGCGCACGGCTCGAGCACCAACGACGTCAGCTACAACATCGACGGCGCGACGGTGAACTGGCCCGGCGGCGGCGGCGGCGCGACGATGATTTACTACGATCAGGGCATGTTCGAAGAGATCAACTACATGACCTCGTCGATCCCGGCCGAACAGCTGGCCGGCGGCGTCTCCATCAACATGGTGACCAAGGACGGCGGCAACGTGTGGAAGGGCAACGCCCGCTACTCGTTCGCCAACGACAGCCTGCAGGCCGAGAACTGGGCCGACGCCCAGAAGGCGGTCCCGACCTTCCGCGGCAATCCCACGAAGAAGACCTACGACTTCAACCTCAATGGCGGCGGCGCGATCATCCAGAACCGGATGTGGGTGAGCGGCACCTACCGCAAGTGGGTGGTCAACAAGCTCGTCAACGCCACCAACCCCGACGGCACGCAGGCGCTTGATGACAACGACCTGGTCAACTACTCCGGCAAGCTCATCACGCAGCTGACCACTAACAACAAGATCTCCGCCGGCTACTTCTGGAACAACAAGATCCGCGGCCATCGTCGAGACAGCAACGACAAGATCCCGGACATCGCCTCGGTGCGCCAGACCAACCCGGTGCAGACGACGCAGCTCAAGTACACGGGCATCAAGGGCCGCTCGGTGTTCGAATCGAACTTCAGCGTGATGGACGGCGTGACCAACTACGTCTATCAGCCCGACAGCGATCCGAACCTGCCGCGCATCATCGACACGGTCACGACCGACGTGTTCAACAACTCGACGCGCGAAGAGCACCAGCCCAACTCGCGCACGCAGTTCGACAACGTCTTCACCTACGGCAAGAGCGGCATGGGTGGCGAGCACCTGTTCAAGGCCGGCGTGCAGTGGGGTCGCCTCTACTACGCCTCCGACTACTCTGTGCGCCTCGACCACTGGCTGGTCTACAACAACGGCGCGCCGACGGCGGTTCGCGAGTGGAACTCGCCCGCCTTCTCGAAGAACGTGGCCACGGTGACCGGGTTCTTCTTCCAGGATGCCTGGTCGATGAACCGCCTCACTCTCAACATCGGTGGGCGCTACGACAAGTACGTCGGCACGCTGCCCGAGCAGTCCAGCCCGGGTGGTGTATTCGCCGCGCCTCGCACGGTGGCGAAGACCGAGGTGCTGAACCAGAGCATCGCCGTGTGGCGTCTCGGCGCCTCGTACGACCTCACCGGCAACGGCCGCACCGCCCTCAAGGGCAGCTACAGCCGCTACGGCCTGCAGGTGGGCATCGACCGCGTCACCAACGTCAACCCGCTCACCGTGGGCTCGCGCGATTGCGTATGGACCGACCCGAACGGCGACCGCAAGCTCCAGACCTCGGAAATCGGCACCTGCCCGGCGTTCAGCGGCGGCACCACCACCGGCTACAACCCCGCCGGCGTGGACTGGCCGTACTCGGATGAAGCCACGGCTGGCATCGAAACCCAGCTCCCTGGCGCCGTCCGCGTCGGTGCGATGTTCTACTACCGCACCAACCGCAAGCAGTTCGGCCAGCACAACACGGCCGTGCCGTCGAGCGCCTACACGAAGTACACCGTCAACGTGCCAAATGGCCCCGGCGGCACCGTGGCAAGCCCCAAACCGACGACGGCCGTGGTCTACAACCTTGACCCCGCTTTGGCCAGCGCCTCGGCCAACATCCGCGACAACGAGGGTTACCTCGACACCGAATACAAGGGCATCGAGTTCACGGCCACCAAGCGCTTCTCGAAGAAGTGGCAGATGCAGGCCGGGTTCACGATTGGCAAGAACAACGGTGGTGTCAACTCAACCGGAAGCGGCCAGTCGAACACCGCTGACCTGAACGACCCGAACCTCCTGCTGTATCCGAAAGGCATCATCGGCAACGACTCGGAAACTGCGTTCCGTCTCTCGGGCAGCTACATCCTGCCGGGCGACATCAACATCGCCGGCTCGATGATTGCCAATAACGGCTACCCGTACGTGTCGACCTACTCGTTGACGCGGGCGGTCGCGGCGACGCAGGGCATTGCGTTAACGCGCGCCTCGCAGACGGTGTTTTTGAGCGAGCGGGGCGACGAGCGCTTTGACAACGTGATGATGTTCGATATCCGGCTCTCGCGTGCCTTCCGCTTCGGTGGCGGTCGCAGCCTCTCGCCGCAGATCGACTTCTTCAACATCGGCAACTCCGCCACGGTGGTGAACCAGAACGTGGCCGTCGGCGGCAGCTACCTGGCACCGCAGGAGATCCTGGCGCCCCGCATTATCCGCGTGGGCTTCTCGCTGAACTTCTAACGCAGCTTGACGGTAACTCGGGCGCGGTGCTTCTCAGCATCGCGCCCGTTTTACGTACGGGACCTGACCTGTCACCATCAGTTAGCTATACTTCGCAGGTGCCTGCGCCGGTCATTGCCAACCCCATCCTGAACTCGGCGTTCAGCGAACCTGAGCGGCACTTTCAGTTCAACGACGATGGCATTACCGATCAGATCGCCGTTGGCCGGCGCGAGAGCGGTTATTTCCTACCCATCGCCAGTCCCCGGAAGAAGGGCGGCCAGCTCAAGTTTGAAACCGAGTGGACGCAGGACCGCTTTCTATCCAGCCCCCGCATTAATCGCATTCGGGAGCGGGTGAACCAGTGGCGGACTGGCGGCTATGTCGGCTGCACGCGAACAACCGAGCGGCTTCTGCAGTATTGGAGCGATCCACAGCGCGAAAAAAATCTGTTCTTCTGCCAGCGCGAAGCCCTCGAGACCGTCATCTACATCACGGAAGTGGCGGCCGGTTTCAGCGACGCGTGGATCGCCAACGAGTTGCGAACCGAGAACGACAACTTCAACAACGGCCTGCCTCGGTTGGCCATGAAAATGGCCACTGGGTCTGGCAAGACCGTGGTCATGGCGATGATGATCGCGTGGCAGACACTCAACAAGCTTGAAGACCGCCAGGATCGCCGATTCAGCGATGCCTTCCTCATCGTGACGCCAGGCATCACGATCCGCGACCGCTTGCGCGTCCTGTTGCCAACCGACCCGCAGAACTACTATCGCGAGCGCGATGTCGTGCCTGGCGATGTCATGGAGCGCCTTGGACAGGCGCGCATCGTCATCACCAACTACCACGCGTTGATGCCGCGAGAGCGTGGTGATGCCGCGAAGCTGACCAAGAGCATTTTGACGAAAGGCGAAACCAACCCGTTTGTCGAATCACCAGACCAGATGGTGCGCCGCGTGTGCCGCGAACTTGGCGGGAAGAGGCAAGTGATCGTCCTCAACGACGAGGCGCACCACTGCTACAAGCCCAGGCCGGCCGAGATCCCAGAGAAACTGACCGGCGACGACAGGACGGCCGCCAAAGAGCGCGATGAAGAGGCGCGTGTGTGGATGTCCGGGCTGGAAGCCGTCCACAAGAAGATCGGCTTGTGCGCCGTGTACGATTTGTCGGCCACGCCGTTCTTCTTGAGCGGCAGCGGCTATCCAGAAGGGACGTTGTTCCCATGGGTGGTCTCGGACTTCTCGCTGATCGACGCGATCGAGTCCGGGATCGTAAAGACTCCGCGAGTCCCCGTGGAAGACAACTCGATGACCGGGGATCAGCCGACCTATCGCGACCTCTGGCTGCGGATTCGTGACGGCCTGCCGAAGAAGGTTCCCAAAGGGGATGCCTCTGGTGTCGAGCCCGCTCTGCCAGTGGAACTCGAGGGCGCCATTCGTTCGCTGTACCAGAATTACGAGAAGGCATTCGAGCGTTGGGCCGAGAACCCTGTGACGAAGGCCCAGGGCGGCACGCCGCCGGTCTTCATGGTGGTGTGCAACAACGTGACCGTGTCGAAGATGGTGTTTGACTACATCGCCGGGTGGACCCGGACACTCCCGAACACCCGTTCTCGTTCATTCCATGCTCGGGATCAACGGCCACGCCCACGCCGGGCCCAACCCCGACACACGTACGAGCGCTGGAGGATCGGATCGCCTGCGAAATCACGTTTCCCCGCGTGCAGGGTTACCGCTTCGACATTCCCGGCGGGGCGACTCACCGCGCGGTTCTCCGAGGCGTCGAAGTACGCGTTGTCTACCGCCAACATCCCAACCAAGACAGAGAATGCGCCCATCGTGGGGCAGTCGGCCATCCACACGCTCGATGACCTCCGCGCGCGGCGGCCGAACGAGGTGGCCTTCCTCCTCGCCAAGCTCGTGCTTGAGAAATATTTCCGCGACGATAC
>JBDTMB010000015.1:0-30738 GCA_039934485.1 Vicinamibacterales bacterium
CTTCTCGCTGATCGCGGGCGAGTTCCGGTCGATCGCGCGCGACCCGGCGCACGCGCCGGCGCTCGTCGGCGCGCTCGAGCGGCGATTCCGCGCGGAGCAGTACCGATCGCAGATGCGCGTCCTCGATACCGAGTTGCGCCGGTTCCTCTCGCGCCTGCTCACCAGGCCACCGGCGGCGATGGGGATCATCGACCGGATCGTGGAGCGGATGAACGGCGAGGTTGACGCGCTCTATGGCGAGGGCGCGCGGCGCAAGAGCGATTTCTTCCGCGACCTGGCCGGCAGCCGCTACCTGGCGCTGGCCGAGGAGGAGGCGCGCGCGACGGGCGTCAGCTTCGACCTGCTCGCGGGACTCTTCGACAAGGCGATCCTCGACGTCGAGAACTCGGCGGCGGCCGCCGGCCACTTCGACGAGCATGCGGCCGTGGCGCTCGGCGACCTGCCCGGCGCGGACCCGGCGCTCACCACGGCGGTGGCGCGCGTCTCGGCGCTGACGCTCGAACAAATCGGCAGCGTCGGCACCGGCTACGGCCGTCAGCGGCTGCCGTTCCCCGAGGGCCGCATCCGCTCCGAGATCCTTTGTCACGGGCTGGGCGCCCACGCGATGTTTCCGCAGACGCGCACCGTGCTCGACATCGGCGGACAGGACACCAAGGCCATCCAGGTGGACGACCAGGGCATCGTCACGTCGTTCCAGATGAACGATCGGTGTGCGGCCGGCTGCGGCCGCTACCTGGGATACATCGCCGACGAGATGAGCCTCGGCCTGCACGAGTTGGGGCCGATTGCGATCCAGTCATCCGCCCCGGTGCGCATCAACTCGACGTGCACGGTGTTTGCCGGCGCCGAGTTGCGCGAGCGGCTGTCGCTCGGCGAAAAACGCGAGGACATCCTCGCCGGTCTGCATCGCGCGATCGTGCTGCGCGCGATGTCGCTGCTGGCGCGGTCGGGCGGCGTCAAGGACGAGTTCACGTTCACCGGCGGCGTGGCCCGGAACCAGGCCGCGGTGGCGGCGCTGCTGGCGCTGGTCGAGGAAAACTACGGCGCCCGAACCGTGAACATCTCGGAGGATTCGATCTACACCGGTGCGCTCGGCGCCGCGCTCTTTGCGCTGCGCAGCGCGGCCGCCGCGTAGGAGACAGGCATGATCACATCGGGTATCGACGTCGGATCGGCCGCCATCAAGGTGGCGCTCGTGGACACCGACGGCCAGGGCGGCGAGCGCCTGCTCGCCGGCGTCACCGAGCGAGTGCGCCGGCGCGATTCGCTGGCCGTGGTGGAGACCGCCTACCAGGCGGCGCTCGACGGCGCCAAGGTCACGCGTGGCGACGTCGAATATGTGGCCACCACCGGCGAGGGCGAGTCGGTGCCGTTTCGCACCGGACATTTCTACGGCATGACGACGCACGCGCGCGGCGGGCTGTTCCTGACTCCCGAGGCACGCGGCGTGGTCGACATCGGCGCGCTCCACGCCAGGGCGGTGCGCATGGACGAGCGCGCCAAGGTGCTCGGCTACCGGATGACGAGCCAGTGCGCCTCCGGGTCCGGCCAGTTTCTCGAGAACATCGCGCGATACCTCGGCGTCACCCTCGAAGAGATCGGCCGGCTCTCGAAGACGGGTGACCAACCGGAGGCCTGTTCGTCGATCTGCGCGGTGCTGGCCGAAACCGACGTCATCAACATGGTCTCGCGCGGCATCACGATTCCCAACATCCTGCGCGGCATCCATCAATCGATGGCCGGGCGCTACGTGAAACTCGTGGTCTCGGCCGGCATCAAGGGTGTGGTGCTCATCACCGGCGGACTGGCGGCTGACGAGGGTTTGATGGCCGCCGTCGCCGAGGCGGCGGTGCTGCAGAAGGCGCCGGTCGAGATCCGCAGCCACCCGCAGTCGATGCTGGCCGGCGCCATCGGCGCTGCGCTCTGGGGCGCTTTCCGGGCGCGGCGTCTCGCCGAGCGGGGCGGTCTGACGGGAAGGAGCGCAGCTTGAGCCAGGAGACCCTCATGGACACGATCGATCCGCTCGCCACCGGCGTCGTGGTCCGCAGCCTGCGGCCGTCGGACCTCGAGAACGTCATCCAGATCGACGCGAAGAACGTCGGCCGCCGGCGCGACGAATTCTTCAAGTTGAAGCTCCGGCAGGCGCTCTCCGACACCGGCATCACGGTGTCGCTCGCCGCCGAACTGGACGGCGCCTTCGTGGGGTTCCTGCTCGCGAGGGTGTTCTACGGCGAGTTTGGCGTCACCGAGCGGGTGGCGGTGATGGACGTGATCGACGTTCACCCGGATTTTCGCGGCCATCACGTCGCCACGGCGCTGCTCGATCAGCTCCGCACGAACCTCCTCGGGGTGGGGATTCACGCGCTCAGGACCGAGGTGGACTGGGACAACACGGACCTACTGGGCTTCTTCCGCCGCGAAGGCTTCGTCATGGCCCAGCGGGTGTGTCTCGATCTCGACCTCGAAGCGTCGCGGAGCTGACCGCCCGATGACCCTCAGCAAGTTTTCCCGTTACGCGCTCTACGCGGCGCTCGAAATGGCGCGAGCCGGCGACGAGCCGGTGACGGTGGCGCAAGTGGCGGGCCCGCATCGCATCTCGCCCACGGCCCTGGCCAAGGTGTTTCAACAGCTCGTCCGCGCCGGGCTCGCCGTGGGGACGCGCGGCATCGGCGGCGGCTATCGGCTGGCGCGGCCGCGCACCGCCATCACGATCCTGGACATCGTCTCGGTGTTCGATCCGCTGCGCATGCCCGGTGACGATCTCCTGCACACCCGCGTCGATGGCGATCGCGCCTCGCCCGAGGCCGCCGCGCTGCGGCGCCTCTTCGACGAAGTGGACGAGGGCACGCGAGCCACGCTGGCGTCGGTGACGCTGGACACGCTGACTCGATAGGCGGCCGGCGCGAATCCTGCTGTACCATCCGTCCGGAGCCACGCCAGGCCGCAGATGACGCCGATGACGCAGACAGGGTAGCGGTGAGCAAGCCGGTGACGCGCACTGTCCTCGCCGCCCTCCCGGAGGCTATCGCGCTGGTCCTGCTGGCGGCGCTTCCGGCCTTCGTGAATCTCGCCTCGGAGCAAATGTTCGAGGAGGAAAAATCCCTGCTGCTCCGGGCTGGAGCGGTGTTGGCGATTCCCGGTGTCGTGCTCGCCTGGCGCAGCCATCGCGACTGGTTCCACCGCAACATCGTCGTCTTGAGCCTCGTCGTGTTCACCGCGATGCTCGTGGTGGCGTCGCTCGCCGGCATCGAGCCGCGCGACGCGTTCCTTGGGGCGCACCTGAGGCGGCATGGCAGCGTGACGGCGATTGCGCTTGCGGTGATGTTTGTCGCAATGTGCGCCGGCGGCGGGACGCGCGCCGCACAGGAGCGCCTGCTGGGTGCCGCGGTGTTTGGCAGCATCTGGCCGTCGCTCTACTTGCTGCTGCAACGCGCCGGATTCGACCCGGTGCAGTGGGTGGAACCCACCGCCGGCTTCATGGCGGGCAGCACCTTCGGCAATCACGTCCTCCTTGGCGGCTACCTCGCGGCCGTGGCGCCGTTGACCGCCGTGCACGCGTGGCGATCCCGGAGCATGATTGCGGCCGCCGCGTTGCCGCTCCAACTCGCGGCCCTGGCCGCCTCCGGAAGCCGCGGCGCCTGGCTGGCGATGGCGGCAGGCGCGCTGGTCTTCGCGCTCGTCGTCGCCCGCGATCGTCTGCCCGCGCACACCAACCGCGTCGCCGTCCGGACGCTCGCCATCGTGGTCGTGCTGCTGATCGTGGTGCCGTCGCTGCGCCCGGCGGCGCTTACCCGGCAACTCGATCCGGCCGTGGGCAGCGCCCGCGTCCGGGTGTTGATCTGGAATGGCGTGATCGACCTGGTGCGCGAGAGCGGCGGGCGCCTCTGGATCGGACATGGACCCGAGAGCCTGTCGATCTTGTTCCCGAAGTACTACGTGCCTGAGATGGGTCGCCTCGAGGGCATCGATGCAATGCCGGACCGCGCCCACAACGACACCCTCGATACCCTCGTCGGTGCGGGCGTGGTGGGTGTCGTCCTGCAGCTCGCCTTCTTCGTCGCGACGATCGCCGGCGCGCTTCGCATTGGCGACTACCGCGTGCGCGCGGGACTGCTGGCCGCTGCGGTGGCGCACCTCGTAGAGATCCAGTTCGGCATCGCGACGGTCACCAGCCGGATGGTGTTCCTGTGCGTCGCGGCGATGGCCGCGCGCGGAAACGTCCAGGACCCGGCCAGGAACCGGAAGCAGACGACAACCACGGCGTGGCTGCTGCTGGCGGCGGTGACCGGCGCCGTGTCGCCGCTCATCTCGTTGCTTCCCTCGCAGGTGTTTGCCACCGCCACGTCGGGCGCCGAAAGCGACCTGCTCGCCTCGCTGTGGCGCCTGTCGTGGGCCACGCCGCTCTTGTATGGCGCCTGCTTTGGGATTGCGCTGCTGGTGTCCCGCTCCATTCCGCCAGATCCGCGTGCGATCGCGGCACCGTGGCTGCGGATCGGCGGCGTCGCCGCCGGAGCCCTCGCGGTGATTCCACTTTCGATCACGCCGTCACGCGCCGACATCATGAGCCAGGCCGCCGCCGACCTCGAATACCGCCAGCACTGGGCGGAAGCGGCGATCGCGTATCGCGAAGCCGGCCGGCTGCAGCCACGGGAGACGCACTATCTCGCCGGGCTCGGGCGCGCGCTGATCCAGGACAGCGTGCAACTCAAGGCCCCGGCTCGCGCCGAAGGCCTGCAGGCCGCCGGAGACGCCCTCGCGCGCGCCGTCGCCCTCGCGCCCTGGGACACCATTCATGCCCGGCACCTGGCGAGCCTGCTGCGCGTGGAAGCCTGGAACGCCGGCGACAATGAAGCCCTGCGCGCCGGCAAGTTGGCCCAGGCGGATCGCCTCTACGCCGAGGCCGTCGAGCGGTCACCGGGCCTGACCTCGCTCTGGATTGAATGGGCGCGCGTGGACATCGATCGGAGACAATTCGCCGAGGCGATCGACAAGTTGAACCAGGCGCTGGCCCTCGACGACACTCGCGTCGAGGCGCGGGAGTTACGCGACGAGGTGGAGCGGCTGGCCACGCCGTGAGGCCGGCGGTGCGCCACCATCCCGGAACCCGGATCGTTAACGGACGAAAGAGGAGATTTGCCGTGCCCTACACCAGACGCAACGTACTCTCGGCCATTCCCGCCATGGCGGGACTTTCGACCCTTGCGTTTGCGCAATCCGGCGCCGGCCGGCCGGCGCCCGATCCGCTCGGCGTGCGGGTTGATTTTCCCGTCGCCAGCACCGCGCTCTTCTTGAACTCCGCCTACATCGCACCGACGCCGCTCCCGGTGATCGCCGCCGGGCGCGAATTCGCGGACGCCAAGGGCTACGCGCCGATTCCACTCGGCGACATGTTGCGCAAGACCGACGCGGTGCGGGCGCAGTACGCGCGGCTCATCAACGCCAGCCCGGATGAGATCGGTTTCCTGTCCGCGACCAGCGAAGGCGAGAACATCGTCGCCCGATCGATGCAACTGACCCGCGGCGACAACGTGGTGATCGACGAGCTGCATTACGAGACCGAGTTCGTCCTCTACTCGCATCTCGCCAAGACGACGGGCGTGGAACTGCGCGTGGCCAAGGCGCGCGGCGGCACGGTGACGGCGAAAGACTTCGAGCCGCTGGTGAACGGACGGACGAAGCTCGTCTCGGTGGCGTGGGTGTCGCACCAGAACGGCTTTCGGCACGACATGCGGCCGATCGCGGACCTGGCGCATGCGCACGGCGCGTTCTTCTACACCGACGGCATCCAGGCCGTCGGCATGTTCCCGATCGACGTCAAAGCCGCCGGCGTCGACGCGATGGCGGTGGGCACTTACAAGTGGGTGCTCGGCGCGTACGGTGTGGCGCCCTTCTATGTCCGCCGGGAGATCGCAGAGCGCCTCACGCTCGATCGCTACGGCGCCCTCCATGTCGAAAAGCAGCTCGGACCCCAGGAGTTTGAGATCTACAAGACGGCCAAGCGGTTTGACTATGCGACGCTGGCGTTCGGCCCGGTGTATCAACTCGGCGCGGGGCTGTCGTATCTCGAACGCGTCGGCGTCGATCGCATCGAGACGCACACGGTGGAGCTCGCCCACCGGCTGCATCGCGGACTCCGCACGCTCGGTTTCGAGGTGACGACGCCGGAAGGCAACCGATCTTCCATCGTCGCCTTCCGCGTGCAGAAGCCGCAGGATGCGATCCAGCGGCACCTGGCCGCCACGAAGACGCAGGTGAGCGTGCGCGAGAACGGCACGCAGATCCGCGTGTCGCCGGCGCTCTTCAACACCGCCGACGACATCGAACGGTTCCTGACGGTGGCAGAAGGCTTGCGGTAGGACAGCGATTTCCAGCCGACTCGACCGAAGTATTGACTCGTGACTTCAGAACGGGCTGTGGTAGTGTCCACTCCCTCACTTGGAACCCGCCTCGCACGCGGGAACCGCGTGTCGTTCGTCGACACCAACGCTTCACGGGGTCAACAATCAATGCGTCGTCGGGTGCCGTCCACTCCAGACTGTTCCATGGCGGCATCGTCTGCTCCGACTCGTGCCTCGTCCAGTCTGCGGACTGTCACGGCCGCGGGTGTCTGCGCGGCGTTCGCGCTCGTCAGCCTCGCAGCAGACGTCACCGTCTTCGGTCCCGAGACCTACACCCGCCGCGCCGGCAAACAGGTCACCTTCACCAGCACACTTCGCATCGACAAATCCGGCACGTTCATCCTGCGCGTCGTGAACAAGGGTGTCCGGAATGCCAGGATTGCGGTGAACGGACAAACGGTGCTCGGAAAGTACGACTTCAAGGGCGGGAAAGGAAACACAGAAGAGAAGAAGGCGGGAAAGGCCGACAAAGCGACCGAGGACCGCGACGACAAAGACGACGACGATGACGACGACGACGGCGATAACGACCGCCTCGGCGACAAGGACGAAGATCGGGATGACCATCGAGACTTCGTTCCATTGCTGGAACGACCGGTCACGCTCCGCCAGGGACAGAATCAGATCACGGTCAGGATTCGGAGCCGGCGCGGCGCCTCATTCACAGTCGACATCCGCCGCGCCAGCGGGGACACGACACCACCCACCATCACCGCGACGGCCGTCCCGCCGCCCAACGCCAACGGTTGGAACCGGACCCCGGTGATCGTCACCTTCGCGTGTGCGGACCCCGGCGGCTCACCGGTTGGGGGCGCCGACGCCGTCGTCTTCGGCCCGCGCACCTATCTCCGGGGATCCGGCAAACAGGTCACCGACACCCGGACGTTCCGCGCCGCCAACCCGTCCGATACGTTCATCCTGCGCGTGGTGAACAACGGCGTGCGCAACGCCCGTATCGCGGTGAATGGACGAACCGTGCTCGGAAAGTACGACTTCAGGGCGAGGAAGGAGCCCCGGGACGGATCAGGAGACAAGAAAGCCGGAGACGCAAGTAGCGAGGCGAGGAAAAATCCTGGCGACGATCGGGACGACGACGACGAAGACGACGAAGACAACGACAGGGTCGGCGACAGGGACGCCGACAGAGACGACAAAGCCTTCATCGCCCTTCTCGAGCGACCGCTGACCCTCCGCGACGGCCAAAATGAGATCTCCGTCAGGATTCGCAGCAGGCGGGGCACCTCGCTCACGGTAGACATCCGGCGGACGAACGAAGCCAGCGGTCTCGCGACGTGCACGGGTCCGGTCGTGGTCGAGGGCGATGGCGCCAATCAGGTCGTCAGTGGCACGGCGACCGACACCGCTGGCAACCGCGCGACGACGACGGTCACGCTCAAGATCGACAAGACCTCCCCAATCGTCACGGCGGTGCAGACGCCGGCCGCGAGCGCCGACGGATGGAACAATGGACCGGTCGTCGTGACGTTCGCGGCAACCGACCAGTTGTCGGGTGTGGCACCTGGAAGCGTCACGGCGCCGCGGACCCTGTCGACTGACGGCGCCAATCAGTCAGCGGCGGGCCAAGCCATGGACCTGGCGGGTAACACCGGCACCATCACCAAGACCGGCATCAACATCGACCAGGCCGCTCCGGCGGTCACCGTCGTCCTGGCACCGGCGGCCAATGCCAACGGCTGGAACGACGCGCCCGTGACGGTGCACTTCACGTGCACGGACATCACGTCGGGCGTGGCGACCTGTCCGGCGGACCAGATCATCGCGACCGACGGCGCGGATCACACGGTCAGCGGCACCGCCACCGACCGGGCGGGCAACGCCACGGCGCGCACGAGCCCACCGGTCAATCTCGATCAGACGCCACCGACGATTGCCGTGACGCTCAACCCGGTGTCGGCGACGGGCCTCTATCACGGGCCGGTCACGGCGCACTTCACGTGCGCCGACGGTGGCTCGGGCGTGGCGACCTGTCCACCGGACCAGGTGCGCGCGGCGGCCGGCAGCAACCAGACGGTCAGCGGCACGGCCACCGACGCCGCGGGCAACACCACGGTCGCGACGAGCGCGCCGTTCACGATCCAACTCGACCTGCCCGGCATCACCGTCACGCTCACGCCGCCCGCCAACGCCAACGGCTGGCGCAACGGCCCGGTGACGGCGCACTTCACGTGTCTGTTGAGCGGGGCGCCGCTGGCGGGCTGTCCGGCCGATCGCGTCATCACCGCGGAGGGTCCGAACCAGACGGTGACGGGCACGGTGACGGATCCGGGCGGCGGCACGGCGTCGGTCACGAGCGAGCCGTTCAGCATTGATGTCGGTGTCCCCCTGGTCAGCACCACCCTGACGCCGGCACCCAATGCCAACGGCTGGAACAACGCGCCCGTGACGGTGCACTTCACGTGCACGGACATCACGTCGGGCGTGGCGACCTGTCCGGCGGACCAGATCATCGCGACCGACGGCGCGGATCACACGGTCAGCGGCACCGCCACCGACCGGGCGGGCAACGCCACGGCGCGCACGAGCCCACCGGTCAATCTCGATCAGACGCCACCGACGATTGCCGTGACGCTCAACCCGGTGTCGGCGACGGGCCTCTATCACGGGCCGGTCACGGCGCACTTCACGTGCGCCGACGGTGGCTCGGGCGTGGCGACCTGTCCACCGGACCAGGTGCGCGCGGCGGCCGGCAGCAACCAGACGGTCAGCGGCACGGCCACCGACGCCGCGGGCAACACCACGGTCGCGACGAGCGCGCCGTTCACGATCCAACTCGACCTGCCCGGCATCACCGTCACGCTCACGCCGCCCGCCAACGCCAACGGCTGGCGCAACGGCCCGGTGACGGCGCACTTCACGTGTCTGTTGAGCGGGGCGCCGCTGGCGGGCTGTCCGGCCGATCGCGTCATCACCGCGGAGGGTCCGAACCAGACGGTGACGGGCACGGTGACGGATCCGGGCGGCGGCACGGCGTCGGTCACGAGCGAGCCGTTCAGCATTGATGTCGGTGTCCCCCTGGTCAGCACCACCCTGACGCCGGCACCCAATGCCAACGGCTGGAACAACGCGCCCGTAACGGCGCACTTCACGTGC
Source organism: Vicinamibacterales bacterium (assembly GCA_039934485.1). Taxonomy (GTDB): domain Bacteria; phylum Acidobacteriota; class Vicinamibacteria; order Vicinamibacterales; family UBA2999; genus 12-FULL-67-14b. The sequence continues at coordinate 9,510 of JBDTMB010000015.1, forward strand.
GCGGACCCCACGTCGGGCGTGGCGACCTGTCCGGCGGACCAGATCATCGCGACCGACGGCGCCGCACAGAGTGTGTCGGGCGAGGGAACCGACCGCGCCGGAAATGGATCGACGGCGTCCGCAACGGTCAGCATCGACAGAGGCCCTCCCGTCGTGAAGCTGGATTCGCCGGTGAGCGGCACCATCTTCTCGGTCCCCACCGCCACGGTGACCGGCACCATCGCCGATGCCTTATCCGGCGTGGCCGGGGCCACCTGCAATGGTGCGCCGGCGTCCGTGAACGGAGCCAGCCTCAGTTGCGGCGTGACCTTGACCGCGGGCGCCAACCTGGTGACGGTGGCGCTCATGGATCGCGCGGGGAACGCGAGTACGGCCTCGATCAATCTGACCTACATCGTTCCCTCTGCCGTCACGATCACCTCGCTTCCGGTGCTCGTCGCGTCAGAAGGCCAGCCGTACTCGTATCTGGTGCAGGCCAGTCCGGCTGATGGCCGCACGTTTCAGTTCTCGCTCGATCAGGCGCCGGGAGGAATGACCATCGCCGCCAACGGCGCGATCGCCTGGACACCCGGTTCCTCGCACGTGGGGCCACAGCCGGTCACTGTGCGCGTCGTCGACGGCAACGGTGGCACCGCGACGCAGGTGTTCGCCGTCACGGTGTCAGCCGCGAATCACCCCCCTCTCGCCCGCCCCGGCGGACCGTACACCGGGTTCACCATGGTGTCGGTTTCCTTCGACGGCGCGGCATCGACCGACCCTGACGGTGAGGTCTTGACCTATGCCTGGAGCTTCGGCGATGGAGCCAGCGCGACCGGTCCGGCGCCATCGCATACCTACGCGACTGCGGACCAGTACACCATCGCGTTGACCGTGACCGATGCGCGCGGCGGGCTGCACCGCGCCACGACGACCGCCACCATCGCCCAGACCAATCGGCCGCCGACGGCGTCAGCGGGAGGACCGTACGCGGGTGATGCTGGATCGCCGCTCGCGTTGGCGGGCGCGGGCGCCGATCCCGACGGTGACACGCTGATGTTCGAGTGGACCTACGGCGATGGCACGCCGGCGGACATCGGGGCCGCAGCGACGCACGTGTTCGCGGCGCCAGGCACCTTCACGCTGACGCTGACGGTGACGGACGGACGCGGCGGGCGCTCAACGGCGACGACGACCGCCGTGGTGGGCGCGATGGCGGATCGCGTGCCGCCCGCTGTCCGGCTCAGTGCACCCAAGACGGCGTTGCCGGGCACGCAGGCGATGGTCACGGCGAGCGCGGTGGACAACGTCGGCGTCGCGGCCGTCACCTTCGAGGTGGGCGGCGCGGCCAGTTCCCAGGTCGCCAGCCCGCCATACCAGCGAGGCGTCGACGTGCCGCCGCTCGCGGTCCCGGGCACCATCATCACTGTCAAGGCCACGGCGCGCGACGCGGCCGGCAACGCCGGGATCGACCAGGCCCTCATCACCATCGTCGCGGCGCCCGACACGACGCCGCCGATGGTCGCCATCCAACTGCCCCTGCAGGCGTCGCCGGGCAGCACGCTGCGCCTCTCGGCGAACGCGACGGATGACGTCGGTGTCCAGACGGTGGCGTTCTCCACGGCAGGTGTGACCTTCGCCACGCTGGCGGGCGGACCGTTCACCACCGCGTTCGTCGTCCCGCCCGATACCGCGGTCGGGTCCACGCTCACCTTCACGGCCCGTGCGGCTGATTTCTCGAACAATGCCGGCACGAGCACCGGGACGGTCGCGATCGTCGCGACACCGGACACCCAGGTGCCGACCGTGACGCTGACGGTGCCGGAGACCCTGGTCGAGGGCCGCACGCTGAGCGTGACCGCGACCGCGACCGACGACGTGCGAGTCGCGTCGGTCGATTTCGTGTTGGACGGCGTGGTCGTCGGGACGGCGATCGCCGCGCCTTACCAGATCGACCTCATGCCCGGTCGATCGGCCGGTGCGGTCCTTCGAGTGCGGGCAGTCGCGCGGGACTCGTCAGACAATCAGGCTTTCAGCGAGCGTCTCACGCGCGTCATCGTCGCACCGACGGGAGCGCCGGCCGTGATTACCGGCGAGGTCTACGACGATGCGACGGGGCTGCCGCTCGCGGGCGCCACGATCGCCCTTGCGGGCCTCGACGCGGGCGGGCGCGCCTACACCGGATCCACCACGAGCGACAGTCGCGGCCAGTATGTGCTGGGCGCCGCGGGCGGCCAGGCCACCGTGCAGGTCAGCCGTGCCGGATGGACGCGCGTGGATCGCACGATCGTCGTGCCCGATGCGTCGGGGGTGCAGCCGGTGGATGCGCGCTTGACGCCCGTGGGCGCCGCTCAAAACGTGTCGGCGATCGGCGGTGGAACGGTCGAGAGCGGCTTCGCGTCGTTGACGCTCTCCGCCGGTGCGCTGACGGCGGACGCACAGATCCAGGTGACCGCGATCGGCGCGCAGGGCGTCGAGGGTCTGTTGCCGATCGGATGGTCGCCCGTCGCCGCCGTCGACGTCATGCCCCATGGTGTGGCGTTCGGGTCGCCACAGGTGCTGACGGCGCCCCATCGGTTGCCAGCGGGAGCACGTGCGCCGCTGGTCGTCGCGATGTGGGACGAGGAGGCAGCGGCCTGGCGGTCCGTCGGGTCGGCCACGATCGACAGCGACACCGCCACGGTCACCGGCGCGATCCGCGCGACCGGTCAATACGCGTGGCTGCTCGCCGACACGCTGCCAGACGCGCCGGGAACACCCGTCGAGGGCGATCTGGTCGGCGCCGTGGTTGGGGCGGAGGTCCCGAGTCCCGTCGCGACCGACATCACGCCGCAGCCGCGCATCCTTTTCTACAAGCCCGGGGTGAACGCCCTGGTGGGCACCGTGTTGCACAGCGCGCTGCCAAGCGGCACGCTGCTGCGAGCGCGCATCGCCGAGACCTACCAGTTCACGTCTGACGCGGAGAATCGTCCGGGCGCGTTCGTCGAGGATCTCGTCCTCTACCAGGCGCCCGGAGCGCCGTCGACGGTCTCCGCCGGGTTCACCGTCACGCCGTCGTTGACGTTCGATCCAATCGACCTGCGGCGCGGCGTGATCAGCGTCGAGGTGATGGCGCCATCGGGCAACGACCTGCTGGCGATGATCGGTCCGGACGGCGGAACGGTGACGGCCGCGTCGGGTGAATCGCTGGCCCTGCCCGCCGGCGCCTTCGACACCAACGCCCCCGTCGAGATCGGCGGCCTCTCGGCCGAACAGCTTGGCGTGACGCTGCCGCCGAGCCTTTCGCTCGTTGGCGCCGTCGGCGTGGGTTTCGGAGGAGGCGCTGCCTCGGCGTCCGGCGTACTCTCAATTCCGAAGCCGGCCACCGTCGACGAAACGGCGCAGATCCTGCTGCTCAGGGTCGTCGAGATTCAGGGTGTCACACGGCTGCTCCTCGTCGGGCGCGGGCGCGTGGTGGGCACTCGGGTCGTCTCGGAGCGATCGGTGGATCCGTCCGCGCCACTGCTCGACGGGGTGTCCGCGCCGGGGCGTTACGCGTTCGTCCGGGGCACGTCGGGCATTGGCTTCGCCACCGGCACCGTCTTCGGCACGACCGGGTTCCCCTTGACCGGCGCGCTCGTCACGACCTCCGGTCTGCCCATCGTCGCCCTGTCGAACGCGACCGGCCGATACGCCGCTGCCGCCACGGTTGGCGCGTCCACGCTGACCGCGCAGGACCTGCCACGACGCGACGCCGTCGCGGTTCCGCTGTCCATCGCGAACCTCGCCGCGGTGCTCGCCATTGATCTCCACCTGGCCGCGGATGTCCTGACGGTCACCTCGCTGACGCCCGCCGAGGGTACCACCTCGACGTCCCTGTCGACGGCGATCGTCGTGACGTTCTCGGCGCCAATCGATCCGGCGACCCTCGCGAGCGGCCTCGTGCTGCGGACCGCGGGCGGCGCGGTGGTGGCCGGCGCGATCGCGTTGGCGGGCGGGAACACGAGGGCGACGTTCCGGCCCACGTCGCTGCTCGCCGCGAACACGTCGTACACGGCGACCGTCGCGACGTCCGTGACCGACGCCTCGGGCCGTGCGCTCGCGGGCCCCGCGGTAACGCACTTCACGAGCCTCGACACGCTGGCCCCGCCGATTCCCGCGGCGGGGAGCATTTCGGCGACGCCGCCCGACGCGAGCGGCCAGACCACCGTCCGCGGCACGCCGGGCACCGCCGGGCCGCACGACACGGTGTCGATCGTCAACGTCACGACGAAGACGTTCTTTCCGGCGCTCGTCGCGGCCAATGGATCGTTTGCGGCGACGTTCGCCGCCGCGCTCGCCGACCGCCTGCAGGTCGCCATCACCGATCAGGCCGGCAACCTCACGGTCGTGGCGGTGCCGCCGTTCACCCGCACGAACGCCGACGGCAGCATGGCGACGGTCGTGGGACACGAGGGCGGACGAGTGCCGGGACCGGCGGGGATTGCCGTCGACGTGCCGGCCGATGCGCTACCCGACGGCACGGTCCTGACGATCACGTCGATTGACGAAGCCTCCTTCCCGACGCAACTGACTGCCGAGCAGAAGCAGTTCTTCGGGTTCGCCGGAGGCCTCGCGCTCGATTTCGGCGGGGCGACCCCGTCGAAGTACCTCAACGTCTCGATGCCGGCGACGGGCACGGAGACGTTCACCGATCGTTGGATCGTGGGCCAGGTCGTGATGGACGGCGGCCAGGCGGCGCTGAACGTCGTCGACACGGCGCGGCTCATCGGCGATCGCATCACGACGTCGTCGCCGCCGTGCCCGGGGGTGCAGGCGGCGGCCACGTTCGGGTTCATGAAGCCGCTCGTTGACCGCGTTGGCGTCCTGTGGGGACGGTTTCCGAGTGGCGGCACGGCCATGAACATGCGTTTCTCGCAGGTGCTGCTCGGCGCCGGCGCCGCGAACGTTGCGCTCCCGTTCATCCTGCAGGCGAGCCCCGTGGTGCAGGAGGTGTGCATTCCGGCGCTGGCGGGGAAGGTGACGGTCTCGCCGAACAGCCAGAAGCTGGTCATTCCCGCACACACCTTCACGCCGCTCGATCGCCAGATCGTCGTGCACAACCAGCGCTTGAGCCGCGAGTTCTACTACCCGCACAACGTCGCGGACTATCGATTCCAGGTCGACGGTACGGGGAAGGACACGTTCAAGGTCACCGTCGTCGGCACCACGGAGCAGCCGGCGGTGTTCTCGATCCTGCCGGCGACGACGCCGGGGTACGTGAACATTGCGCTCGACATCACCACGCTCAACTCGGTGGTCTCGGCCGTCAAGATCCAGAACCTGACGAGCCAGACCGCTCCACGGGTCTTCAACCAGAGTGACGCCGCCGTTCAACTCGTCGTGAACGGCGGAAAAGACGACGGGTATGACGTGACCGTCGTCGACGCCAATGGCGCCCGGCGAACCGTGACGGCCACGATGATGTCTCCCACCGGGGCCGGGAACCTGCTCGCGCGCGCGCCGATCGCGACGATCGATCCAGGCACCGAGGTGTTCCTCGATCAGTACGACACCCGCGTCCCCGGCCACGCGGTCGTCACGCACGAGCGCCAGATTCCCGCCGAGCAGATTCAATTCGGAGGGTTCGAGTACTCGTTCGCCGGCGACGAATCAGAAACGTTTGCGCTGCGCGTCGTCTACCCGGAGGGCTCCGGCCGGGTGACCGACCGGATCGCGATCCCCAATGTCGTCATCACCGTCTCGGACGCGGTGACGGGCCGGGTGCTGAGCACGTTGAGCGCGCTGGTGCCGCCGCCCGACGAACCGTACCCGCTCGGCAAGATCGCCGGCGATCGCCGGCCACCGGGAATTCTCTCCGCGCCCGCCCCGTTGACGGGCTTCGACCCGACGCGGCCGTTGACGTTCACTTTGTCCGAAGGCGTGACGCGCGAGAGCGTCGAGGACCCGGACAACGTGACGCTCGTCGACGATGCCGGCGTGCGCATCGCCGGCACCGTGCGCCTCAGCAACCAGAACAAGACGCTGACGTTCGTCCCGGCCGCGCCGCTCCACCTGAAGACCAACTACACGCTGACGTTCACGAACATCCGCGACGCCTCGGACAACCTGATGGGGCAGGCCGATTTCAGAATCTCGACGATTGGTCCGGTCCTGTCGTCGGCGGGTGGCAGCCTGGATCTGCTCGAGCAACTCACCATCGTCAGGAAGACGCTACCCGGGGGCGCCATCCAGACGCTGGGGTTCGGCATGACCTCCGCCATCGGCATCGGCGGGAAGTACAGCACCATCGTGATTCTCGACCTCACGTCGCCCACCCAGCCCGTGGTCCTGAACACGATTCCTGCGGACAGCGGACGGTTGACGGTCCTGCAGAATCTGGTCAACCTGGAGACGGGCCGCGCGCCGGTCGACTACCCGCCGCAAGACGATGTGATCGCATGCGGCCGCAATGCCGGCACGAAACGCTTCACCGGCGACCTCCTGGTCGTGGCGGCGTACACACCGGGCGGAAGCTCCGCGCTGCGGCTCTATGACATTACCGATCCGCTTGCGCCGACGTGCCTGGTCGGTTCGAAACTGCTCACGGTAAGTCGCGACCACGTCGGCGTCTTCGACGGATACATCGTCCGGGCGGACGGTGCCGTCAGGGCCGATCTCAGCATTGCGCGCACGATCGTCACGCTCAAGTCTGGCGCGCGGTGGAAGGCGTACGCCGCGATCGAAAAAGTCGGCCTGATGATGCTCGACATCGGCTACAACATCCCGTCGACCTCGCATACCAACCTCGCGCCCGAGCCATACGCGCCGGGCAGCTACGTCGACGTCGTGGCCGCCAATGGCCGCTTGCTCGCGATCGACTCAGACAGCGGCCGGCTCGATATCTTCGATGCGAGCCTGGCCAAGTTGTCCTCCCTCGAGATGCCGGTGGCCCCCATTTTCGGTCTCGCGTATGGAGAGGCGCTGCCAATTGACGTCAACCAGGACGGACAGATCGGACAGGACGAGGTGCGCGACCTCGCCTTCGTGGGTGGAACCGGTGGAGTGGCCATCGTCGACGTCACCAATCCCGGCGCGACGGCTGTGCTCGGCCAGGTGCCGATAAACGCCCAGATTTTTTCGCTGGCGTTCGACGCCGCGAAGCGACGGCTGTTCGCCGGCGGCAGGGCGCCGGCGAATACCGGCGAGTACACGGTGTTCCTGATCGATCTGTCCGGCGCGGACCCCTTCACACCCGTCGACAAGACCGGTGATCCGGAGGACGACCGCATCAGCTGGCGATCGCCGCTCGGCTCGTACGATGTGGGCTTTTCCGACCGCCGGTCGCTCGGTTTCGACAGCGAGATCCGCACGCTCTTTATGGGAAAGGCGCACGGCTACGACACGCTGCGCCTCGACGCGAACCTCATGGGGGTGGCCACCTACACGTTCTTCCGGCTCCAGCATGAAGGCGTGGACTATGTGAGTGGGGCCTTGGACCTCCCGATCCGCGGCGCCGTCGTGGAACTGCGCAGGCCCGGCGTGACGGGCCGGCCCCTGCAGTCAACCAACACCGACGAGACCGGCTTCTACAGCTTCTACGGAGCGCCTGCCGGAGAGCCGCTGGAAGTCGTCGTGAAGGCCGCGCTCGGGCCATACGGCCGGGAGACCGCGAGAGTCGCGGACAACACGAACGGCAACAAGGTCTACGACATGTCGTCTGGCCCCTTCACCCTGGGGCCGACCGGCAATCAGACGCACGACATCCTCGCCAAAACCGTGTGGAACGCCGCGACCAAACGCTACGGGCTGCGTGACGGCGCACCGTTTGCGATTCTCGACGACGTGTATCAGGCGCAAACCACGGTGAGAGCCCTCGATCCGGGCATCGTGTGGGCGCCGAAGAAGGACGATGCCGACGGAAACCCGATCTTCACGGGCGTCACCATGGCGTGGAGCTCGAAGAACAGTCCGTCGGGCGACAAGGTCGCGAAGGCCAAGGGGCTTCTCGGTAGCGGCGCCCACTATTTTCACCCCGAGCACACCGTCTATCTGAGCGGCAAGGAGAACAACGATACCGACGAATACGACGTCCAGGTCGTCCTCCATGAATGGTCGCACTACTTCATGGGCACGTTCAGTCGGGACGATTCCATTGCGGGCACCCACAGCAACTTCGTTCTCACCGTCCTCGATCCGCGCGTGTCGTTCAGCGAGGGCTTTGCGACCGCGTTCGGCGCGATGATGACCGGCGACCCCATCTACGCCGACACGTCGGGACCGGCCCAAGCGAATGTCAGCGGCCTTCACCTGGAGCGGGACCGGAATCCCTACAGCTCCTTCTATTCCGAGGACGCCGTGCAGGAGCTGCTGTGGGATCTGTTCGACGGGACGGGCACCGAGATCGATCGTGAGACGGGTCATTCCGGCGGGTTCTTCGACGCGATTGAACTGGGGTTGAAGCCGATCTACGACGCGATGGTCAACGGCGTCAGGAACACGCCAGGTTTCACGACTATCTTCCCGTTCCTGGCAGACGTGATGAAGCCATATCTGTCCGATCCGCTGCTCAAGACACAAGTCGGCGACAGCATCATCGAATTGGCGAAGGGCGAGAACATCTTCCTGGATCACGCGGACCAGTTCGATCAGTCGACGCAAACGATCATCCCGCTCCCAAATGGCTTCGCGCCAATCAAGATCGGCCGGCTCTACACGCCGGTGGTTCCCGACTACAGCTTCATCGGGACGTTTGGTCCGGAAACCCCGTACGACGGCCAACCACTCGAAACGAACACACGATTTGACCAGAACCCGCCTGACGGGAATCTGCTCGAGGAAGTCGTGTTCTTCAAATTCGAGGTGCCACAGAACGACCCGCCCGGGGACAACACCCGGCACAAGTTCCTCGCCACGGTCACCTCCGCCGACGGCGGCTTGCTCGAAGTGCTCGTCAACCAGGGCGGAAATCCAGACCGTCCGATGGTCGGCGTGGTTGCTGCCACGCCCTCGATTACAGCGTGCCTGGATCCGGGTACGCACGTCGTGGCGGTTCGCGCCTACAACCTTAACCTCGCGGGCGACAAGTTCGTGCAGGTCCCGTTCCCGGTGACGCGGCGCTTCACGATTCAGATCGCGCCGACCGCCGCCAACAACGGCAGACCTCTCGAGAAATGTACGGTGCCAACCCCATGACATACCAACGACTCACCTGTTTCGGCGCGCTGCTGTGGCTGTTGATCGTGGTCATGCCCGCAGTTCAGGCCGCGAACAAGCCACAGCTGGTGTCGGTCCGCGTCACGTTCGAGGACCCGCCGGCAGACATGAAGACCGGAGACGAGGCGACCACCACCCTGGTATTTCGCGCCCTCGTCGACACCGATCGCCTCGACATCTTCCTGGTGCCAGACGATGGCCTCGAGTTGGTCGCAACAGCGACCGCGGCGGTCTTCACCAACATCAAGGCCGGCGAGACGCGACAGCTTCAAGTGAAGGTCAAGCTCACCGATCCGAAAGGCTCGTCCCTCAACGTGTCGTTCGGAACGGTCTACAACATGGAGGACGAGGGGTACGGATCGACGGTCGTCGACTACGGCGATCCGAGAGGCTACTAATTCAACGCGCCATGTCTGTCCTGTTGAAGCGATCCATCGTCGTCGTCCTCGCGAGCGTCGCGCTCGTGTGCGGGGCCGACGCGCGCCTGCGTGCGCAGGATCGCTCGCTCGGGAAGGAAGACATCATCCTGCTCGGCCTCGGGCTGCGCGTCGAGCCCGATCATCAGACCGTCCCACGCGACGTGGCGACGATTGTCAGCACCTTTCTCGCCACGTCGACGCCGTCGCCGGGCGAGGTCCCGCCCTTTGCACCCGGGGCCATCGTCAGGGCCACGCTGCGAGGACCTGGTGTCGGGGCCGGCCTGGCACTGACGGCGTCGCCGAATAGTCCCTTCAACATCCCGCCCCTCAGCACGGCCGGCATCTACACGCTCGACGACATCCGGCTCGAGAGCGGCGGCGAGTTGCTGATGCGCGGCGTGCCGGAGAGCGTGACCATCGAGGTGATCGAGAAGCTGCTCGTCACGCAGGTCACCGCACGGGCGTTGAGCGCGCAGGAGATTCGCGAGAAGGGCATTGTCTTCGACAAGTCGAACTTCCAGGCCTACAACTTCACCGCGGCGTTCGCCGTGCAAGACACGCCGATCCACATCAGCTTCCCGGTGCTGCTGCCGACGCTGCAGGGCGCGCGCGACATCACACTCGATTCGTTCAGCGGGGGCGGCGCGATTCCCGAACCGACGCTTCCCCAGCTGAAGACGATCATCCCGGACACGCTGCGGCTGCAGACCCAGCTGCCCAACCTCCAGGTGGTGGGCTTCTCCCTCCTCGTCAAGGACGTCAAGGGACAGTCGCTGGCGGTGCCGCCTATTCCGGGCATCGTGGTCATCCCCGGCGACATCGGGTTCCTGAACCAGGTCTTCAGCGTGCTGTTGCTCGTCGGGAACGTCGCGCCGCCGGGATCGAACCTCGTCGTCGACAATCTGACCGGCGAGATTCACCTGCCCGCCGGCAACGACACCGTGGTCGGCTCGAGCGACGATCCCCTGCGGCTGGCGATGACGGCGAATGGACCGGCGCCCGGGCTGAAGGTCATCGCCCAGCCGGGACCGGACGGCATACCCGGATCGGCGGATGATCTGCTGTCGCTCGCGGCCGGCCAGAACGGCAGCGCCGAGTTTCTGGTCGAGGGACGCCGCGAAGGCACCTGGGTCGTCGAGTTCGGCATCAGTGGCACGCTGCTCGGCCTGCCGGTCGGCCCGGTGCAGGTGACCGGACGCGCCGCGGGTTCCGTGCTGGTCAGGAATCCAAGCTTCACGCTCACCTTCACCCATCCTGAGGTGGTGATGGCACGCGAGCCGTACACGCTCGACGTCACCGTGACCAATACCTCGGCGTCGCCCGCCAACTTCGTCAGCGTCAACTTGCACGAGCGGCACGTGACGGGGGCGACCGTCAGCGGCGAACCCACCCGGGAGATCGAGAGCATTCCGGCTGGTGAGTCGGCGACGGTCAGCTTCGACCTCGTGTCTCGCGTCACCGGTCGCGTCACGGCGGCGACGCTCGACGCCGACGACCCCGTGCAGGGGCGTTTTGCCCTCAAGACCTCGGTCGGTGAGCTGGGCGTGCCGGTGTCGCCCGACTCGCTCGTGCTCCCGCGCGAGGCCAGCGCGCTCCCGACGACGGTGCGCAACGAGGCGTTGAGCCTGGTCGGCAAGGCGTGGGCGGTGGCCACCGCGCCGACCGCCGCGCTGCCGAGGGACGTGCCGCGCCTGTCGAAGCAAATCGTGCTCGACCGCGCCGTGCAAATCGCCGAAGCGGGGTTCCGCATCAGCCTTCACGAGCCTCCCGCCGACAGCGCCGTGCAGCTGGCGATGGATTTCATCGGCAGCGACTTCACGCGACTCGCCTCGTTGTCTCCGGGGGCGGGCGACCTGGAGTTCGCGCGACAGGACTTCACCGCATTCGACGACCTGCGGCGCCGGTCCGTGCGCGGCGACACGTTCGCGTCGGCCGTCGGCAAGCTCCTGGCGCCGGACCTGGCGAGCCGTGGCGCCGCGGCGTTTCATCGGCAGCTCGCGGAGAAGGTCGCCTATCGGCCGGCGCACCTGTCGGTCCTGGCTGTCGGGAACGGCCCGCTGCCGTACACGATCAGCCTCGTGGACGCGCAGGGCCGCCGAATCGGCCGCGTCGATGACAAGGGCAAAGTCATCAAGCAGATTCCCTTCGGCGATCTCGTGCCCGTGGTGGACCAGGCCGGCGCGCTGATGGCGCAGCTGATCATGCTGACGGCGCCGGAGGCCGGCGAGTACCACGTGCAGTTCGATCGCGTGCCCGGTGTGACCGCGGTCGATCCGGTCACGGTCAGCCTGGTCGTTCCCTCGGATTCCGGCGGCCAGCGGCAGATTGTGTACTCCGCGCTGACCGCCAACTCGATCGCCACGTCGTCCTTCACGCCAGGCGACTCGTATCGCGTGGTCCTCGATCTACCCGCGCCCGGATCCGCCGCACAGAGCCAAGTCTCGCCAGACATCGTCGCGGCCATCGTGCCGCCTGCGCCGCACGTGATCGGCGTCGTCCAGCAGGCCGACAAGGACCTGACCCTGTGCGCCGCCATCCCGCTGGGCCGCGTCCTCGCGGTGCTCTTCAGCTCCGAAGTGACGCCCGCCAGCGTCCAGGATCGTCTCGCGGCGAGCGCCATCACCAACTACGCGCTGCCCAACAACCGCATTGTCGGCGTGGCGCTCCAGCCGGGCCGGCGCATCGCCTTTCTCGGGCTGCGGGACGGCGTCGGCCCATTCGTCCCGCGCGACCTGACGATCTCGGCGGTGATGGACAGCGCGGGCCACACGTTGCCGGCCGAGACCGTGCCGGTCGAGATGACCGTGGACTACGACGCGGCGGTGGTGAGCGGGCGGGTGCTCGAAGCCGACGGAATGCCGGTACCCTTCGCCAGCGTCCGCTTCCTGCTGCGGGACAGCGGCGCGACGTGTGACCAGGTCGTCGGCGTCAGCGCGAAATCGACCGACGACAAAGGCGCCTTCAGCTGGGACTGGCTGCCAAAGGGCAGTTTGGCAGCCGACTTCGGGGCGCCGTCGCTCGCCGACGAAGTCACTCAAGACCGGATCGCCGCCTTCAATCCGGCGACCGAAGACGGACGGGGATTGAACTTCACCATTCAGCGCCGCGGCATCCGCCTGGACGCAAACATCGTGTTCCTGGGCCGTGGCACCCTCCGCGGGCGCACGCTGGCCGAGGACGGCACGCCACTCGTCAACACGGTCGTTCGGGTCACCAGCCTCACGGATCAGAGCTCGTATGGCATGAACACCAACGCGCAGGGCGAGTTCGTGTTCACGCGCGTGCCGGTGGGCAACGTGCTCATCGAGGCGGTCAATGTCCTGGCGCGCTCGAAAGGCACCGCGAGTGAGCTGATTCCACTGGCCGGCGGGACGACCGTCAGGGACGTGCGCCTCTTCGATCTGTCGTCGCCGGCGATCGTCGTCAAGTACGGTGCCGTGACGGGACACGTGCTCAAGGGCGACGGCGCCTCGGCCGCCGCCGACGTGCCGGTGATGGCGTACTACCTGAGCGGCAGCCAGTTGGGCGTGCTATGCCCGGGCAGTCAGACCGAGTGCGCGGTCGGGGCGGCACATACCGACAGCGCCGGCCGCTTCCAGTTCGATCAGATTTCCGCCGGCCAGATCCGTCTTGCGACGTTCGATCAGACGACGTTGCAGCAGGGCGAGGCGCGCGTGACACTGCCGGGCAACGGCACGGTCGACGCCAGGATCCTGCTCGCGCAGGGGCTCGGCACCGTGAATGGCAGCGTGATCAACACCGCCGGCGAGCCGGTGGCCGGCGCGCGCGTCGGTGGCGGTCTCAGCCTCGGCGTCACGGATGCTTCCGGACACTTCACCCTGACCGACGTCCCCGTCGGCCGGCGCGACATCCGTGCCGTCGATGATCAGAATGGCACGCAGGCGGAGGCCAGTGTCGACGTCCTGCAGGCCGGCCAGATCGTCAACGTGACGATTGTGCTCCCGTCGACCGGGTCGATCGCGGGCACCGTGTTCCAGTCGAACGGCTCGACGCCGGTGCCGAATCAGAAGGTTTACCTGTTCTTCTACGGGTCGGAGAGCGAACCCGGCGTGCCGGGCCTGCAGATCCAGGCGACCGCCGTCACCGATGCCAGCGGCCGCTACACCATGGCGCGGATCCCGTTGCGCGACGGCTACACGGTGTCGGCGTTCCGTCCCGACTTCACCGATGGCAACCTGACGCCCGTCGTCCTGAAGTTCAACCATCAGGCGTTCCGCGGCGACATCGTCTTCCGCGGCGGCGGCGGACACGTCACCGGCCGAGTGCTCGATGCGAACGGCACGACGCCGTTGCGGGCCGCCGTCGGCATCTCCGGCGATCGCGTGCGGGTCGCGGGAGGGCTCTTCGTCGTTGGCTTCCAGCACGTCGTCAATTACCAGGTCGCGAACATGGATCTCGCGACAGGCGCCTTCGCCTTCGACGGCGTGTTTACCGGGCCCTTCACGATCACGGCGGCCGGTCAGTTCAGCCCTGATCCGATCGGGGTCGAAAGCGCGATGCCGTCGGCGGGCGCGACGATTCAGCTCGACGTCCGCCTCCTGGGTACGAGCTCGATTGCCGGCACGGTCTATCAGCCCGACGGCGTCACGCCGGCAGGCCCCGACGTCATCGTGCGGTACAGGTCGAGCGCCTTCAGGGTGGTCTGCGCGGGGGACCACCCCATCGTTCTCGGGAACATCACGATTGGCGCCAATGAGTGCGACGACGTCCCGCAGGGGATTCAGGACGAGACGGTCATCACCGACGCGGCGGGACGCTACCTGGTGCCGTTGGTCACCGGCGGGCCGTTCACGTTGACGGCCGAGGATCCGGCCAGCGGACGGACCGCCCAGACCCTCGGGGCGATCAAACCGGGACAGAGCGGAGATTTTTCCATTCGTCTCCTCGGCGTCAGCACTTTGACCATCCGCGTGCGTGGCAGCGACACGGTCACGCCGATTCCCGGCGCGCGGGTCGAGGTCACCCAGGTGTCGTTTCCGAAACAGGCGTTCGTCGGCGTGGCTGATGCGAGCGGTGTGCTGATCGTGAGCGGTGGCGACGCGTTCACCGAGGGTGATTTCACGGTGAAGGCCACCGACCTCAGGAATGGGTTCGCCGGCCGCGCCTCCGGCAGGGTCACCGGCGACGGCGACGTCGCCACCACCGTGTTCCTATACAACGCCTCAGGGACGGTGTTTGGGACGGTGTTCAAAGCCGACGGCCTCACACGAGTGCCCAACGCGGAGGTCGTGATCAGCAACCCCGGTGGGTCGCTGGCGTTCGCCGTCACGGATGGCGCCGGCGACTATCGCCAGGATTTCATTCCCCTCGGCAGCTTCCGCATCGACGTGTTCGAGGCGGCGACGGCCCGCCGAGGCTTTGCCGTGGGTCGCGTCGATCTGGATCGGCAGGACGTGCCCGTCGACGTGACCGAAGCGGCGCGTGGCCTGGTCACGGGAACCGCGTTCGCCGAGGGGACGCTGGCGCCGCTCAAGAACTGGCAGGTCGGGCTCGATCAGGCGGCGCCCGGCGGCGGCCGATCGCTGCCCACGCTGCAGACGACGACGGACATCGACGGCACTTTCTCGCTGCCGGGCGTGACCGTCGGCGATTTCAGGGTGACGGTCTTCAAGCCCTGGAGCGGCGGCAACGCCCCCTCCGGCCAGGCGACGGCGACGTCCAGGCTCGACACCGACGGCCAGCGCGTGGATCTGCCGATCGTCGTCGGCGTCCAGCAGCGGCGCTACGGCCGTGTGGAAGGCACAGTATTCAACCCCGATGGCACGCCGGCCGCTGATATCGCGGTCGATGTGTGCGCGATCGCGGCCTGTTCGTTTGGGACTTCGGGCGCCTTGCACGCGCAGACCGCCGGCGACGGGACCTTCGCGTTCGACCACGTTGTGACCGGCCGCTTTGTGCTCACGGCGAAGTCGCAGCTGTCGGCCAACGGCGCCAGCGTGGAAGGCGACCTGTTGTTCGAAGGCGACGTGGCGCGCCTGACGCTGTCGCTCGTGGGTGTCAGCCAGATCAGCGGGACGGTGGTCTTCTCCGATGGAAGCCCCGCCGGCCACGTCCAGCTGGTTCTGACGGGGCAGCCCTCGAGTGGATGCGATCGCTGGTGCACGGGATTCGCCGACGACTTCGGCGCGTTCACGTTCATCAACGTGCCGGCCCACACGTTCTGGGTGTCCGTGACCGATCCGGTATCCGGCCTGAACGGCGGCATCGGCGGCACGCTGACGGCCGGCGAGCACAAGGACGTCCGAATCGTGTTGCAGGCGACGTCGGTGGTCTCGGGGCGGATCCTCACGGCGGGCGGCGCGCCGGCGGCGCGCATCACGGTGGAACTGATCGGGGTCGGCGTCTTCCCGCCGCCGCATCTCTTCCAGGTCACCGACGAGAACGGACTCTTCAGGTTTCCCGCCGTCCTGAACGGTTCGTACGCAATGACCGTCCAGGATCCGCTAGGCCCGGGTCTGGCGCAGCGGACCCTCGTGGCCGCCGGCGTCGTCGCGCTCGGCGACATCGTGCTCGACGAGGCGCCCCCGTCGGTGGCGAGCATCAGCCCGCAGGCGTCCACCATCGGCATTCCACTGAACGCCATCGTCCGCCTCGAATTCTCGGAGCCGGTGAACCTCGCGAGCCTCACGCCGGCGACTGTCTCGCTCACCGGGCCATCCGGGCCGATCCTCGCCACGCGACAGGTGAGTGGAGACGACAACGTCGTCGTGCTGACGCCCCTCGCCCCACTCGTGCAGAACACCCGGTACTCCGTCACCGTGCGGGGCCTCACGGACCGGATCGGGAAGACGATGGCGTCGCCGTTTACGGCCAGCTTCACCACCATCGACCTGACGCCGCCCGAGGTGATCGATCTGACACCTGGCCAGGGCGGGAGCGGCATCGCGCTCACGTCGGTGATTCGTATCAAGTACTCCGAGCCGGTCGATCCGTCGAAGGTCGTCGGTCCGCCCGTCGTGCTCTCCGCAGCGGGCACGGCCATCCAGGGGATCACGGCGTTCATCCTCGGCAACACCACGCTCGTCTTTACGCCTCTGGCACAGTTGGACGAGAACTCAGAGTACCGCGTGCGAGTGGCGCCCGCAGTGGACCTCGCCGGGAACGCGCAGCCCCAGGCGCTCAGCTATGTGTTCAGGACACTCGACCGCACGCCGCCACAGGTGGTCGCCTTGACCCCTGCGGGCGACAGCACGGTGACCGAGAACGGCGTGACGAACGTGAGTGCCGACGTGGGCACGTCCCACGACATCGCGGTGGTCGACTTCTCCATCAACGACCAGCCGAACGCGTCGGCGCGCACGTCGCCGTTCAGGCTCAGCTTCCAGGCGATCGCGGCGCTCGGCAAGCCTGGCGACCGGATCAAGATCTCCGCGCTGGCCACCGACACGTCAGGCAATCGCGGCGTGACGCCGGCCGTCGCCTTCGTCACGATCGTGGCCGACCGGCCGCCCACCGTCACGGTCACGAGCCCCGCGCCCGGCACGGAGTTCCGCACGGGCGATCGGGTCTCCGTCACGGTGCACGTCACCGACGACCTGGGCGTGACCCAGGTGGCGTATCGCGGGCAGACCGGGCACCCACAGGACGCGGGCACACAGGCCGTCGCGCCGTCGAGCCTCGACGTGACACGGACGTTCGCGTTCTCAATCGGCGCGGACGCCGTGCCCGGCGAGCCGATTGTGATTGG
Source organism: Vicinamibacterales bacterium (assembly GCA_039934485.1). Classification (GTDB taxonomy): domain Bacteria; phylum Acidobacteriota; class Vicinamibacteria; order Vicinamibacterales; family UBA2999; genus 12-FULL-67-14b. The sequence continues at coordinate 26,787 of JBDTMB010000015.1, forward strand.
CGCGTCGGCCACCGATTCGAAGGGCCAGGTCGCGACCGCGTCACCTGTGACGATCACGGTCCTCGACGCGACGCCGCCCGTTATTTCGATTACCGGGACGACGACCGGCGCGAGGGTCTCTCCCGGGCAGCAGACGAGCGCGATTGTCTCCGCCCAGGATCTGGGCGGTGTCAGCTCGATCAGCTTCACCACGGGAGGCGTGCTCGTCGGCACGCAGACGCGCCCCGTCGCGCCGGCACGCAGCGCCGTGGTCACGTCTTTTGCGTTCACGGTGCCCGCGTCCGCGCACGCCGGAGACATCCTGACGCTCGACGCGACGGCCACCGACGCCTCGGGGAACGTCGCGGACGCCGGGCGGGTGCTGCTCCCCATCGCCGACCTGAACGGTCCGAGCCTCCAGCTGCGTACCAGCAACGGCAGCCCCGTCATCGCGCCGGGCTCGCTGGTGAACATCGTCGCCCAGGCGAACGATGAGACGGGTGTCGCCAGCATCGCGCTGGTTGGCCAAGGTGCGTTCAGCGTCGCGCAGGCGCGTCAGGTGACGCCGATCTCGAACAGCCCCGAGCTGGTCTTCCAGATTCAGGTGCCGGCAGGCGCGATCGAAGGCGCGGTGTTGAACGTGTCGGCGGCGGCGACCGACATCTTCGGCAACGTCGGTGCTCCGGCCACGCTGACCCTGACGGTGCAATCGCTGACCAACGTGGTCCTGCCTCCGTCGGTGTTGATTGCGGCCGGCGAGACGCTCGCCGTGGACGTGCAGTTGACCGCGCCTTCGCCGTCCGCCGGACTCCAGGTCGCCTTGTCGTCGAGCGACCCCGCCGTGGCACAGGTCGAGAGCCTCGTGCAGTTCGCGGCCGGCGAATCGACGAAATCGGCGACGCTGACGGGGGTTCGCGGCGGCAATGCGTCGATCACGGCGTCCATCAACGCGGTGCAGCGCGCCACCATGACCGTCACGGTGCGCGGCGGTGTGGTCAGCGGCGTCGTGCTCGACCCGCAGCTTCAGCCCGTCGCCGGCGCGCAGGTCACGGTGACAGGCGGAAACGTCGGGGATCAGACCGTCACCGACGAGCACGGCGTCTATGCCGTCGAAGGTGTGACCGGCAACTTCCAGGGCGGGTTCACCGCGTTCACCGTGAAGGTCCTCGATCCGTCAAGCGGCCGGATTGGATTCGCGTCGGGATTTCTCAGCGCCGTGGGTGGGTTCGCGCACGTCAACGTGGTGCTCGTCAGCGCCGGAAGTATCTCGGGGACGGTGACCAAAGCGGATGGGCTGACCGCCGTCAGTGCGGGCGCGCGGGTCGATCTGTTCGCGGCCGGCGACATCTATCGCACCGTGTTGGGCACGACCCTCACCGATGCCGGCGGGGCGTTCGACTTCCCCATCGTCTCGCCAGGCCGCTACCTCATGGAGGCGTCGGACGGCGCCGGTAATCGGGGGCGCTCGGCGGCGGTCACCCTGGCGACGACGGGCCAGCACGTCACGGTCGCTGTCGCTTACCTGGGCCGCGGCGCCCTTGCGGTGACCGTGCGCGACGGCGCGGGCCACGCGGTGGCGAACACACCGCTCACGCTCGCCGTCAACAGCCTCTTTGGCCAGGCGCCGCTCGTCACCGCGAACGCCGCGCCGGACGGCACCTACCGTTTCGACGACGTCTTCGTCGGCACGTTTACCGTGCAGGCACGAGACCCGCTGAGCAATACCGCCGCGACCGCGTCAGGCAGCGTCGGCCGCGACGGCGAGGTGGTGCCCGTCGATCTCCGGCTGGCGCAGTGGGGTAGCCTCACGGGAACCGTGTTCCGCACGGACGGGACGACGCCGGTGGCCGGCGCACGGGTGTCGTTGTTTGGCGGCCCCTACGTCACGACCACGACCGACAACGACGGGCACTACGCGTTCACCCTCGTGCCGCTTGGCGGCTACTGGGTCGAGGCGCGCGAGCCCGCCACGCACGGCATCGGTCGCAGCATCGGCGCCTTGACGACCCACGGGCTCACCGTCACGCAGAACGTGACGTTCCTGCCACAGGGCACGATGGTCGTCACCGTGGTCGACGGTGGTGGCAGCACGGTGGGTGGCGCCAGCGTCACGGTGAGCTCCTCCGACGATGTCGGTGGCGATACTGTCGAGGCCACGGCAGGCGCCGACGGCGTCGCGCTGGTCGAGCACGTCCTCGCCTCCAGTCACGTCACTGTCGGCGCCCACGCCAACGGGCTTGTCGGCTACGTGTTCACGACGCTGCAGCCGGGAGAGCTGAAGACGCTCACCGTCGCCCTGGCCTCGACGGGCAGCATCGTCGGGACCGTGTTCCTGCCGGATGGTCAGACTCCCGCGACGACGGCGTCGGTGGCGCTGTGCGACGGCTGCGCGAAGACGCCGGTGGGCCCCGACGGGGCGTTCCGCTTCGATGTGCAGGTGCAGTATCGCTGGACGTTGGTGGCCTACGACGGGCAAGGGCGGAAACGTGCCATCTCGAGCCCCATCACCATCACACAGCACGGGCAGCTCGTGACGGCCAACATGACACTGATCGGAATCGGTTCGGTGACCGGTCGGGTGTTGAACCCGGACAACTCCAGCGCGCCCAACCTGCTCGTCACCGTGCGAAGCCTCCATCCGGATTTCGGCAGCTTCACCTTCGCGCAGACCGACGCCGGAGGCTTCTACGAGGTTCCCGTGATCGTCGCCGGACCGGTGTCCGCGACGACGGGGGATGCGGGCCGCGGTCTGCTCGGCGAGGCCTTCGGGACGCTCGCGCGAGACGGCGACACGTTGAACCTCGACATCCTGCTGAAGAACAACGCCGTCACGTTCCCGGCCACGGCGTACGACGGCAACGCCTTCCCCTTCGATGTGCAGAAGAACGGTGCCGTTGGCCACGGCTACAACGGTGTGTTCGCCGCCTGTTGTAACTCGCCGGCGACAGGCGCGTCGCGTCTGGAGGTGGTCGTCAACGGATCGGCCACGCCGTTCATCGGCGCTGATATCGGCACGACCGAAGACGGCGGCCGGGAGATCGTGGCGTCGCAATTGGGCGTGGCCGGCCTGAACGTCACCCGCAAGGTCTTCGTCTCGCCGACCTACTTCGCGCGGTACCTCGAGCTCATCACCAACCCGACGCTCGATGCGCTGACGGTCGATCTGCGCGTGCAACACCTCGTGCACAACGGCGTGCAGCTGGTGACGACGTCGAGCGGAGATGCCGCGCTCGACGTCTCGAACGCCGACGATCCCGATCGCTGGTTGACGGTGGACGCCGGCGCCGATCTCGACCCCTTCCGATTCCAGTCCGGCGTCAACCCGCAGGTGGGCTTCGGCTGGGACGGGGCGGGCGCCGCGCGGCGGGTGTCGGCGGCGGCGTTTACGCCGAACTCGAACGGAAGCGTGGTCTACGAGTGGAGCCAGGTCACGATTCGACCCGGCGAGACCGTGGCGTTCATGCACTTCGCCGTCCAGCAGTACAGCGCCGCTGCCGCGCGGGCCTCGCTCGCGCGGCTGGTCCAGCTGCCGCCCGAGGCCTTGAGCGGGCTCAGCCAGACGGAGATTGGCGCGATTCAGAACTTCGCGGTGCCGGCCAACGGGACCAGCACGATGGCTCCCCTGCCTCCCTTGGGCGGCACGATCACGGGAACCGTCTTCGAGGCCGACGGCCTGCTGCCGGTGTCGTCCGTGAACATCTATGGCCTGCCCGACACGCTGGTCCGCATGAACAGCAGCGTCGTCTACTTCGGCCGGACGTATCCGGCGTACGCGACGGCGACGGGCACCTTCTCGTTTGGCGCCAACATCACCGTGCCGCTGGCCCCGTTCACGCTCGACTCGGTTCATCCGCGCACTCACGTGGTGTCGCCGCCGGCTGCCGGCGGCTTCGAGCCCGGCAGCTCGCTTACGAGCGCGGACGTCGTGTTCAGCAATACCGGAATCGTGCGCGGCGTCGTTCGGCGCAGCAGC
>JBDTMB010000016.1:0-29443 GCA_039934485.1 Vicinamibacterales bacterium
GACCATCAGCTTGCGCGCCTTCTCGAGGCGCGCGCCGCGCTCGGCCGCCGTGATCGGCGTGACGTCGCTGGTCATTGGCTTGAGCGACGCAATCGACGGCGGCGCCGCGTTGGCGGCCGGCGTGCTCGCGGCCGGGGCCGGTGGCGCCTGGTTGCACGCCGTGGCGCCCACGGCGGCCGCGGCTGACGATCCTAGAAAGGCACGACGATCGATACGCATGAGAATCTCCTGTGCGCGGATGCTACCACGCAGATGACAGAGCCATCGGCCAGGGCCGCAGATGACGCAGAACACGTGTTAGCCACTCAACACCAAGAGCCGGGCGTATACGTGCACAGCGATCCCGAGATTCTCGGTGGCACACCAGTCTTCGTGGGCACGCGCGTTCCAGTAAAGTCGCTCTACGACTATTTGGAAGCGGGCGACTCTCTCGACGAGTTTCTCGACAGTTTCCCTTCAGTTAGCCGGGAGCAAGCCGTCGCGGCACTCGAACTCGGCCGTGAGATGACTGAAGCTCATGTTGCTGCGACTCCAAGAGAGATCGCCGACTGGATGATCGGTCAGCTCGACTCTCGAGACGAGTTGTACCAGCAGTCTGCAACGAAGGCCATCAAGAGGAAATTCGGAGCCGAATTCGTCTATCGAGATGGAGAAAGCAACATGGCGATCAATCAGCGCGTGTTGTATCACTTCCGCAAGCTGACAGGTAACACCGTGGTTTGGGTCACTCGTCACGGTGGCGGCTTCTGCCAGGAAGCTCATTGGCGGAAACGTGAGCCAGGAGATTCTCCTGGGAGAACCCAATATATCGAAGGCTAGAGACGGTGAGATTGTGGCAGGGCGGTCGTAGCTCGATGGAGCACGCATAAGGAGACAACGACGGTTCATCTGCAGCTTGTGAGTCGAACTGGCGCAAAGCTGGACGCGTCGCGAAAGAATCGATCAAGTCATTTGCGGTCGCGCAGGTCAAGGAAGGACTGCGGATCAGGCACTTGGGCGAAGTGCGGTTCAGCGCTGGTCGTTGATATGGCCGTTGAGAAGTGAAGTCGTTTCCAAACGATCACCCGTCAAGAAGGCTTTGGGGCGAGGTCTCCACGGTCGAGCCATATCCGTTAGGGGTTATCTCCGTTCCCGGGCAGATTCCAGGCACCAGTTTTTTCCCGGGTGGCACCGGGCTCTGGTGTGAGGCTGCGCCAGACGTACCGCCGCTACCGGTCGGCGGCGTCATGGTCCTCGGGCACGATTTCCACTCACTCACGGGTTATGAATGGTCCCGGCGAAACATAGCTGAGAACCTCCAGTCTCCCACTTGGCGGCATCTTCTGTCTCTGCTGCGGGCCGTGCCCATTGCCCCAGAGACATGCTTCTTCACGAACGTCTATATGGGTCCACTCATCACGGGCTTTTCCGGTAGAGCTTTGATTGCCGCGCAATTGCCCGGCAGCCCAACAACCGCTTGCAGCCGTCGGCGCGCGGAGTGATACTGACGCGCGCCGCGGCTGAAGCGGCGGCGTTCGCTTGCCTCCAGGGCCGCTGGCGCATACAGTCCGGCTGTGACCGCGTCCGAGCTCAAACGGTCGATTCGGCTGCCCGGCGCGACCGCCCTGGTCGTCGGCACGATCGTGGGATCGTCGGTCTTCGTCCAGGCCTCGGAAGTCACCCACCTGGTCCCCTACATCCCGGCGGTCCTCCTCGCGTGGACGGCGGCGGGCGTCCTGACGATGTTCGGGGCGCTGGCGTGCGCGGAATTGGCGTCGGCGTTTCCACGCACCGGCGGCATCTACGTCTTCCTGCGCGAAACCTATTCGCCGCTCGCCGGGTTCCTCTGGGGATGGTCGATGTTCTGGGTGATGCACTCGGGTATCGTCGCCGCCATGTCGGTGGTGTTCGGCCGCTATGCCGGCGTGTTCTGGGACCTCGATGAGACCGGCATTCGCACCGTGGCGGTGATGGCAATCGTCGTCAACTCCGCGATCAACTATGCGGGCGCGAGGTGGGGCAGCGCGATCCAGACGGCGATCACCGGCGGCAAGGTGCTCGCCGTGGCGCTGGTCGTGATCGTGGGGCTGGTCCTCGGTTCGCGGTTGCCGGAGCACTTTCAATACGGCAGCGCCGTGCTGCCGGCCTCGGGGGTCTCCACGCAGGCCTTCCTGCTCGCGGTGATGGCCGGTCTCTTCGCGTTCGGCGGTTGGCACGTCGTGACCTATACCGCGGAAGAAACCGTGGAGCCGGAACGGACCATTCCCCGCGCCCTCGCCATCGGCATCGTCATCGTCACCATCTGCTACGTCGCCTTGAACTTTGTCTATTTCTACGTTCTGCCGGTCGATCGCGTGATGGCATCGCCGCGGGTGGCGGCCGAGGCGGCCACCGAACTGTTGGGGGAAGGCGGCGCGCGAGGGATCGCCGGCCTGGTGATGTTCTCGGTGTTTGGCGCGATGACCGGCAGCATCCTGGCCGCGCCGCGCGTCTACTTCGCGATGGCGAAGGACGGATTGTTGTTCCAATGGTTTGGTCAGCTGCATCCAAAGTTCCACACGCCGCATCGGCCGATCGTGTTCCAGGCAGTGTGGGCCTCGGTGCTGGTGTGGACCGGCACCTATCGGCAGTTGTTCTCGCGCGTGATCTTCACCGAGTGGATCTTCTTCGCCTTGATGGCGGCGGGAATCTTCATCCTGCGCCGCCGGCCTGGTTACCGGCCGGCCTATCGGGTGTGGGGTTACCCGTGGACGCCGGCGATTTTCGTCGCGGCCTCGGCGGCGATCGTGATTAACCGGATCATCGCCGAGCCGCTCGACAGCGCCGCCGGCCTCGGCCTGGTGGCGCTGGGCATTCCCGTTTATTTCATCTGGTCGAAGCCCAGCGTACGTAGGGCACCCCTTTAGGGGTGCCGCTCTAGCCACCAGCCATGATCATTGACGTCTTCGCGCACCTCCTGACACCGCGATACTTGCGGGAACGAAACCAACGCGCCGGCAGTGGCTTTGGCAGCCAATACGCCAAGTACTGGAAAGCCAATCCCGGCTTGACCGACCTCGACATCCGCTTTCGCGTGATGGACAAGTATCCCGAGGTCGCCCAGGTCCTCACCATCGCCGGGCCCAACGTCGAGAGCATCATGCCGCCGGCGGACGCGGTTGAATGCGCGCGCATCGCCAACGACGAAATGGCGGAGCTCATCGCGAAGCATCCCGACCGCTTCGTCACCGCCTGCGCGTGCCTCCCGATGAGCGACATCGATGCCGCGCTGGCCGAGACGGACCGTGCGATCAACCAACTGGGCTTTCGCGGTGTCGAGGTGTTCACCGACATCAACGGCAAGCCGCTGGACTCGCCGGAGTTCCTGCCGCTGTTTGCCAGGATGGCCGCCTACGACCTGCCGATCCTGCTGCATCCGCGCAAGACCAACACTACGCCCGACTACGCCGGCGAAGAACGTTCCAAGTTCCTGGTCTACACCAACTTCGGCTGGCCGTTCGAAACGTCGCTGGCGATGGCGCGCCTCGCGTTCGGCGGCGTGCTGGAGCGCTTTCCATCGCTGAAGATCATCACGCATCACGCGGGCGGGATGATCCCCTTCTTCCACAAGCGGATCGAACTGTCGTGGGATTTCAATCGCGAGCGGATGGGCTACCAGGACGATGGGCAGACGCTGTCGCGGCCACCGGTGGATTACTACCGGCTGTTCTACTGCGACACCGCGATCCAGGGCAACACGCCGGCGCTGATGTGCGCGCACGAGTTCTTCGGTCCGGACCACATGGTCTTCGCCACCGACACGCCCTACGACAACGAACTGGGCGAACGGCTCTACCGCGAGACGATCCCCGCTGTTGAGGCGATGCCGATCGACGACGCGGGCAAGCGGAAGATCTTCGAGGGCAACGCGCGGCGATTGTTCCGCTTGTGATTGCGATCAAAAGGTCAAAATTCATCCACGGATTAACGGGATGAAGGGATTCGAACGGCAGGCGTTGAGTCGGCGGCCTCGCATGTCGGCCCGCGGCGGCCGAAGGCCGCAGCAGCGAGCCCGAGGACACCGATCGAGAGAGGTCCCGGGTGCTTCAACCTCTCTCGATCGGTGTCTTCGGGCTCGCTGCACGGCGCCTGGCAAGGCCAGGCGCCCGCGGGCCCCGTCCGGAATCCGTGAAATCCGTGAAATCTGTGGACGTATGTTGTTTACGGCCGCCGCTGGAAGCGCAGGTCAAAGACGCGATCCTGCCGGACGCTCAACTCCTTGAGCTTGCCGGCGGCGTCGCGAATGAAGATCACGGTGCCGATCGAGCCGCGGAAGGCGTCCTTGCCGGTCGCGGTGAGCGCGATCGTCGTTGCCGGACGCCGCTTGAGCGCCAGTTGATCCTTGTCAACGACGATGGTGAACATGACTTCAGCTTCGTCGCTCCAGTAATTGCCGGCGTACTCGTTCAACGTTGCCGCGGGTAGCAGGACCGCCGGCGGCGTGAAGTCTGGCTCGATCGGCGGCGGCGCCGGCTTCAACTTGCCGGCGAGATAGATCTCGGCCACCGCATTGGCCGACCCGGTGGCGTTGCCGCTGCTGACGTTGCACAAGACCGCCACCGAGGTGTGCTCGTCGGGGAAGCGGCTCAGGTGGGCGCGATACCCGGCCGTCGATCCGCTGTGATCGACCTTGCGAAGGCCGCGGAAGTTTCCCACCATCAGGCCGAAGGCGTAGCTGCCCTCGTGCCCGTCCGCGAACTTGCCGGGCTCCTGTTCCTGGGCGACCAACGCCGCATCACCCACCACCGGCCTGTCGAAGTTCTCGTTCCATTTCAACAAGTCGCCTACGGTGGTGAGCAGGCCGCCGTTGCCGTAGACGTTCTCGAACGGCATCTCGGTGTGAAACCCGTCACCGCTGGCGCTGTAGGCCACCGAGCGCCCCTTGACGATCCGCGTGTGATCGTCGCGCCAGGACGTGTGGCGCATGCCGAGCGGCGTGAAGATACGCTGCGCCGTGAAGTCGGCGAACGGCATGCCGCTCACGCGAGAGACGATGATCGCGGCGAGATTGAAGCCGGTGTTGCTGTAGGAGTACTGCGTCCCCGGCTTGAAATTGAGCGCCTCCTGCCGGCTGACGATGTCGAGGACGTGGTCGTGCGTGTACTCGCGCGTCGTCCGCGGCCACCCGGCGATGGCTTCGACGCTGCCCCAATCCCGCAAGCCGCTCTGGTGATGCAACATGTGGCGGATCGTGAGCGGCGTGCCGTAGTCGGGCAGCTCGGGAATGTACTTTCTCGCCGGGTCATCCAGCGACAGCTTGCCGTCCTTCGCCAGCAGCAGGATCGCCGCCGCCGTAAATTGTTTGCTGACCGATCCGGCCTCGAAGATCGTGTCGGGGAGGTTGCGGACGTCGTGCTCGAGATCGGCCATGCCGTAGGCCTTGGTCAGCACGGGCTTGCCGTCCACCGCCACCCCAACCGCGCAGCCCGGGGTGGACGTCGACCACTTCGCGAAGACCTGATCGACTGACGCCTCGACGTTCGGGGGCGCCTGCGTGTAAGCGTCGCGGTTCGAGGCGACCAGCAGGACAGCGACGGCACAGGCGAAGAAGGTGTTTTTCATAAGCAGGATCCGGCTGGCGCGAATCCTATCACCAGCTGCGCGAGACAGCGCACGTTGGCCACGGAGATCACGGAGAACACGGAGCGATTCTTTCAATGCCTCAAGAGGTTGCCCGTGTCCTCCGTGCACTCCGTGGTTTACGTAGGCAAGGTGCCCTACTCCAGATGCCCTGGCGTGCGGTGCCGATCGATCCAATAGCCCCACAGCACGACCAGCCACAGCAGCTGCGCGGACCAGGCGACCGCGGCCACGCTTGGTGGCGGAGGCCCGAAGAAGTTGGCGAGGTGCACCGCGTAGAGGAACACCACCAGCACCCAGAGCGCCACTGCGCCGATGCGATCGCGCGCCTCGGTGACGCGGAGGTACAGGAAGAGGCCGGCCGCGAGCATCAGCAGCTCCAGCGGCAGTTCAATCGCCGGCACGTTCCATAAGCCCATGCCCACCCGCGTCGCGCCGTTGATGGTGATGGGGAGGTCGGGCCGGTGCGTGATGAAGTCCAGCGCGAAGTGGCTGAAGACGAGCGAGGCCAGCGTGGCCATCGCCATGTAGCGCCGGCCGCGGACGACGCGATAGACGAGGGCGAAGAGCACCGACCAGACGCCCAGCATCACCAGGCTGTGCGAATAGGGGTAGCGGACGAAGTTGAGCGGCGTCACCACCGTGTTACCGGGCGCAATCTCCACCGACTCGATTCCCAACAAGAGGAACGACGGCCACAGCAAATCAGCAAATTGGCAGGCGAGGAACAGCGAGCCTAGCGACGCGGTGGGCGCGGCGCGCTTGGCGGCAAACGCCAGGGCGTAGTGGCCGATAAACATGGGCCACAGATAAACACAGATGAGGCGCGGAGGCCACAGATAAACACAGATGCGGCGCGGAGGCCACAGATAAACACAGATACGACACCGAGGCCACAAATAAACACAAATGAGACACGGGGGGCCACAGCTAATACGAATCTCAAACCAGGGCCGCAGATCACGCAGATAAGTTTGGTCAGCGATCCTGGTAGCCAGGCCTGGCTTTCACGGTGGCGCCGCTGCGCTTCACCGTCACCTCCAGCCGGTGCCATCCTTCCCGCGACACGCCCCGCGGGGAGTAGGTGACCAGGTATCGCTGGCGAAACTCGTCGAGCACGCCCCGGAAGATGGCCGCAAGGTCACTCTGCTTTTCCGTTTCGTACAGGCGTCCACCCGTCAACGACGCGGACCGGCGTGCGGTGGCAAGCACGCGCTCGGATCGCAGGAAGCTGGCGGTGTCGATTCCGTCGCTGAAGACCATCAACAGCGAGCGTCCCACCGCCGATTCGCCCGCGACGCTTTCGCTCAAGTCGAATCCCAGCGACACGTTGAGCGGGATCGCCCCGAAACTGACGACCTCGACCTCCTGGATCACGCCGTTGTCGCGGACTTCGAAGTCGTCCCGCGTGACGCCAAGTGCGGCGTCGCGATTGCCGCGCGATCGCCGGGTCTCAGGGCGAGCCCACGTTCCCCGTGTTCTCCGTGCTCTCCGTGGTTGGCGTTCGTCGCCAGCTACAACCGGAACAACCGGTTGAACTTGATTACGAACGCCCGGTTGCGGAGGGGCGTGACGCTTGGCCGCGCCTCGGTGTCGTAGTCGTCGGTGTAGACCACGAACAGCTCGCTGCCGGGGCGGTATTCCCAGCGGAACCGGAGGTTGCTGCCCACCGAGGTGCCGGTGGAATTGTATTGCACGATGCCGCTGACGAACATCCGCGGCGTGAGCGTGTAGGTCAGCCGCGACCGTGCGACCGTGGCGGTGAAGGAGCCCTCGACGAGGTCGACCTGGTTGATCGAGAAGGACGGCTCGATCGAGACCTGCGGCGTGACCTGCAGGCGCGCCGAGTTCAAGGCGATCGACTGGCGGTCGCCGTCGTAGAAGGTGCCGCGCTCGTAGACCACGGCGCCGGAGATCTTGCGCTGCTGGCCACCGGTGTAGGACAGCTGCATGGTGTGGAAGTTGTAGGTGCCGACCGGGATGCGGATGCCCGGCGCAATCGCAAACGGCCGCACCAGGCGTTCGAAGTTGTCGGTGTAGGTCACCATCGCGACGTCGCTGTTGGTGAACTCGCTCTGGAACTGCGCCACCTGCTCGCGGGTGTCGAGGCGGTTGTCGTTGTTGGTGGTGTAGTTGACGCTGCCTTGCAGCGTCAGCTTGCGAAGGTTGGGCACGCCCTTCGGCCGCGGGCTGTAACGGGCCAGGCCAAAGTTGCGGCGGAAGTCGGCGCGGCGCAGGAAGCCAATCTCCGGCAGGAAGTTGGGTTCGACCATCAGGCGCTCGGCCTGCACGCCGTAGCGGTCGGCGTTGTAGTCGAAGAAGCCGCGGTAGCTGAGGTCGTCGCCGCTCTTGCCGTCGCTGTGGGTCCCGGCGAGGTAACCGTCGACGTGCACGTTCTGGTAGAACGAGAACGTGGTGTCGATGCCGAAGCCGTCGTTCGAGCCGATCTTGCCCGGCGTGGCGGTGCGGTGCGTGTACATGCCGCCGACGCTGCTGCGGCGCAGGATGTCGCGCTTGGCGCGCAGGACGGTGAAGTTGGTGGACGCGGCCTTCGCGATCTCGTCCTCCCCGGTCTGCACGTTGAGCACGCCCAGCGTGAAGCCGGCGGCCTTGCCGGCCAGCCGGCCGCCCACGCGCAAGGGCACCTCGCGCGAGCCGTCGAGGCCGATGCGGCGGGTGAAGAACAGGTACGGGGTGTCGCCGCTGCCGGCGGCCAGGCCGGCGCTGGCGCGCCCGGCAAACGCGAAGATCCCGGCGCCCTCGAGAAAGAAATCACGCTTCTCGGGGAAGAACAGGTTGAAGCGGGTGAGGTTGACCTGCTGTTCGTCCACTTCGACCTGGGCAAAGTCGGTGTTGACCGTGAGGTCGGCGGTCAGGCTCTGCGTGACTCCCACCTTCACGTCGCCGCCGGCGCGGCCGCTGCCATCGCCATCGAGTGGCGGCGTCACCGTGTGGTCGGTGGTCAGGCTGCCCAACGCGTACGGCTTCAATTCGATGTTGTGGCTGGCCGCCGGCGCCTGCAGCCCGGTGAGCGTCCCCGCCGACGACACCTTGAGCAGGCCGCGGAAGGTGGTGAGCGCGCGCGGCACCTGCGCGAGATACGACCACTCGTTCTTCCAGCGGACCACGCGGCGGAGGTTGATGCCCCACGTCTGGTCGCGGCCGGCCTGGTAGCGCAGCGACTTGAACGGGATCGCCATCTCGATGGTCCAGCCGCCGTCGAAGGTGCCGGTCTTGACCTCCCACACCGTGTTCCAGTCGGTGTTGGGCGGGCCCTCGTCGGTGATCTGGCTGTCGGCGAGCCCGCCGATGGCGTTGGCGTAGAACAGGAAGCCATTGCGCCGATCGTGAAAGGTGTCGAACAACACCGCGAAGGTGTCGTTCTGCCGCAGCTGGTTGGTGTCGCGCCGCATCTCGTTGGCGACGCGCCGCTCGGGATGGCTCTCGAAGCACCGCGCCGACACGTAGATGTTGTGCTCGTCGAAGAAGATCCACGACTCGGTCTTTTCGGTGGCCGGCTTGAACTCGTCCGGCTCCTGCTGCACGAAGCCGCCGATCGCCGGCGTCGACGCGTAGACCGACTCGTCCAGCTTGCCGTCGATCCGGATCGGTTCCGCGACGCGATGCGCCGCCACGGTGGGTGGCGGCGGCGTTTGGGCGCCGGCCGCGGCCGGCACCACGACGAGGCAAGCGCACGCAAGGGCGGCGCCGATCCGATTACGCATGGGCGCTATCGTAGCGTCAGTGACTTGCATTTTGCAAGTGACTGGCGAAATTTGATAGACTCCGGCTGGACATGCCGCCGCGCGCCGGATCCGCCCTCGTGCGTCGCTCCCGTTGCCCGGTCTCGTGCACCCTGGACCTGCTCGGCGACCGCTGGTCGCTGCTCGTGGTCCGCGACGTCGTCCGCGGCAAGCGCCGCTTCGCGGAGTTCCTCGAGTCCTCCGAGGGCATCCCCACCAACATCCTGGCGGAACGGCTCAAGCGGCTCGCCGCCAAGGGCATCATCCGGGCGCGCCGCTACAGCCAGCATCCGCCGCGCGTCGAGTACCGCCTCACCGCCAAGGGCGAGGACTTGCGGCCCGTGATCCGGGCGATGGTCGAATGGGGCATCCGGCACGCCGGCGGGCGGACGCCGCCGGGTTACGAACCGACGATCACCGCGAAGGCGCCGCGCCGCCAGAACACGTCGACCGTGAAACCCGCGGCTTCCAGCAGGTCCACCTCCGCGTCCAGCGTGAAGTAGAAGTCCTCCTTCGCCCAGGCGCGCAAAAACCCCTCGGCTTTGGTGGGTCCGTGGGTGCGTGCCAGGTGTGCCAACCACTGCGCGCGCTGGCGCTTCTGGAGCCGTTGGTTCGACGACAGATAACAGTCCGCGCTGACGAAGATGCCGTTGGGCAAACCTGAAGGTTTGCCCCCACCTTGGAGGGCCCCGGCGCATCGGCGGTAGAGTGCGGCTTTCTTGGTCCGAGACGCCACGTGATGCAGGGAAAACGACGCCGTGATCACCTCGGACGAGTGCAGCGGCGTCGACAGGAAGTCGCCCACGATCGGTGTGAAGGGCATAGGTTTGCCGGCGCGGAGCAAGCGCTGCCGTGCCACCTTCAACATGCCCTCGTCTGCATCGATGCCGGTGATGCGCGCGCCGGGCACGGCCTTGATCACCTGCGCGGCCAGCGCGCCGGTCCCGGTGCCGAGGTCAACGACCCGTGGGCGGCGTGGGGCGAGCGTCGCCACCGCGTCAGCGGCGGCGGCGAGCAGGTCCGCGTAGTGGGGGATGAACGTGCGGATACTGCGGTCGTAGTCGCCCAGCTTGATGCCGAGGTGTGACGCGACGCCCATATCAGGCTTCAGGCTGCGGGCTTCGGGGGCCACGGGCTTCGGGGGCCACAGGCTTCAGGGGTTGGGTGCGCGTCGCCGCCGACGCGAACCACGCGCTCGGCAGGCCGACGCCGAACACGTGAATCAGCAGTCCGTTGAGGAAGACCGGCAGCACGAACGGACCCCCCGATCGCGCCTGCGACATCGGCACCACGCCGTAGGTCATCACGAAATAAGCAAGCGCGCCGTAGGCGAGGCCGCAAACGACAGGCCTGGTCCGCAGGACCGGGATCACCCGGCTGGCGGCGAAGTAGATCGTCACGATGATGAACGCGATCAGGAAGTGGCTGACAAAGCCGAGCGCCGCGGTGGTCATGCCGCCGTCGCGCGCCACCGCCGGGCCCACCCATCCCGAGGCGATGCTGTGCAGGATGGCCACCGGCGTGGCGCCGCTGCGGAAGTAAAAGAAGACACCGGCGTCGGCCAGGTCGAGTGCGCCCACCGTAACGCCGCCGTAGACGATCGCCTGTGAGGCCGAAAGGGATCGGGCCATGAGGTCGGGCGGATTATACTGCCCACCCTCAGCAGCCGGCGCCACGAAAGTCATCCATGCGAATTCCAATCTTCCAGCTTGATGCGTTCACGACCCGCCGCTTCGCGGGAAACCCCGCCGCCGTGATGCTGATGGAAAGCTTTCCTGAGTCCGCGTTGCTTCAGGCCCTGGCCGCCGAGAACAACCTGGCTGAGACCGCGTGTCTCGTGCGCGATGGCAACGACTACCGCCTTCGCTGGTTCACGCCGACCGTCGAAGTGCCGCTGTGCGGCCATGCCACGCTGGCGAGTGCCGCTGTGGTGATGGAGCGGCTGGAGCCCGGACGCCGCCGCGTGGTCTTTCACACGCTGAGCGGTCCGCTCACGGTGACCAGGACGGAAGCGGGGTACCACATGGACTTCCCGGCGCGGCCGTCCCGGCCCGTCCCGACACCGGAAGGCATGGTCGACGCACTCGGCGCGACGCCCATCGAGGTCGTGGTCGATGCGTTCAACTACCTCGCCGTGCTCGAGAGCGAGACGATGGTGCGTGAACTGGCTCCGGATATCGCCGCGATTGCCCGCCTG
This sequence comes from Vicinamibacterales bacterium, assembly GCA_039934485.1. GTDB lineage: Bacteria > Acidobacteriota > Vicinamibacteria > Vicinamibacterales > UBA2999 > 12-FULL-67-14b. The sequence goes on from JBDTMB010000016.1 coordinate 11,539, forward strand.
GATCGCAGCGGCGTGATCGTGACGGCCCGCGGTGGCAGTCACTACGATTTCGTGAGCCGCTACTTTGCGCCGGCCAAGGGCATTCCCGAGGATCCCGTGACCGGCGGTGCGCACTGCGCGCTGGTCCCCTACTGGGCCGGGCGACTCGGCAAGACCGACTTCCGCGCCTTCCAGGCATCACAGCGCGGCGGGGAGATCACTTGCCGGCTGTCCGGCGATCGCGTCGAGCTCGAGGGCGCGTGCGTGTTCTACCTGGAGGGCGTGGTGGAGGTCTAACCCTTGAACGCCGCCCAGGTGTTTGCATTTGCGGGCACCGGCCAGCCGTCGTCACTTCATCACGCCGCACATCATCGTTCGCGGACTCCACCCGCCATGAAACCGGCCGGAAAGATGACGGCCATCGGGCGCGACGAGATCGAACGATCCGTCGATGTCTTTTGCCGGCACCTCGCGGGGGAACGTCACCGTTCCAGTCACGCTTGGGAAGGCGCTCCCGCGGTATTCAACAGCACCAGTCTTCCCGTCGGTGTCCGGAAAGCGGTAGGTGGCCCCGTGCCTGGCGGCTGCGTCATGCCAGATCGATATTCGCAGCCAGGGATGCGCGGCGTCGACGGTCTTCGCGCCTTCGCGGCCGATCGCGATCGAAAACGCGGGGCCGTCCCAGGGAGCGCAGTCGAGCTGGGCGATAGCCGGCAGGGACGGCGATTGCGAGGGCGCAAGTGCCAGCGTCCCGGCAGTCAGTAATCGAGCGGCCAGGTTCAACAAGGCAGGGCCGGCGATATCTTATCGCGAGCGAATAGAATCGACACCACGTTGGGATTATCAGACACCAGGCGCTCGTACTCTTCGACCGGATGGGTCCTCGCAGGGTTTGCCGCTGGCATCGTGTTGGGGCTCGCGGCGCGCGTAGGCCCATCCTGGCTCGCCACGGTGATCGACGGCGCCGAGGTCGCCGGCGCCATCTTCGTCAACGCCATCCGCATGACCGTCGTCCCGCTCGTGGTGGGGATGCTGGTGGCAGGACTCGGATCGGCTCAGGGCTCCAAGGTGTTGTCCGGTCTTGGCGCGCGCAGCATCGCCCTGATCATGCTGCCCGTGAGCGCCGCCATGATCGCGATGCTGGTCGGCGCCCCCTTGCTCGCGTGGATTCCGATCGATGCCACTGCCGCGACCGAGCTGCGGCAGGGCGCCATGGCCGGTGCACCCGTGACGGCGCCGGCGGTCGGATTGGGAACCTGGCTGATTGATTTGGTGCCGGCCAATGCGATCAAGGCCGCGGCTGATGGCTCGGTGCTGCCGCTGATCGTGTTCACGATCCTGTTTGGGCTCGCCGTCGGCCGGTTGGACGATGAGCGCCGGCGCGCGCTCACGACCTTCTTCGGCGCGCTTGCCGACGCGATGCTGGTGGTCGTGCGATGGGTCGTGTCGCTGGCCCCTATTGGCGTGATGGCGCTCAGCGCGCCGCTGGCGGCGCGAATGGGTGTGAGCGTCGCCGGTCTGCTCGCCAACTATGTGGCGGTCGCGGTGATCCTGACGCTCGTCGTGCTCGCCGTCATTGTCTATCCGGCAACGGCGATCGTGGGCCGCGTGTCGATGGCTCGTTTCGCCCGCGCGTGCCTGCCGGCGCAGGCGCTCGCGCTGTCGTCGCGATCGACCATGGCGACGTTGCCGGCGATGATCGACGCGGCGAAATCGCTCGACGTCCCCGCAGCGTCTGTTGCACTCGTGATCCCGTTGGCGGCGACCACGTTGCGGGTCGGCGCGGCGGTGGGGCAGATGGTGGCGGTGTTGTTTGCCGCCCGCCTCTTTGACGTGTCTCTGTCAACGGCGCAGTTGGGGTCGGTCTTGATCACCACCATCCTGATGAGCGTCGCGAGTCCCGGTGTGCCTGGCGGCAGCATCATCGTGATGACGCCCGTGCTCGCGGCCGCCGGCATTCCGCCGGGAGCAATCGGGATCCTGCTCGGTGCTGACGCCATTCCCGACATGGTGAGGACGCTGGCGAACGTCACGGGTGGGATTGCCGCGGCCGTGATCGCCGGCCGCGTCATTGCGCCAGAAACCTAGTACGGACATCAGCGTGATTCATCAGGGTCGGTGGGATACGGACGCCGTGATCCGTGGGATACTGATGCCGATGGACGACGCCTCACCCCGTCGCGAACGCATGCAGGTGCGCGTCTATCCGTCGCTCGAGGCCCACGATCGCGATGACGCCGCGTATTGGGCGGCCATTCCCGAGGCCGACCGCATCCGGCAGGTCTGGAAACTCAGTGAAGAGCAGTGGCGGCTCCGCGGCGAGTTCCCGCATGAACCAGGACTTTCTCGATCTGTTGCGAGCGTTCGCCGCTCATAACGTCCGCTTCCTCGTGGTTGGTGCCTACGCCCTCGGTGCTCATGGCCGGCCACGGGCCACCGGCGACCTCGACGTGTGGGTCGATCCGACGCCGGAGAACGCCTCCCGTGTGGTTCAAGCACTCGCGGCATTTGGCGCGCCGCTGACGGAGATCACAGCCGGCGATTTCAGCCGTCCTGGCATCGTATTTCAGATGGGACTGCCTCCCGCACGCATTGACGTGCTGACCCAGCTCACCGGATTGACCTTCGACGAAGCGTGGCCGACGCGGCACCGTGCGCCGTTCGATTCCATTGACGTGGACTTCATCGGACGCGAGGCATTTATCAAGAACAAGCGTGCGACCGGACGGACGAAAGATCTCGGCGACATCGAAGCGCTGGGCCAGTCGCGGCCCTGAGCGGCGACGCGCCCTAATCGAGCATCTCTGCGGCGTATCCGCGGTCCGCTCCTGTTCCACCGCGAGGGTCGAGACTTCGTCGACGAGCGCGGCGGGTATGACGACGGCCCCGTCCTCGTCGGCGACGATGACGTCATCGGGCGGCCAACACCGGGACGGGACCCGGCGAATGCATGACCTATTCTCTCAAACTTGTTTCGAAACGCGCGTGTGGACGATGACGGTGAAGCCTTCGTCCTCGGCGGGCCGCTGGAAGTGCGACGCAATCAACTCAAAGTCCGCCTCGGTCGTCCACTTCGTCCCTGGCGGGAGGTGCGCGCTTCTCGCCTTGAGCTGCGCCTTGCAGATGTCGTCGGGGGTGTCCAGCAGGTGCAGCTCGTATTCGACACCGGCCGCATCGATGATTCCGCGGAACCACGCGCGCTGGGTCCGGGTGTTGGCCGGGAAGTCCAGCACGACGTTCACGCCCCTCGACAGGACCGCCGCCACGTGCGGCGCGACCATCCGTCCAATCCTCGACGAATACTCGAGGTAGGTCGCGACGTTCACGATCTGGCTGGGGAAGAGGGTCTCGGCCAGCTCGTCTTGCGACCACAGGACCGCGTCGTGACGCGCGGCAAGCGCCCCGGCGAGCGTGGACTTGCCGGCCGCCATCTTGCCGCAAAAGAAGAACAGCTTTCCCTTTGGACGCACGACGAGCCCGGCGATCTACTTCCCAAGCTCCTTATAAAGCTTGGGCATGTTCTCTTTCGCGCGGGTCATGGTGTAGTTGGCGAACTTCGCCGGCAACTTCAACTCCGCCAGGGCCTGATCCGCTGTCCTGCCGGCCTTGATCGCGGCCTGCGCCGCGGCCAGAAATGCCTTGTTGAACTCGGCAATGTCGTTGAGGTCGGCAAATTTCATCACGGTGCTGTGGCCGGTGATGATGCTGTCGACGTTCTTGATCGAGGCGTAGGCGGTGGCCAGCGAATCGCCAATCTTGACGCCGCTGCCGCCGTTGTCGAGGTCGAGGAGCGGCGCGCCCTGGCGCGCGAAAATGTCTCCGGCGTGCATCACCCGAAGATCGCGGAACACCACAAACGCATCGCCGTTGGTATGCCCCGGTCCGAAGTAGTACAGGTCGATCGCGTCCTTGCCGCTGAACAGCGTCATCTTGTCCTTGAAGGTCTTGTCAGGCAGCGCGAACTTCTTGTCGCCGGCAAAGTTCGACATCTTCGCCATGTTCGCCGCCGTATTCTCCTGCGTGACGACCTCGACGGTGGCAGGGAAGAACTCGTTGCTGCCGACGTGATCGCCGTGCGTGTGCGTATTGATGATGTGCGTGATCGGCTTGTTGGTGACGGTCTTCACCTTGTCGAGAATGGCCTGTCCCCAGCCAGGGTTTTTGGTGTCGACGAGCACCACGCCATTGGCGGTGATGAAGACTGCGGTGTTCCCGCCGCTGTCGGTACCGGCCGAGTCGGCGCCGTTGAGGAAGTAGAGATTGTCTTTGACCTTCTCGACGTTGAGGGCGCGGCTCGGTGCCGCGGGTTGCCGCGCTTGCACCGCGCCCATGGTCAGGACGCCTGCCGTCAGAATTCCCATCAGTGTCAGTCGACGCTGCATCACACGCCTCCAGGAAGCACACCCGTTCGACAAACCAGCACAGCCCCGCGAGGATAACGCCAATCGGGCCGAAGAAGGCGACGATAAACCACGCGCGGATGTCGGATGCCTTCGGGTCGGGCTTCTCCTTTGCCAGAGGCCTCTAATACTATCGTCCTCCGCTGCAGACTCGCTGACTATGGAACAAGATTGGAGCCCGCCATGCCACAGATGAAGCTCAGTCGGCGGAAATGGTGTGAGTTGACGGCCCTGAACACGCTGGCGTTGATGGGGTGGTCTCGACGCTCCGCAGCACAAATCACCGAGGCATCCCTTCGCGAAGACCGTATTCGCCGGATCATCCATGCCTTCGAGGATCAGGGATTCCATCGGACAGCAACATCAGTCGATCGCGCGTCTGCGAACTGGCTGCGTGACGAGGCGCGCGCGGCCGGCGTGACGGGTTCGCTCGAATCGTTCTCGATTCAGCGTCTCGACCCGCAAGCGGCGGCGCTGATGGTCGGCGACCGGCGCATCGAGGGCATTCCGCTCTTTGACGCGGCGTTCACGAACGAACAGGGTATCAAGGGCCGGCTTGGATCGCTTGAAAGCGACGCGGAGATCGGCCTCGCGGAAACGATACCCAACGCCGCAGGCGCCGGTCCCCTGGGCGACGCCCGCCGGAAGAACCGACACCAGGCGATCGTGTGTGTGACTCGTGGTGGTCAGCCGGGACTCTGCCCAAGCAATGCGGACTCCTTCCTGCAACCCTTCGGTCCGCCAGTCCTGCAGGTGGGCAGCGAGCTTGCGGGTTGGCTGCAGGAGCAGGCGCAGCGAGGCGCCGACGTTCGGGTCCTGGCTCATGTCAAACGGACCACCGCCGAGGCCCTGAACGTCACGGCCAAAATCACGGGCGCCGATCCGACGCTGCCGCCGCTCGTGATCATGACGCCGCGGAGTGGCTGGTATTGGTGCGCCAGCGAACGAGGGGGAGGCCTTGCGTGCTGGCTGGAGTTGATGCGGGTGCTGTCTCGGGCAAAGCCGGCGCGTGACGTGGTGTTGGTCGCGTCCAGCGGCCACGAGCTCGGCCACCTCGGGATCAACGCGTTTGTCGATCGCAGGCCCGGCATCGTCACCGGCAGCGTAGGGTGGATCCATCTTGGCGCAAACATCGGTGCAGCCATGAGGCCAAACAGACAGCCGCGCCCAGCCGACACGACGTCGGTGGTCCCGCCATCGGCCAGTCTCCCGCAAGCAGGCGGCAACACGCTGCAGGCTTCGGACGATGAGATCGAGCGTGTGCTGGCACAGGCGATGACATCAAACAACCTGACAATCGACGTGCGGGCGCCTCGCAACCGTGTGCCGGGTGGGGAGGCCGAAGTCGTCCATCGCGGGGGCGGCCGTTACGTGTCATTGATTGGCAGCAACGCCATGTTTCACAACCCGTCGGATCGAGGTCCCGAGGTCATCGATGCGCGCGCAATCGGGGCCTTCGTCGACGCGCTTGCCGTCGTGGCCACGAGGCTCGCCGGGCGTGAACCATTTCGAGTCTGAGTGGCGGCGTCCCTAAGGTCAGGTTCGTCACATTCTTCGTCACTCGCCGACACTTCCGGCGATGATCGGGCCAATCTCTCTGCATCGGTCCGCAACCCTGGAGGTCCTGGTAATGAAACGACTCTCGCATCTCGCCATCCTGGCAGCGCTCGTGTTCGGCATCGGCGCGATCGCCGCCGCCGAACAGGCGCCGAAGCCGCCTGCGACCTACGAATCCACGATCGTGAACAACTGGAAAGCCGTGCACAACAAGATCCTGGCGATGGCCAAGGACACGCAGTTTCCCGACGCCAAGCTCGGATGGAAGCCGCACCCCGACTCGCGCAGCGTGCTCGAGGAGCTGCGTCACGTGACGATCGGGCTGGAAATGACGACCGCGGTGGCCAAGGGCGAGAAGTTCGACTTCGAGGCGCGCGAGAAGGCCGACGCCGGCAAGCCGAAGACCCGCGCGTCGATGGTGGCGGAGATGGAAGCGGCGATCGCCGCGTCGTTCCCGATGGTGGAGGCGAAGCAGTCGCCGTCCTTGATTGGCTGGCTCGAACACCAGGGCGAACACTACGGCAAGCTCGTCACCGCCTATCGCGTGAACGGCATCGTCCCACCCATCAGCCGAAAATAGGGTGCCTAGCGGGCGTCCGGTTCCTGGGGTGCGTACGGTGCGAGGTCCAGGCCGGGCACGCGCCTGAAGTGCTCCTCGTTTCTCGTGACGAGGGGCATGTCGTAGGCCAGGGCGGTGGCAGCGATCCAGAGATCGTTGCCACCGATCAGGCGCGCGTTGTCCTTCAGGTATCGGTAGGTCTTCCCGTAGTGCCAGCAGACTTCCGGGCTTGATTGCAGGACGTAGAACGGGCCGAGGAACGCTTCCCATCGCGCCCGGTCCGACATCGACACGCCGGCTGCCATCTCGCCCGCCACCGTGAAGGTGATGTAGAGCCGCGCGTCCTCGTTGGCCTCCATGAAATCGATCGCCGGTCCCGCCTTGCCCCGCTTGTGCTCGCGTTCGAGATCGATCAGGAAACTGGATTCGACGATTACTGCCCGGCCCACTTGTCCTCCGGTGGCAGATCGTCACGCTTGTAGACTTCGATCCGATCGATTTCCTTGTCGGTGAGGTGCGGACGTCCGGCTCGATAAAGAGCGAGCAACGCCTTCGCTGTGATGGTGTCTTCCGGCCATGTTGCGCGCAAGACCACCTCGCTGAACGACTCGGCGGGATAGCGCCGCGCCGCCCGAAGGCGTTCGTAGGCCTCGTCCTTCAACGACACCGTCTTGGTAGCCATATGTGTAATGTGCACATTGCACATATGGCCTGTCAAGTGCTTTTTAATAAGGGCTTTAGTCCTTCGTAACGGTCCTTGGGCGGCCATCGGCGTTGGCCAGATCCCAGCTCGCCTGGTGAATCAATCGCGCGATCTTTTCCATCTTCGCGTAGTTGATCTTCTCCGGACGGTCGTACACCGTGTGGTAGTCGGGGTGCAGGCCGGTCATGAAGCCGAGGCCCGGGACCCCGCGTTGCAGGAACGGCCATTGGTCGCTGCGGCGCACGAGGTTTGAGGTGTTGTTGTCGTAGCGCTTCTTGATCTCGAGGCCGATGCCGGCGTTGGCCCGGTCCACCGCGGCCGCCACATCGGGCGCGCGGAGGAAGCCCATCATGTTGACGGCGTTGTTGTTGGATTCCGCGGTCTGCACCTCGAGGCCGTTGAACCTGGGGCCGCCGCCGGCTTCCACTTCCTCGTTGCGGCCCACCATGTCCATGTTCAGGATGGCGGTGATCGTCGAGAGCGGCGCCAGCGGTTCTTCCGTGTACGCCCACGCGCCGAGCAGCCCGCGCTCTTCGGAATTCCACGCCGCAAACAGGATGCTGCGGCGCGGCCGCCGGCCCTCCTGGGCGGCGAGCGCGTAGGCATCGGCGATCTCGAGCAATGCCACCGTGCCGGAGCCGTTGTCGTCGGCGCCGTTGAAGATCTGCGTGCCGTCGGCGCCGTTGTGATCGAAGTGCGCGGTGACGAGCACCCACTCGTTCTTGAGCACGGGATCGCTGCCCTCGAGCAGCGCCACCACATTGCGATCGGGGACGATGTGGCGATCGACGGCGGTGCGGAGGTCGAGTTTTTCGCCCGGCAGCAAAAGCGGCGCAAAGCCGCGCGCGGTTTCCGCTGATTTCGCCAGTTCGAGCAGCGTCTTGCCGGTGCCGGCGACCAGCGACTCGGCCAGGGCCGGTGAGATCTGCGCGGCGGGGATGTGCAGGCGATCCGACCACGTCGCGAGCATGTAGTTGAGAATCCGGGGCGGCTTCTCCGGCCACGCGTTCCGCGCCGCCTGCTCGAAATTCGCGGTCGCGGGGTGGTTATGCACGTCGCTGACGAAGAGGATCGCCGCGGCGCCCTTCTCCTGCGCGGCCAGCGCCTTGCGCCATCCGGTGGACGGCTCCGAGGTCACGACGCCGTCGAACGGGCTGTTGGCATCGCGCTCGCCCGGCTCGTGGTCGAGCGCGAGCACGATCTTGCCCTTCACGTCGCCGTTGTAATCGTCGTATTGCAATCGCGGGGCGGTGATGCCAAAACCGACGAAGACCACCGGTGCCGACACGTGACCGCTGGCGCCGAAGCGCTGCGGATAAAACTCCTGGCCTTCCCGCAGGTGCCTGGCCGCGCCGTCGGCGCCGAGCACGTCGAGGGCGTTGCCCTCGCCGAGCGTGGCGGTCATCAGGTTGTAGTTCTGGAAGTAGGAGTTGCCTTGCGCGGCCGGCTTGAAGCCGTTGCGTTCGAAGCGTGAGCGGATGTAGTCGGCGGTGGCGCGGTTCTCGTCGGTGTCGGTGAGCCGCCCGCGCATCGCGTCGCCGGCGACGAAGAAGAGATCGGCGCGCAGGTCGTCCTGCCTGATCGATTCGTTCTGCGGTGCACGGTCGCGCTGCTGCGCGGAAAGTGAGACGACCACCAACAGGACCGCAGCCAAAATCAGTGGTCGCCTCATTTTGATTCCTCCGGCTTACTGTTTGTCGTACCAGATCATGTTGTTGACGGGCTTGCCCTGCGCGTCGGTGCCCGCCTGCGTCGCGGTCCGCGACTTGCCATCGGCGGCCAGTTCGACTTTCGTCGTCACCGTGACCTTGCCACCCTTCTTGGCGACGACGGTGTAGTGGCGCGCGTCCACCTTGGTATAGGCCTGCGTGTCGGCGTTGGGGTTGCCCGTCACTGGGTGGTCCTTGCCGTCAAACGCCCAGGTGACTTCCGACTTGGTCGGGGCCCCTGTGGCCGGGACCGCCTCGTTCACCGCCTTGTAGCGGCCGCCTGCAACCGCGGTCGTGGTGATCGTCGCAGTCTTTGGGGCGGGGCCGGGACTGTACTTGGATTTTGCGGGGTTCATTTTCCACACGCCAACCGGATCCTGCGCGGACGCGGCATGTGCAAAGGCGAGGGTACAAACGAGCGCGGCGCCGACGAAGACGAGGGGTCTGATACGCATTTGGGCCTCCTGAGGCGCTAACGGATGGAGGCCGGGAGTATACCCGAAGCCGGCTTACGGCGCGACGGTGACCTTCACCATCGCCGTGGTCCAGCAACAGCCGGTCTCGCCGCTGCCGCGCCCGGAGAAATCATCGACGTTGAGGTGCAGCACGTAGTCGCCGGGTGCGCCGAACGTCACGGTGGTCGTGGCTTCACCGCGGAACTCCACGCCCACGGGACCGCCGGCGAGGACCTTCACTTCAGGTTTCGCTTTCGCGAAGGTCACGGTCCCCGGGCCGCGGTACTTGGACCAATCGAGCTCGATCGGCGGCGGCAGGTTGCGCGGCTGCGCGTTCGAGCCGCTCGTGTACTTCCCATCGTCGGTGGCCCACATCGGCAGCGAGAGTGGTTGTCCCACCTTCACGGTCATGGCGACGGCGCGCGACATCGCCGCGATCGGTCCCTGGATCGTCGGCCCGTCCGGCGAGAACTTGATGATCGGCGGCGTGTTGCCGACCGCGACATCCTTGAACGGCTGCAGGATGTAGTCGGGCGTGAGCTTGAGCGGAATCGTGTTGGTCTTGCCGTTGACGGTGATGCTCCACGTCAGCCGCTGCTGCGCGGTGAATTCCTTCGGGACCGTCACCGTGAACATCCCGAGCTGGCGGTGGGGCATGAAGTGCGTGGGCTGGCCGAAGTCCGGCCCGCCGGGCTCGATGTTGTTGTTCGGGCCGATCGGAATGTCGATCTCCTGCTTGGCGTTGCGATTCAGGTAGCCGACGATGAAGGTCTTGGAGCCGTCCGGGTTCTCGAACCAGCCTTCCATCGACCCGGTGATGCTGGTGCCGAACTCGCGCGGCGGCTCCATCGGGAGTTGAATGGGCGCTTGCGCCGAGACCATTACCGAGCCGGCGACGATCGCAACGGCACACAGCTTGATGAACACACTTCTAGCCATAGTTTTTCACGGACGGTGAGGCGGGCGGCTACTGTCGCTCGCGCTCGGTGGTCGTCTTGGCCTTGCGTTCGGCCAGCAGCGCCTTGTATTCCGCGTCGTCCAGGTAGACGACGTTCATCCAGGCGTGAGCCATTTCGTCGACGGTGCGATCGCCGTAGCCGACCCACTGGTCGGGGTCGGGATTGGTCGGGTTGTTCTTGGTGTTGTCGTACCAGGCGCTGACGTGGATCACCGTGCCCTTGGGGAACACCGGCGCCGCGTCGTCCGTGTAGATGTAGTTGGTCATCCAGTTGAAGTTGAAGTTGCCGACGTAGCTGACGATCTGGCGTGCGCCGTCGGGCAGGATCGCCTCAACCTGCATCGCCTTGCCACGGAGGTGGAAGTGCGGCTGGAAGTTGGTGATGATCGTGTTTTCCTTCAGCACCGTGAAGCCCTCGGTGAACGAGAGCGAGTTGGGCGGAATGTCGAGGAAGCCGCGCTCGCGCAAGCCGGTGAACCCTATGAGGTAGCTGCGCTTCTTGGGTTCCTGGCCTTTCGGATAGAGCCACAGGCCGATCTCCGAACCGCTGTCCACGTCCTCGGACGCGGCGTGAATGTGCTGGTCCCAGGAAATCTTCTCGCCGGGGAGAATCAGCTTGCCGGTGCCGGGGCGGAACGCGTCGTAGCCCTTGCCGATGGCCCATTCCATGAGCTGCGGGCGGCGGGCCACCAGGTCGTCGCGCGAGGCGGCCGGCGCCGGGCCGTTGGCGGTGCCGGTGTTGACGGCGTCGGGATCGTCGTTGAGCATCAGGTAGGCGATCGAGTGATGGATGGTCTTCCGCGCCTTGAGGTTCGACGGGCGGATTTCCACGAGCTTCACCCAGCGCGGCTCGGTAATCGGGATGTCGTTCTGCGGGCGGTACCAGACGTCCTGGTGCTTCGCCGGCATCGTGTATTCGCTCGACTTGATGACGATGTCGGGCGGCCCGAAGCCGTCCTTCACCGCGAGCCATTCGTTGTCGTTGGCAATCGCCTTGGCGGGCGGCATGTCCTTCGGGTCGCCCTGCGGCGCACCGGCATCCACCCAGGCGACGACGGTGTCGATTTCCTTCTGGCTGAGCGACATGTCGTTCTTGAACTGCTGAACGCCCACGCTCTGGTCGATGTGCCACGGCGGCATCTGCCGCGTCGAGACGCGCTGCTTGATCGAGCGCGCCCACGGACGGCTCTCCGCGAAGTTGATGAGCGACATCGGCGCGATCGAGTTGGGTTGGTGGCAAGCCTGGCATTTCGCCTGGAAGATCGGCGCCACGTCCTTGGAGAATGTGGGAGCTGCGGTTTGCGCGAGGGCCGGCGTCGCGAGGAGCCCGCCAACGATGAACGATGCCGCCAGAACCGCCGCGTACCGAGTTGATCGAGCCATCAGGTCCTCCCGCCGGGGAATCGGTCCCGGCCACCGTCGCCAGAGGCCCACATCATAGAGAATTCGCCCCCAAAACGCCAACTTGGCCTGCGCGCCGGGACGGGGCGTCCGGCCGGCAACCGAAAAGGCCGCCCGGGTGGGACAAGTGTCACCTCCCGGTACGCCTCCGATTCCACCACGTCAGCAAGCCGCTGGTCGCCATCACCACGGTGAGCACGCTGGCGAGCGACATCAGGATCCGGCTCGGCATCCCGAACACGTCGCCGGTGTGGATCGCGCGATTGAGGATGACGGCGCGCGTCCCCGCCGGCGCCGTGCGCGAGCCTTCTGCGAAGACGACCTCGCCCGTGTATTGATCGACTTCGACGCGGCTGCGTCCGCCGGGCGTGAGGTCCTCGGGAAAGCGCGAGCGGATGCCGAAGGTGCCGTCGGGCCTGGGGATCGAAATCTGGAACGGCGTCGTGCCCGGGATGGCGGCGGCCGCGATCGCCATGGCGCGATCGATCGAGATGCGGCCGGCGGGGATCGGCGTCACGACGTGCGCGGGCCGCGCCGCCGGTTGCGACCCGGTGACGCGGTACATCAGATCTTCCGCGCCGTCGAAGGCGATCGCCGCGCCGGTGATGCCAAGCAAGAGGAGAAACACGAAGACGCCGATGCCGGTGACGGCGTGGACGTCGAGCCATCGCCGTCGCCGCGAGGCGTTCCAGGTAATGGTGACCCGCTTGAGCGGCCACCAGAGGTAGAAGCCGGAGAGGACCAGGAAGATCATCGCGATGTCCATCGCGCCGACGATCTTCTTGCCGGCGTCGGGATGCGACATCCACAGCAGGCGCAGGTGGAGCTGGTGAATCCTGGCGAGCAGGTCCGGCGCCGCCGGGCCAGGGCCGATCACGCTGCCGGTATAGGGGTTGACGAAGAGGTTCCTGCCCGGCATCGACACCCGCGCCGCGAGGTCGGGCGCTTCCGAGACCGAGATCGCGGTCACGCGTTGGCCCGGATACGCCGCCGCGACCCTCGTGGCGAGCTCGTCGAGTGAGAGGGGACGGCCCTGCGGATCGACATGCCACAGGTTGCGGTGCAGCGCGTGATCGAGCTCGGGCTCGAACGCCATGATGCTGCCGGTTACGCCGAGGATGACGACGAAGATGGCGGCGACGAGCGCGATCGACAGGTGCAGCGTGCGGATCGCGTTTCTCATGCCGCCGGTATCTTATTCCACGTGCTGCACCTTCAGCGTCCACTGCGTCGTGGCCGTGGCCGGCGGGAAGCACAGCGACTCGTTGCAAGCCTGGTATCGAAACTTCGCCGGCAGGGTGAGGTCACCCTCGCCGATCGTCGCGGCCACCGACACCTTCACGTTGATCGTGAACTCGCTGCCGAACACCGCGAGCGGCGGGCCGCCGCTCTTTTGTTTGAGATCGCTGGCCTTGGGATAGGTGATCGATTCGACCTTGACGCCCGCGGGTGCCTCCAGCGTCAAGACCGTCGGGATCAAGTTCGGATCCCGCGGCTTGTCCGACTGAACGTGGACGTCGATCGGGAGCTTCACCTTCAGCGCCAGCTCCGCCGCCGCGCCGGGACGCACCGGCGAGGTCTCCACCACCGGCGTCACTTCCGCTCTCGGTCGCTGTTGTAAGGCGGGGGCTAAAGCCCCCGCCCTCCATGAATAATGGAGGGCCGACCCTTTAGGGTCGGCCGAAGCGGCGAGCACGATGAGGCCCGCGAGCAAGCAAGCGTTCTTCATCGGGCCGCCGTCCCCGGCGCGCGTTCGGCGAGCAGCTTCTCGACGAGCGTCGTGACCTCTTTCTCCGCTTCCTTGTAGAACTCGCCGCTCCCCGGGCTCGGGAAGCCGGCGTGCACGGCGCGCACGCGGCCGTCGCGGCCGATGAAGAACGACGTCGGGAAGGCGTCGAGGTTCTTGGCTTGCGGCACCTTCTCGTTCAACTGATCGGGGTTGCCCGGCACGAGCACGGTGTAATCAATGCCGTAGTTGTCGTTGAACGCCCTCAGCCGGGCGAGCCCCGGCTGCTGTTCGTCTTCTTCAAACGACAACCCGACACTCTCGAACCCCTTCGCCTTGTACTTCTTGTAGAGCGACACCAGGAACGGCGTCTCGTCGTGGCAATTCGGGCACCAGCTGCCGGCGATGTTCACGAGCAACACCTTGCCCTTGAACTTCGGATCAGTGTTCGATTCGATCTCGCCCTTGAGATTGGGGAAGCTGAACTTGAACGGCTCGTTCGGATCCTTCATGCTCGTGTGGAGCGTCGGGTCGGTCGGCGTGCCGAGCGATTTCGCCGAGGCCTCGGCCGGGCGGGCGGCCAGCAAGCCCGCCTGCTTGTTCTGGCTGATCGTGAGCGTGCCGTCGGTGTTCGGCGTCACCTCGACCAACAGCGGCCGCGACCCGGAGAAATGACCGAGCACGAACTTGCCGTCCTTGAACGAGCCGTAGAGCGTCCCGGTGTCGCCATCGATGCGCAGGATCGTCGCCGTCACCTGCGCGCCCTTTTGATCGACGATGAAGCGCCAGGCGGATTCGCCCTTGTTGCTCTTCGCCTGCACGATCCAGACGCCGTCGATCGACGGCGCCTTCACGTTCGACGCCACGGCTGCGGCGCGCGTGGCCTTGAAGGGCAGCGGGTTGCCGCGGCCCTTCGGCCGTTCGTATTGCCCGGACAGCACGCCGTCCTTGAGGGTCGCGTTAATCTTCGTCGCGTACTGGCCGAAGCTGAACACCACCCGGTCGCCTTCGACGGAACTCGAGGTGGAGGCGATGCGCAGCGCGCCGTTCAGGAACGACGCCTTCAGCTTGCCGCCGTCGGAGGCGATCTCGAACGGGAACGGCACCTCGACGGGCGTAATCACGCCGCTGTTGTTGGTGCTGATCGTCACGGTCGCGTCCCACTTGCCGGCCAACGACCGGGTGTCCTGCGCCAGCACGAGGGCCGAGCCGGCCGCGACGACTGCCGCCGCCACCATCCACAGCGAAACCTGGTTCGACTTCATCACTCCACCTTTCAATTGCTTGGGCAAACCTAAAGGTTTGCCGCCACGAAAGCCAACAAAAAACGAAACGGCCCGGAAGGCTTGCAAGCCTTCCGGGCCGGGACTGCGAAAACTTGTTCGTGCGTTGAAACCCTAGGGCTGCACGATCCACGAAGACACAGCGCGGCGGTCGGAGGCTTGTTCTCCGCAGCAACAACACGCGCAGGTCAGGACCGTTTGAAACACGACCGTTTGAGTCTCACATGGGTCACCCCTGGTGTCAAGGGTCGGGGCGTCCCTTATGCACATCCACGGATGTAGATGTGATGAAACATGTAGTAGCCTAGCGATTCGAGCCATGACGACCACCATCACTGCTGCCCTCGCCCCCCGCCGCATCCTCGTCGAGCGGCCGTCGATCACCATCGACGGCCACGTCATTACCAACGTGGTGCTGAGCGGCTGGGCGTATGGCCCCAAGCTCGGCACCGCACCCGTCGTCGTCCTCGTCGGCGGCATCACCGCCTCGCCGTTTCCCTTCGGCGACGGCAAGTCGATTGACGAGGGCGGACACGAAGCCTGGTGGCCGGCGCTGTGCGGCCCCGACGCCATCGATCCTGCGACCCACACCGTGCTCTGCCCGTCGTGGCCCGGCAACGGGTCGACGTGGCGCGGTTTCGACGATGCGACGGTGCCGCATCCGCTGTCGGTATCGGGCCTGGCCGATCTCGTGGCCGCCTGGCTCGACGGCGGCGGCTGCACGACGCCGGTCACGTTCATCGGCGCCAGCCTGGGCGGCATGGTGGGCGTGGCGTTTGCCGTGCGGTATCCGGATCGCATCGCCAAGCTGGTGGCGATCTCCGCGGGCCTTCGTCCCGACGGCTGGGGCACCGCGACCCGCCACCTGCAGCGCGAGCTGGTGCGCGATGGCCTGCGCAACGGCGACGTGGCGACCGGCATGAGCCGCGCGCGCCAGCTCGGGATGCTGACGTACCGCGGCCGCGACGAGCTGGACACGCGCTTTGGGAAACTGCTGCCGGGCCTCGAACGCCCCCCGGTGGCCGACTATCTCGACCATCACGGCCAGCGCTTCGCCGAACGCTTCCCGGTGAAGACGTTCCTGTTGCTGAGCGAAGCCATCGACCGGCTGTCGATCGCCGAGGACGCCAACGGACTGCGCGCCGCGCTCGAGCACGTAACCGCGGAAACGATCGTCGTCGGGGTGCCGGGCGACATGCTGTTCCCGTGGGCGCTCCAGGTGGAGCTGCACCGCGAGCTGCAGGCGGTGGGCGCGCATTCGTCGCTCTGGAAGCTGGAATCGTTGTATGGCCACGATGCGTTCCTGGCCGATCAGGATCGCCTTGCCGAGTTGCTGCGCGGCGCCGGGGCCTTTGGGGTGACCCGGGCGGCGGGGCGTCCGCGCTTCGAAGGCGTCGGCGTGCAGCCGGTCCGCGAAATCCGCATCGGCATGGTCGGCTGCGGAACCGTGGGCAGCGGCTTGCTCGAGATGATCGATCGGCAGCGCACGGCAGTGGCCGAGCGTTACGGCGTGCGGTTCCGCGTCTCGAAGATCGCGGTCCGCGATCTCACCAAGCGCCGCAGCGATCGTGCCAGCGGCATTCCGATCACCGACCGGCCGCTCGAACTGGTGAGCGATCCGGAAGTGGATGTCGTGGTCGAAGTGGCCGGCGGCAACTCGGTCGAGCCGATCCTGCGCGCGGCGCTGGCGGCGGGGAAGCCGGTGGTCACCGCCAACAAGGCGCTGCTGGCGTCGAAGCTCGCGGAGCTGGGCGTGCTGGCGCAGCGCACCGAGACGCCGCTCTATTGTGAAGCCGCGGCGGCGGCGGCGATTCCGATCATTCGCCACCTCAGTCATCGCGCCGACGAGATCGACAGCCTGTCGGGGATCTTGAACGGCACCTGCAACTTCATCATGACGCGCCTCGAGCAGGCCGAGCTGACAGTGAGCGAGGCGCTGGCCGAGGCGCAGGCCCTGGGCTTTGCGGAAGCGGAGGCGTCGGCGGATCTCGACGGCCTCGACGCCGCGGCGAAGCTGTCGATCCTCGCGTACCGCGCATTTGGCGCGTGGGTGCGGCCCGATGGTTTCCCGGTTCGCGGGATTCGCGACCTGGATCCGGCCGACTGCGACCTCGCCGAATCGATGGGTTGCCGGATCCGCCTGATCGCGCGCGCGGCGCGCATCGATGGCGCGCTCGACATGGCGGTGGAACCGCTCCTCCTGCCGTCGTGGCACCTGCTCGCGTCGGTCGAAGAGGAATACAACGCCGTGTATTTGCGCTGCGCCTCGTCCGGCGACCTGAGCCTGTTCGGCAAGGGCGCCGGCTCGTTGCCCACCGCCACGGCGGTGCTGGGCGATCTGATCGATCTCGCGCAGGACAATTCGGTGCGCTGGCCGGAACCGCAGGCGCTGCCCCTCGCGCGCGAAGGCGCCGCCGTCGAACCTGCGGCCCGGCGTCATTACCTGCGCATCACCGCGGAGCCGCACCCCGGTCTCGAGCGGCGGGTGGACAGCCTGGTCCGCCATCTTGGCCTGACTGTCCAGAACCGGGCGAGCCGCGGCGAGGACGTGCGCGTGCACCTGGGCTTCATGATCTCGGCCAGTTCCGAATCGAAGATCGCCGAGGTGCAAGCCGCGGTGACCAACCTCGCGCGGGTGGAGCGCTGCCTGTGCCTCGGAGTGCTCGAGTGACCACTTCGACGTCGCGCCCTTCGACTTCGCTCCCTTCGACTTCAGGCGGGGCTGGCGCTGCGGCCGGCGACCTCGTGAAGTACCTCGATCCGGCGTCATGTCCCGTCCGGCGCCCGCCGTTATCGTCGATGTCGGAGGCCACGCGCCGGCTGCACGACGCGCTCGACGCGCACGCGAAGCGCGCCGGTGTGCCGTATCTGCATCCCGACGATCCCACCGTGCAGCTGGATCTCTTCGGCTCGGCGCGGGCGATCGCGTGGCAGGAGGGGAAGGCCGCGTTCCTGTTTGCGGCTGAGGGCAGCTGGTCCGAGCTGCCGCATCTCTACGCGCGCTATGGCACGACCGCGACGGCGGAGTTGATAGCCCGGCTCAAGACCCTGGAGTCGGCAAGCTGCGCGCTCGTCTGCGACTCGGGGATGCAGGCCACGGCGCTGGTCTTCGACGCGTTGATGACTCCGGGCGTGTTGGTGATATTGCGGACTTCGCCTTTTTCCGCCGGGATGG